>NZ_JBIAWP010000071.1:0-1042 GCF_042895785.1 Streptomyces sp. NPDC001380 | reverse complement strand
TGACCACCTCGCCCTTGACGAAGATCTGCCCCTTGCCGTTGCCCGACGCCACCCCCAGGTCCGCCTCCCGCGCCTCACCCGGACCGTTGACCACACACCCCATCACCGCCACCCGCAGCGGCACGTTCATCCCCTCCAGCCCCGCGGTGACCTCCTCCGCCAGCTTGTACACATCCACCTGCGCCCGCCCGCACGACGGACACGACACGATCTCCAGCCCCCGCTGCCGCAGGTTCAGCGACTCCAGGATCGCGATCCCCACCTTGACCTCCTCCACCGGCGGCGCCGACAGCGACACCCGGATCGTGTCCCCGATCCCCTCCGCCAGCAGCGCCCCGAACGCCACCGCCGACTTGATCGTCCCCTGGAACGCCGGACCCGCCTCGGTCACCCCCAGGTGCAGCGGGTAGTCGCACGCCGCCGCCAGCTGCCGGTAGGCGTTGACCATCACCACCGGGTCGTTGTGCTTCACCGAGATCTTGATGTCCCGGAACCCGTGCTCCTCGAACAGCGAGCACTCCCACAACGCCGACTCCACCAGCGCCTCCGGCGTCGCCCGCCCGTACTTCTCCAGCAGCCGCCTATCCAGCGACCCCGCGTTCACCCCGATCCGGATCGGCGTGCCCGCCTCCGCCGCCGCCCGCGCGATCTCCCCCACCCGGTCGTCGAACGCCTTGATGTTCCCCGGGTTCACCCGCACCGCCGCACACCCCGCGTCGATCGCGGCGAACACGTACTTCGGCTGGAAGTGGATGTCCGCGATCACCGGGATCTGCGACTTGCGCGCGATCGCCGGCAGCGCGTCCGCGTCGTCCTGCGAGGGCACCGCCACCCGCACGATCTGGCACCCCGCCGCGGTCAGCTGCGCGATCTGCTGCAGCGTGGCGTTGACGTCGGCCGTCACCGTCGTCGTCATCGACTGCACCGACACCGGCGCATCCCCGCCCACCGGCACACCCCCCACCATGATCTGCCGCGACCGGCGGCGGGTGGCGAGCGGCTGGAGCGGCACGGACGGCATACCGAGCGAGATCGCGGTCAT
>NZ_JBIAWP010000070.1:0-1066 GCF_042895785.1 Streptomyces sp. NPDC001380 | reverse complement strand
TGACCGCGCTGCTCTCGTGGTTGATGGCGACGTAGCCCTTGCTGCCGCGGCCGAAGGCGATGGCGTTGTTGCCGTTGGACCACCAGTTGGTCACCGCGGTGCCGGAGACGGCGTTGCGGAAGGCCACCATGTTGGCGATCTGGCGCCACTTGTGCTGGCACTTCCAGCCGTCCTGGAAGCAGGCGTTGACGGTGCCGCCGCCCGGGGGTCCGGCGTCGACGTCGGTGAACTCGTAGCCGGAGTGGACGTTGGGCGAGCCGTAGGGCCAGGCGAGGAGGTAGACGTTGGCCAGGGTGTAGGTGTTGCCGGCCTTGTAGTTGAGGGTGGAGCCGTTGCGCTCGGTGTCCCAGTTGTCGACGAAGGTGCGGCTGCCGGCGCCGGGGAGGTAGCCGGCGCCCCAGGAGTCGTTCCAGTTGCTGAGGTAGGCGAGTTTCTCGCTGGTGAAGATGCGCTTGAGGTCGTAGGCGCCCTGGAAGGCGTCGACGTCGCCGGTGGCGGTGTACTCGCCGGGCTGGACGGCCTCGCCGGAGCCGTAGATGACCTCCTGGGCCCAGAAGACGTTGGGGTTGGTGAGCTTGGCCTTGACGGCGGCGAGGTCGGTGGCGGCGATGTGCTTGGCGGCGTCGATGCGGAAGCCGTCGACGCCCTTGGCGAGGAGGCTGTTGAGGTAGGCGGCGATGGTGGAGCGGACGTGGTCGCTGCCGGTGTTGAGGTCGGCGAGGCCGGAGAGCTCGCAGTTCTGGACGTTGCCGCGGTCGGCGTAGTTGCCGATGTTGGTGCGGCAGGAGTGGAAGTCCTGGTCCTGGTAGTAGCCGGGGTAGGTGTACTTGGTGTACTGGGTGCCGCCGGTGCCGGTCCCGGAGCCGGCGCTCATGTGGTTGACGACGGCGTCGGCGATGACCTTGACGCCGGCGGCGTGGCAGGTGTCCACCATGCTCTGGAAGGCGGTGGCGTCGCCGAGGCGGCCGGCGATCCGGTAGCTGACGGGCTGGTAGGAGGTCCACCACTGGGGGCCCTGGATGTGCTCCTGGGGCGGGGAGACCTCGACGAAGCCGTAGCCCTTGGG
>NZ_JBIAWP010000069.1:0-1124 GCF_042895785.1 Streptomyces sp. NPDC001380 | reverse complement strand
AAGTACCCCGATGAGCTCCGTGAGCGCGCCGTCCGCGAGGTCCGCTCGAGTGGCCGGCCGGTCGCGCATGTCGCCCGCGACCTCGGCATCCACAAGGAGGCCCTGCGGTCCTGGGTTCGCCAGGCCGAGGCGGACGCCGGCGAACGCGACGACCGGCTCACGACCGCGGAGCGCGACGAGCTCAAAGACCTCCGCAGGGAAGTGGCGGAGCTGAGGCGTGCGAACGAGATCCTGAAGGCCGCCTCGGTGTTTTTTGCCCAGGAGATCGACCGTCCCCGGACGAGGCCGAGCAGGTGATCGACCACCTGCGCGACGGCTTCGGGGTCGATCCCGTATGCCGGGTGCTCCAGTTGTCACCGTCGACGTACTTCGCGCGCAAGCAGCGGCCGAAGTCCGCCCGGCGTCTGCGCGACGAGGAGCTGATCCCGCTGGTCACAGCCGCATGGGAGGACTCCGGCCGCACCTACGGCGCCCGCCGGGTCACCCGCGCCCTGGCCCGCGCCGGACACCAGGTTGCCCGGTGCACCGTCGAGCGCCTCATGCGCGAGCTCGGCATCGAGGGCGTCATCCGCGGCCGGCGCCGCCGCACCACCATCCCCGAGCCTGCCGCCCCGCGGCCGCCGGACCTGGTGGGCCGGCGCTTCCAGGCGGCGCGGCCCAACCAGCTGTGGCTGGCCGACCTGACCTACATCCGCACCTGGTCGGGCTGGGTCTACGTGGCGTTCGTCCTGGACGCGTACTCCCGCCGGATCGTGGGCTGGCAGGCCGCCACCCACATGCGCACCGACCTGCCGCTGGAAGCACTGGAGATGGCACTGTGGCGGCAGAAGATCAAGAAGGACGCCGGCCTGGTCCATCACAGCGACCGCGGGTCGCAATATGTATCCATCCGCTACACGGAGCGTCTCGCCGAGGTCGGTGCCTCCGCCTCCGTCGGCTCCGTCGCCGACAGCTACGACAACGCCATGGCCGAAGCCCTCAACGGCACGTTCAAAGCCGAACTGATCGAACACCAGGGCCCGTGGCGGGACTTCGACCAGGTTGAGCGGGCCGTCCTCCCGTGGGTCGCCTGGTACAACGGCGAACGGCTCCACTCCGCCCTCGGCTACGTACCGCCGGACGAG
>NZ_JBIAWP010000068.1:0-1126 GCF_042895785.1 Streptomyces sp. NPDC001380 | reverse complement strand
CGAGTCAGGAATTTCGTTCATAAATGTAGACTGGGCTTGTGGCGCGGACGGGTCGGCCGAAGGCCGAGTTGGTGTTGTCGGACGAGGAGCGGGCCGCCCTGGAGGGGTGGGTGCGGCGGCGGTCCACGCCGCAGGCGTGGGCCCTGCGGTGCCGGATCGTCCTGGAGTGCGCGAGCGGGGCGTCGAACAAGGACGTCGCGGAGCGGCTGGGGTCGACGCCGCACGCGGTTGGCCGGTGGCGGGCCAGGTTCGTCGAGCACCGGATCGCCGGCCTGGGCGACATGCCCCGGCCCGGCGGCCCGCGGACGGTCACCGACGAGCAGGTCGCCGAGCTGATCACCAGGACGCTGGAGCGGACACCGAAGGGCGCCACACACTGGTCGACGCGGTCGATGGCCAAGGAGACAGGCCTGTCGCAGTCGACGGTCTCGCGGATCTGGCGGGCGTTCGGCCTCCAGCCGCACCGCTCCGAGACGTTCAAACTCTCCACCGACCCGTACTTCGTCGACAAGGTCCACGACGTGGTCGGCCTCTACCTCGATCCGCCCGAGCGGGCCCTGGTCTTCTGCGTGGACGAGAAATCGCAGATCCAGGCACTGGACCGCTCCCAGCCCGTGCTGCCGATGATGCCCGGGGTGCCCGAGCGGGCCACCCACGACTACGTGCGAGCGGGCACCACCACGCTGTTCGCCGCCCTGGAGGTCGCCACGGCCAAGGTGATCGGCTCCCTGCACCGCCGGCACCGCGCCGAGGAGTTCAAGAAGTTCCTGTTCAAGCTCGACAAGGAGATCCCCGAGGACCTCGACGTCCACCTGGTCCTGGACAACTACGCCACCCACAAGACCCCCGCCATCAGGACCTGGCTGCTGTCACACCCACGCTTCCATCTGCACTTCACCCCCACCGGCTCGTCCTGGCTCAACCTGGTCGAGCGCTGGTTCGCCGAACTGACGAACAAGCAGATACGGCGAGGCGTCCACAAATCCGTCCAGGCCCTGGAAGCAGACATCCGCCAGTGGATCGCCACCTGGAACACCGACCCCAAGCCCTACGTCTGGACCAGGACAGCCGACGAGATCCTCGAACGCCTCGCCGGATATCTGAAGCGAATTCCTGACTCAGGACA
>NZ_JBIAWP010000067.1:0-1166 GCF_042895785.1 Streptomyces sp. NPDC001380 | reverse complement strand
GCGATCTGGACGGGTCCGGAGCAGGCGACGTTCAAGAAGGTGCTGGACGACTTCGCGAAGCGCACCGGCGCGACGGCGACGTACGTGCCCACCGGCGACAACGTCTCGGCGTTCCTGGGCAGCAAGGTGCAGGGCGGCGCCGCGCCGGACGTGGCGTTCCTGCCCCAGGTCGGGGTGCTGCAGCAGTTCGCGAAGGCCGGGTGGCTCAAGCCGGTCTCCGCCGAGGTGGACGCCGCGCTGGCGAAGAACTACGCCAAGGGCTGGAAGGACCTGGGCGCCTGGCAGGGCAAGCAGTACGGCGTCTACTTCAAGGCCGCCAACAAGTCCACCGTCTGGTACAACACCAAGGTCCTGCAGGACGCCGGCGTGACGCCGCCGAAGACCTGGGCGGAGTTCCTCACCGCCGCGCAGACCGTCTCCGACTCCGGCACCCCCGCGGTCTCGGTCGGCGGCGCGGACGGCTGGACCCTGACCGACTGGTTCGAGAACGTCTACCTCTCCCAGGCCGGCCCGCAGATGTACGACAGGCTCGCCCGGCACGAGGTCAAGTGGACCGACCCCTCGGTCGGCAGGGCGCTGACCACCCTGGGGCAGCTCTTCGGCAAGGACACCCTGATCGCCGGCGGCGCCAAGGGCGCGCTGCAGACCGAGTTCCCGGCCTCGGTGGACCAGACCTTCGCCGAGCCGCCGAAGGCGGGCATGGTCTACGAGGGCGACTTCGTGGCGGTGAACATCGCCAGCGAGACCAAGGCGAAGGTCGGCCAGGACGCGCGGTTCTTCCCCTTCCCGGCGGTGGACGGCGGCAAGGCGCCGGTGGTCAGCGGCGGCGACGTGGCGGTGGCGATGAAGGACACCCCCGCGGCGCAGGCGCTGCTGCGGTACCTGGCCTCCCCGGAGGCGGCCGCGGTGGCCGCCGCGCAGGGCGGGTTCCTGTCCCCGAACAAGGCGCTGGACCTGTCGGCGTACCCGAACGACACCGCGCGCGGCATCGCCAAGTCGCTGGTGGACGCGGGTGACGACTTCCGGTTCGACATGTCCGACCAGGCGCCGGCGGCCTTCGGCGGCACCAAGGGCGCCGGGGAGTGGAAGGACCTGCAGGACTTCCTCGCCCACCCCAAGGACGTCGCCGGCGCGCAGAAGCAGCTCGAGGCCGACGCCGCCAAGGC
>NZ_JBIAWP010000066.1:0-1209 GCF_042895785.1 Streptomyces sp. NPDC001380 | reverse complement strand
GCCCGGATAAACCTCTGTTTTCGTGCGAATCGGGTGTTTAAGGATCGAAGTGGGTGTTCTCCGGCCATCGGTGCAGTTCGGGAGGGGTGCGGGCCGCCCGTCCCCGGGCCCCGCCGGCCCCCTTCCGGCCCCGGCCCCACGCCCCGGGCGGCGCCGTCCCGGGCCGTCCGCGCCCCGCCCCGCCTACGGAGCCCGGTCGTAGGACGGGTGTTTGCCGCCCCGCGCCGGGCCTGCCAAGACTGGGCCGAGTCCGACGGCGTCCCGGGGTCCACCCCCGGAGCACAGGCGCCTCCCGCGGCACACCGAGAGCCCCACCGGGTGCCCCGGACACCCCACCCCCCAGGGGGCGGGTGTCCCCGACAACCGATCGAGGTTTCCCCCTGATGCGCACCGCCCTGCCCCGCCTGAGGAAGACCGCCGCCCTGCTGGCCACCACCGCCGGCCTGGCCTCCCTGGCCGCCGTCGCCGCCCCCGCCGCCTCCGCCGCCCCCGCCCGGCCCTCGGCCCACCGCCTGCACCTGCACCACCTCAACCACACCGCCCAGGCCGCCGACCGGCACGCCGCGCAGGACACCGCCTCCCGCGCCGCCGCCCGCCCCGTCCTGGCCGCCGCCCCCGCCGGCGCCACCGGGGCCGCCGGGGCCCGCGCGCTGGCCCAGTCGATGGTCCCCGCCTCCCAGTGGGCCGCCTTCGACGCCATCGTCAGCCACGAGAGCAGCTGGAACCCGGGCGCCACCAACGCCTCCTCCGGCGCCTACGGCCTGGGCCAGGCCCTGCCCGGCTCCAAGATGGCCGCCGCCGGCGCCGACTGGCGCACCAACCCCGCCACCCAGATCCGCTGGGCCCTGGACTACATGAACTCCCGCTACGGCAGCCCCAACGCCGCCTGGGCCTTCTGGCAGACCCACCACTGGTACTGAGCCACCGGCACCAGCACCACAGCAGGACGGCAGCACCCGCACGACGGCGCGTGCCCCGGTCGCACCCGACCGGGGCCCGCGCCGTCGGTGTCCCCGCGCCGTCGGTGTCCCCGCGCCGCCCCCGCGGCGGGCCGGGAGAGGCCGGGTCCGGAGAAAAAAGGAGGACCCCGGCCGACCGGCCGGGGTCCTCCACTGCTGTGTCCGAGGGGGGACTTGAACCCCCACGCCCGATAAAGGGCACTAGCACCTCAAGCTAGCGCGTCTGCCATTCCGCCACCCGGACAGGGTG
>NZ_JBIAWP010000065.1:0-1358 GCF_042895785.1 Streptomyces sp. NPDC001380 | reverse complement strand
GGCCCGCTCCTCGTCCGACAACACCAACTCGGCCTTCGGCCGACCCGTCCGCGCCACAAGCCCAGTCTACATTTATGAACGAAATTCCTGACTCGAGACACTATGAGGTGCAGTCAGAAATGCTTCTTGGAAGATCGGTTGAAGTTCGCGGCCGGCCGGACCGCGTGACCAGGGCGGACAGGAAACATCCGGCCAGGGCTGCCGACGCGTGGGATACTTGGCCCTCCAAGCAGCCGGTTCGCCGCGCCTGCGGCCAGTCGGCCCGTCCGCTCCTCGTCCTCTCACGGAAACGGCCCTTCAAGCTATGGCCTCGGTCCCGTCTCTCGCCTCTGTCGTACGCCAGCAGGTCGCCCAGGCGCTCGCCCACGCTCTCAGCACAGAGCAGGCGGCGGCCGAGGCCGACCCTCAGCTGCGACGAAGCGACCGGGCCGACTTCCAGGCCAACGGCGTCCTCGGTCTGGCGAAGAGGGCGGGTACCAACCCTCGCGACCTCGCCGCGAAGGTCCACGAACACCTCCCCGTCGGCGATTTCATCGCCGGTTGTGAGGTGTCGGGGCCCGGGTTCCTGAACGTCACCGTCTCGGACCGAGCCATCATCCAGCAGGTGGCCGGCCGCGCAGCCGATCCCAGGCTCGGCATCGCCATGCGGCCCGAGAGCGGCACGACGGTGATCGACTACAGCCAGCCCAACATTGCCAAAGAGATGCACGTTGGGCACCTGCGCTCGACCGTCATCGGTGACGCGCTGGTGCGCATTCTGGAATTCGCTGGAGAGAAGGTCATCCGCCGCAACCACCTGGGTGACTGGGGCACTCAGTTCGGGATGCTGATCCAGTACCTGGTCGAGCATCCCGATCAGGTCGGCGCGGACGCCGACGGCGACGAGGGCCCGTCGATGTCCCGCCTGAACCGGCTCTATAAGCAGTCCCGCGTTGCCTTCGACTCCGACCCTGCCTTCGCCGAGCGCTCCCGCAAGTGCGTCGTGGCGCTCCAGGCCGGCGACCCGGAAACCATCGCGGCCTGGCAGGACATGGTTGACGAGTCGAAGCGCTACTTCGAGGCCGTCTACGACCGGCTCGAGGTGATGCTGGAGGACGCTGACGCGATCGGCGAGAGTTACTACAACCCCATGCTGGCCCAGGTCTGTGCTGACCTGGAAACTTCTGGGGTCGGAGTGCGCTCCAACGGAGCGCTGTGCGTCTTCTCCGATGACGTCAAGGGCGCCGACGGGCAACCCGTCCCGCTCATCGTGCAGAAGAGCGATGAGCTGCCCCGACTTTCGTGGAGTCCGTGATCGTGTGATCAGGCGGTCTGCGGGTGTTGCTCCAGTCTCGTCCAGTACGCCTGCTCGTGCTCGT
>NZ_JBIAWP010000064.1:0-1435 GCF_042895785.1 Streptomyces sp. NPDC001380 | reverse complement strand
GGTCACGTCCGGTGGCGTGGTGTAACCGACGGCCACTCGCTGATCCGGCAACAAGCTATGCGGTCAGGGCGGTCGGGGTGATTTCCGGTTCGGTGTCTCCCTCGATCAGGTGAAGGCGGCAGCGCCCGAGGATCTCCGGTCCCATGTAGCGGCGCTGTTCGGCCCACTCGTCGTTCTGCTCGGCCAGGACCGCGCCGACCAGGCGGAGGATCGCGTCGCGGTCGGGGAAGATGCCCACGACGTCGGTGCGACGGCGGATTTCCTTGTTCAGCCGCTCCTGGGGGTTGTTCGACCAGATCTGCTTCCACACCTCCCGGGGGTAGGCGGTGAAGGCGAGCAGGTCCTCGCGGGCGGCCTCCAGGTGCTCGGCGGCCCTGGGGAACTTCTCGTCCAGGGCGGCGATGGCCTTGGCCATCTGGACGCGCACGGCCTCGGCGTCGGGCTGCTCGAAGACCGTCCGCAGCAGGGTCGCGACCCAGGGCTGGGCGGACTTCGGGACCTGATTGATCAAGTTGCGGGCGTAGTGGGTCCGGCAGCGCTGCCAGGCGGCCCCCGGCAGGGCGGCGCCGACGGCGTCCACGAGCCCGGCGTGGGCGTCGCTCACCACGAGTTGGACGCCCGTCAGGCCGCGGGCGACCAGGGAGCGCAGGAAGGCCAGCCAGCCGGCCCCGTCCTCGGACGCGGCGACGTCGATGCCGAGGATCTCGCGGTGCCCGTCGGCGTTCACGCCGACCGCGACCAGGGCGTGGACGTTGACCACGCGGCCGCCCTCGCGGACCTTCTGAGTCAGCGCGTCGACCCACACGAACGTGTACGGGCCGGCGTCGAGCGGGCGGCCCCGGAACTCGGCGACCCGCTCGTCCAGGTGTCGGGCCATCTCGCTCACCTGGGACTTGGACAGCTGGGTGACCCCGAGGGTCTCGGCGAGCTTCTCCACCCGGCGGGTCGAGACGCCCAGCAGGTAGCAGGTGGCGACCACGCTGATCAGGGCCTGCTCGGAGCGGCGGCGGCGTTCCAGCAGCCAGTTCGGGAAGTACGAGCCGGAGCGGAGCTTGGGGATCGCGAGGTCGATGGTGCCCACGCGGGTGTCCCAGTCGCGGTGGCGGTAGCCGTTGCGGTGGGTGAGGCGGTCCTCGCTGGGCCGGCCGTACTCGCCGCCGCAGATCCGGTCGGCGTCGGCGGACATCAGCGCCTCGGCGAACGCCTTGACCATCTGGCGCAACAAGTCCGGACTCGCCGAGGCGAGGTTCTCCTCCAGCATCGCGGCGAACGGCAGACTCTGGGGTGCGGTCATCGTGCTGGTCTCCTTCAAGGGCTTGGTCGTTCTCGAAGGATCAGCCGATGGCCGTCTTGCTTGGCGGGCGACACGCGCCCGCCCGGGGCAGCTCCACCCTCACGGGGAGCTACCCGTTACACCACTTCTCTGGACGCAACC
>NZ_JBIAWP010000062.1:0-1785 GCF_042895785.1 Streptomyces sp. NPDC001380 | reverse complement strand
CAAGGCCGGGAAGTTAGCCTGTTTGTGCTGGTGGCAAGGGGGTTGAGGTCCAGGCTGTGGCTGCGTAGAGGCCGGGTCCGAGTTTGTGGATGAGTCCGGTGTCGGCCCATCGGGACAGCTGCCGATACATGGTGTGCAGGGTGACGTCGCCGAAGTGGGCGGCGATCTCCGCGGGTCTCCATAGGCGGGCCGGGTCGTCCTGCAGCAGGGCGAGAATGCGATGCCGTCGGCGCTGGGATGGGACGGTGTGGCGGTCGTCGCGTGAGGTCTTGGGCAGAGGCGGCTGTTCGGGGCCGGGTTCGAGGACGGTGACGGCGAGGTTGGTGATGGTGCGGCTCCGGTCGGGGCGGCCGTCGTCGCGTCGCTCGCTGTAGCGGGACATCGGGGACTTGACCTTGCGGGTGCTGGTCCGGTGACGGCGTGGCGCAAGGAGTCGGTCCAGCACCCGCCTGCCGATCAGTCCGAGGGAGCCGGGCTCGTCGGGGACGATCCCGATGGCTTGTACGACCTGGTCACGGGCGGTCTGGAGAGCCACGGTGAAGCAGCAACGATCGGGGTCGGTGCCGGGGACGGACTCGGCGGCCTCGACCATCACGGTCCGTAAGGCCTGGTAGAGCGTGAGCAGGGCCCACATCTCCTGCTCGAGGCCGGGTCGGTCGCCCGAGCGGAGGTTCCGGCCGGCCATGATCGTGTGGCGGAGCGCGTAGTACGCGCTCTCGTGTTCCCAGCGCTCGTGGTAGAGGTTGATCAGCGCCGCCGCGGGGTGCCGGCGGGCGTCGGTCAAGGTGGTGACCAGCCGGTAGGAGCCTGTGAAGACGGTGCCGTCAGCGCAGGTCACCGCGACCTCGGCATCGATGACCCGGACACCCACGGTGCCGATCACCGACAGGTAGGAGCCGTCGTCGAGACGGGCAAGGACCGGGGTGCGCCGGTTGCTGCGAAGTCGGCCCAGTACCTTCGCACCGGTCGCGGTGGCCTGGGCGAGGAAGTCGTTGGCGTCCAAGCCCTTGTCCCACAGCACCAGCATGTCCGGCCGCAGTAGGTGCAGCAGCTGGCGGGCGTAGGCGGTCTCGCCCTCGTCGGTGGGGCCGAAGACCGCGCCGATCAGGGACCTTGTCCCGGTCTCGACCAGCGTCATCAGCTCCAGCGTGGGATAGCCGTGATGGGCCGTGCGTCCGAGCCAGGCCCGGTTGCGGGGCGAATCGGGTACCCGCAGCGAGCTGCAGCCGTCGAAGGACACCGTCCGATAGGCACCGAAGCCCACCCCTGGCGTCGTCGGGCGGGCCAGCGGACCTGCAAGGACCTCGAACAGCGACCGTACCGGCGCGGCCCCCAGCCGACGACGCAGATCCCGCAGGGCCTTCGCGCTCGGTGAGGCCGTCGGCATCCCGGCCAGGCCGCCGGTGAGCTTGTCCCAGACCAGCCGGTAGCCGACCTCGGGGAACAGGCACATCGCAAGCAGGAAGTACATCCCGACCCGGGACGGCAGATCACGCAGCCGCCGCTGAACCGTCCGCGTCTGCGCCAGCACCGCGTCCACCAGCTCGAACGGCACCACGGCGGTCAGCTCTCCCAGATGGCCCGGCGCGAACCGGCCCGCGGCCACGGTCACCGTACGGGTGATGGCCGTCAGGGCAGACGGCAGGGCAAAATGAACCCGCAACGGAGCTCCTCACGTACAAGCTGTCTTGGTCGACTGCCTGTACCAACGAGCTCCGTTGCGCTTTCGCCTCAACCTCTCAACGTGCTTGCAGGACCTGCGAAAACGCTAACTTCCCGGCCTTG
>NZ_JBIAWP010000061.1:0-2551 GCF_042895785.1 Streptomyces sp. NPDC001380 | reverse complement strand
CCTCCAGCAGCGGCAGCAGTTCCGGCAGGTGTCCGTCGGAGGCGAGGGCTGCGGCGCGGCGTTCGGCGGGGACCTGGCCGTAGAGGGTGGTGCGCTGCCGGGCGGGGCGGCCGGCGGCCTGCGCGATGGCCTCCAGGTCGCGGACGGACCGGTGGGAGCCGTAGGCGGAGCCCGCCATCCGGGAGATGGTCTCCTCCATGAGGGTGCCGCCCAGGTCGTTGGCGCCGGAGCGCAGCATCCGGGCCGCGCCCTGCGCGCCGAGCTTGACCCAGCTGGTCTGGATGTTGGTGATGTGGGGGTGGAGCAGGAGGCGGGCCATGGCGGTGACCGCGAGGTTGTCGCGCTGGGTGGGGCCGGGGCGGGCGATGCCGGCCAGGTAGACGGGGGCGTTGGTGTGGACGAAGGGCAGCGTGACGAACTCGGTGAAGCCGCCGGTGCGCTGCTGTATCCGCGCGAGCAGGCGCAGGTGGCCCAGCCAGTGGCGGGGGGTGTCCACGTGCCCGTACATCATGGTCGAGGAGGAGCGGATGCCCAGGGCGTGGGCGGCGGTGACGACCTCGACCCAGGTGGCGGCGGGCAGCTTGCCCTTGGTGAGGATCCACCGGACGTCGTCGTCGAGGATCTCGGCCGCGGTGCCGGGGATGGTGTCCAGGCCGGCCTCCTTGGCCTGCTGCAGCCAGTCGCGGACGGACAGGCCGGTGCGGGCGGCGCCGTTGACGACCTCCATCGGGGAGAAGGCGTGCACGTGGATGCCGGGCACCCGCTCCTTGACCGCGCGGGCGATGTCGAAGTAGGCGGTGCCGGGCAGGTCGGGGTGGATGCCGCCCTGCATGCAGACCTCGGTGGCGCCCACGTCCCAGGCCTGGGCGGCCCGGTCGGCGACCTGGTCGAGGGAGAGGGTGTAGGCGTCCGCGTCGGTGCGGCGCTGGGCGAAGGCGCAGAAGCGGCAGCCGGTGTAGCAGACGTTGGTGAAGTTGATGTTGCGGGTGACGCAGTAGGTGACCTCGTCGCCGACGGTGTCGCGGCGCACGTCGTCGGCGATGCGGCACAGGGCGTCCAGCGCGGGGCCGTCGGCGTGCAGCAGGGCGAGGGCCTGGTCGTCGGTGAGCCTCGTGGGGTCGTCGGCGGCGGTCGCCAGGGCCTGGCGCACGTCGGCGTCGAACCGCTCGACGGCGTGCGGGGCGGCCTGCTCGCGCAGGGCCTCCCAGTCGCCGTAGACGTCCTCGAAGTCGCCGCGGCGGTCGGCGGAGCGGCCCTGGGTGTCGACGGCGCGGTGCAGGTCGGTGCGGCCGAGACCGGTGGCGGGGAAGGCGTCCTCCGGTTCCTGCCAGGGCAGGCCGGCCGGCCGGGCGCCCTCGCGGGCCAGGCCGGTCGCCGGGTCGGCCAGCGCGGTGACGTGCGGCACGATCCGCGGGTCCAGCCAGGGCTCGCCGCGCAGGACGTACTCCGGGTACACGGTCAGCCGCTCCTTGAGGACGAACCCGGCGGCGGCGGTGCGCTCCGCGAGCTCCTCGATGTGCGGCCAGGGCCGCTCGGGGTTGACGTGGTCCGGGGTGAGCGGGGAGACCCCGCCCCAGTCGTCGATGCCCGCGCCGAGCAGCAGCGCGTACTCCCCCTCGACGAGGTTCGGCGGCGCCTGGATGCGGGCGGAGGGGCCCAGCACCAGCCGGGCCACCGCGACCGCCGCGGCCAGCTCCTCCAGCTCGGCGTCGGGCATGCCGCGCATCGCGGTGTCCGGCTTGGCCCGGAAGTTCTGGACGATGACCTCCTGCACGCCCTGGTACTGCCGCGCCACCCGGCGGATCGCGAAGAGCGACTCGGCCCGCTCCTGGCGACTCTCGCCGATGCCGATCAGGATCCCGGTGGTGAACGGCACCGCGCTGCGCCCGGCGTCCTCCAGCACCCGCAGCCGCACGGCGGGCTCCTTGTCCGGGGAGCCGTGGTGCGGGCCGCCGGGCTCGGACCACAGGCGGGTCGCGGTGGTCTCCAGCATCATCCCCATGGAGGGGGCGACGGGCTTGAGGCGCTGCAGGTCGGTCCAGGTCAGGACGCCCGGGTTCAGGTGCGGCAGCAGGCCGGTCTCCTCCAGGACCCGCACGGCCATGGCGCGCACGTAGGCGAGGGTGTCGTCGTAGCCGTGGGCGTCCAGCCACGCGCGGGCCTGGGGCCAGCGCTCCTCGGGGCGGTCGCCCAGGGTGAACAGGGCCTCCTTGCAGCCGAGCGCCGCGCCCCGGCGGGCGATGTCCAGCACCTCGTCCGGCGAGAGGTACATCCCGTGGCCCTCGCGCCGGAGCCTGCCCGGCGCGGTGGCGAAGGTGCAGTAGTGGCAGCGGTCGCGGCAGAGCCGGGTGAGGGGGACGAACACCTTCCTGGAGTAGGTGACCACCCCGGGGCGGCCGGCCGCCTCCAGTCCGGCGTCCCGCACCCGGGCCGCCGAGGCGCACAGGTCGCGCAGGTCGGCGCCGCGCGCCGCGAGCAGCACCGCGGCCTCCGCGGTGTCCAGGGCGACGCCGTCGCGGGCCCGGCGCAGGGCCCGCCGCACGGCGCTGGA
>NZ_JBIAWP010000060.1:0-3210 GCF_042895785.1 Streptomyces sp. NPDC001380 | reverse complement strand
AGAACTACACAGTGGACGCGGAGCAACTATGGACAAGCCCTCGGCCTATTAGTACCGGTCAGCTCCACCGATCACTCGGCTTCCACACCCGGCCTATCAACCCAGTCGTCTACTGGGAGCCTTACCCACTCAAGGTGGTGGGAGCCCTCATCTCGAAGCAGGCTTCCCGCTTAGATGCTTTCAGCGGTTATCCCTCCCGAACGTAGCCAACCAGCCATGCCCTTGGCAGGACAACTGGCACACCAGAGGTTCGTCCGTCCCGGTCCTCTCGTACTAGGGACAGCCCTTCTCAAGACTCCTACGCGCACAGCGGATAGGGACCGAACTGTCTCACGACGTTCTAAACCCAGCTCGCGTACCGCTTTAATGGGCGAACAGCCCAACCCTTGGGACCTACTCCAGCCCCAGGATGCGACGAGCCGACATCGAGGTGCCAAACCATCCCGTCGATATGGACTCTTGGGGAAGATCAGCCTGTTATCCCCGGGGTACCTTTTATCCGTTGAGCGACGGCGCTTCCACAAGCCACCGCCGGATCACTAGTCCCTGCTTTCGCACCTGCTCGACCCGTCGGTCTCACAGTCAAGCTCCCTTGTGCACTTACACTCAACACCTGATTGCCAACCAGGCTGAGGGAACCTTTGGGCGCCTCCGTTACCCTTTAGGAGGCAACCGCCCCAGTTAAACTACCCACCAGACACTGTCCCTGATCCGGATCACGGACCCAGGTTAGACATCCAGCACGACCAGAGTGGTATTTCAACGACGCCTCCACAACAACTGGCGTTGCTGCTTCACCGGCTCCCACCTATCCTACACAAGCCGAACCGAACACCAATATCAAGCTGTAGTAAAGGTCCCGGGGTCTTTCCGTCCTGCTGCGCGAAACGAGCATCTTTACTCGTAATGCAATTTCACCGGGCCCGTGGTTGAGACAGTCGAGAAGTCGTTACGCCATTCGTGCAGGTCGGAACTTACCCGACAAGGAATTTCGCTACCTTAGGATGGTTATAGTTACCACCGCCGTTTACTGGCGCTTAAGTTCTCAGCTTCGCAAGGCCGAAGCCTCACTAACCGGTCCCCTTAACGTTCCAGCACCGGGCAGGCGTCAGTCCGTATACATCGCCTTACGGCTTCGCACGGACCTGTGTTTTTAGTAAACAGTCGCTTCTCGCTGGTCTCTGCGGCCACCACCAGCTCCAGGCGCAAGGCCCATCACCAGCAATGGCCCCCCTTCTCCCGAAGTTACGGGGGCATTTTGCCGAGTTCCTTAACCACGGTTCACCCGAACGCCTCGGTATTCTCTACCTGACCACCTGAGTCGGTTTGGGGTACGGGCCGCCATGAAACTCGCTAGAGGCTTTTCTCGACAGCATAGGATCATCCACTTCACCACAATCGGCTCGGCATCAGGTCTCAGACTCGTGCGGGGCGGATTTGCCTACCCCACGTCCTACACCCTTACCCCGGGACAACCACCGCCCGGGCTGGACTACCTTCCTGCGTCACCCCATCGCTCACCTACTACCCTGTTGGGTCAGCGGCTCCACCACTCCCCCTCACTCCGAAGAGATCAGGGGCGGCTTCACGGCCTTAGCATTCAGAGGTTCAGCGCTGGCGCTTCATAGCGGGTACGGGAATATCAACCCGTTGTCCATCGACTACGCCTGTCGGCCTCGCCTTAGGTCCCGACTTACCCTGGGCAGATCAGCTTGACCCAGGAACCCTTGGTCAATCGGCGCAAGAGTTTCCCACTCTTGTATCGCTACTCATGCCTGCATTCTCACTCGTGAACCGTCCACGACTGGCTTCCGCCGCCGCTTCACCCGGCACACGACGCTCCCCTACCCACCCACACACCCGTTGGGGCTGTTGTGTGAGTGACACGGCTTCGGCGGTGTGCTTGAGCCCCGCTACATTGTCGGCGCGGAATCACTTGACCAGTGAGCTATTACGCACTCTTTCAAGGGTGGCTGCTTCTAAGCCAACCTCCTGGTTGTCTCTGCGACTCCACATCCTTTCCCACTTAGCACACGCTTAGGGGCCTTAGCCGGTGTTCTGGGCTGTTTCCCTCTCGACCACGGAGCTTATCCCCCGCAGTCTCACTGCCGCGCTCTCACTTACCGGCATTCGGAGTTTGGCTAAGGTCAGTAACCCGGTGAGGCCCATCGCCTATCCAGTGCTCTACCTCCGGCAAGAAACACGCGACGCTGCACCTAAATGCATTTCGGGGAGAACCAGCTATCACGGAGTTTGATTGGCCTTTCACCCCTAACCACAGGTCATCCCCCAGGTTTTCAACCCTGGTGGGTTCGGGCCTCCACACGGTCTTACCCGCGCTTCACCCTGCCCATGGCTAGATCACTCCGCTTCGGGTCTTGGGCGCGCGACTGAAGTCGCCCTGTTCGGACTCGCTTTCGCTACGGCTCCCCCACACGGGTTAACCTCGCCACGCACCGCAAACTCGCAGGCTCATTCTTCAAAAGGCACGCAGTCACGGCCGGCAGGACAAGCCCGCCGACGACGCTCCCACGGCTTGTAGGCACACGGTTTCAGGTACTATTTCACTCCGCTCCCGCGGTACTTTTCACCATTCCCTCACGGTACTATCCGCTATCGGTCACCAGGGAATATTTAGGCTTAGCGGGTGGTCCCGCCAGATTCACACGGGATTTCTCGGGCCCCGTGCTACTTGGGAAACGCGCAAGAGAGCCGCCATGATTTCGTCTACGGGGGTCTTACCCTCTACGCCGGGCCTTTCGCATGCCCTTCGACTACCACGACGGTTTCTGACTCTCCGACCGGCCGGCAGACCGGTCCAGCACACTCCCACAACCCCGCCCGCGCAACCCCTGCCGGGTATCACACACAGACGGTTTGGCCTCATCCGGTTTCGCTCGCCACTACTCCCGGAATCACGGTTGTTTTCTCTTCCTGCGGGTACTGAGATGTTTCACTTCCCCGCGTTCCCTCCACACTGCCTATGTGTTCAGCAGCGGGTGACAGCCCATGACGACTGCCGGGTTTCCCCATTCGGACACCCCCGGATCACAGCTCGGTTGACAGCTCCCCGGGGCCTATCGCGGCCTCCCACGTCCTTCATCGGTTCCTGGTGCCAAGGCATCCACCGTGCGCCCTTAAAAACTTGGCCACAGATGCTCGCGTCCACTGTGCAGTTCTCAAACAACGACCAGCCACCCGCCCGCCACC
>NZ_JBIAWP010000059.1:0-4160 GCF_042895785.1 Streptomyces sp. NPDC001380 | reverse complement strand
TGCGCGACGGCGGCGTCCAGCGCCTCCTGGCGGCGGCCGGTGATGAACACGTGCGCACCCTCGGCGGCGAAGCGCCGGGCGGTGGCCAGGCCGATGCCGCTGGTGCCGCCGGTGACGACGGCGGTCCTGTCCTCGAGCTGTCCCATGATGTGACTCCTGATCGATATGGATGATGTGCCGTCACGGCGGTGGTGCGGCCCGTGTTACCGGCGGTTCTCCGCTCGGACGGGTGTCGCGGGCGGGTACGGGGCGGCGGTCGGCGTGCTGTTCGGCGCCGGTCATCGCCTGCGAGGGTCTCCGGGCGGATCCGCCGACCGCGGGAGGGCGGCCGGCGCGGGGAGCAGTTGGCGCCGTGCTGCGGCCATGAGGGTCCGGACGGCGATGGCCCCGACGAGCAGCGTTGCCGCGGCCAGGACGAGGCGCGCGAGGATGTCCGCTCCGGCGGGGCGGCCGTTGTGGATCCAGTGCAGCCCGGTGGTCGCGACCGACGTCCAGGAGAAGGCGAACGCCCAGAAGGCGGGCGAGAAGCGCAGACGCAGGAACAGGGGCAGAAGGCGCAGCTGGGAGAAGATCATCAGGAGGCAGTAGCCCGCGAGCACGGCGGAGAGCCGGTCGGTGCGGTCCGCGTTGAGGGCGAAACAGGCGATGCTGGCCATGGAGGCGGGCACGATCTCGATTGCCAGCGTGGGCTCCAGCGGGGAGGGCAGCGGAGGCCGGAAGAAGAGCCGCGCCAGGATCATCGAGCCCATGACGAGCCACGAGACGATGCCCAGGCCGAACATGGCCTCGGCCAGTCGCTGCTGTCCCACCAGCGCCGCACTGAGCGCGGCCACGAGACCGCCTCCGACGGTGGGCAGGAAGTACCCCGGATGAAGCTGGTCCAGTGCGAGCGGACCGTAGATCCACTGTCCGGTGTACCAGCCGCCCACCAGCACGGTGAGGACGAGGAAGACGTCGACGACGGCCCGGCCGGCGTCCGGCGCGAACGGGGCGATGCCCTGCGCGGCGAGGAGCATCGGCGTGATGACGGCGAGCGAGCCGAACGGACCTGCGACGCCGTCGAGCACGTCGGCCCTGAACGCCCCCCGGACCGACAGGGCGTACCTCGCGTACGCCGCGGTCGTCACGCACCAGACGGCGGCTGCGACGGCGATGAGGGCACGGCCCACCCACACGGGTGCGTAACCCTCGTGGGCCGCCGTCAACCACGAACCCGCCAGGCCCGCCAGGCCGAGGGGGATCCCGAAGAAATTGAGGGGAACACGCGTCACCGTCATGCGTCCGCCTCCGTTCCGGACGTCCTCCCGCGACCGTGCACGTAAGAGGCCCGGTTCCGGCACCGCAGTCCGTACGCCTGGCACGGTCGGACGCCCCGGCTTCCCCGGCATGCTCGCCGTGCGGTCGTCGACCGGACGGCGTTCCGGCAGACGGGGCTGACGGCCTGAGCGGCCAGGGGCCCGACCGACTGCCGCGGACAGGCAGCAGGATCAGGCACCCGCCGCGGAGTTCCTTCGGCCCGAAGGCGGGCAGCGAGCCGGTCCCGGACCTCTTCGGCCCGGAGGCCCGCGAGTCCGGCACCGTCCCCCGGTGTCGTCACCGATCCGCCTGGAAGGCCCGGGAGCAGCCGTTGACGGCCCGCACGGGCGCCGCCCTCCCTGCTGTGGGGATCCGTGCCGCCGTCCTCGCCGGCAGGCTCGGTCGCGTCACATCCGGAGGCCGGGCCTGCCGGCGCACCGGCACGGGGGCGGGGAGGCGGCGCCCCGCAGTGCCCGACGGAACCGGTCAGGTCCGCCTCCGCCGGCGTGCGGCCGCTGTCAGGCCCCCGCCGAGTGCCGTGATGCCGACGGCCGCACCGGCCAGCAGCCAGGTGCGGGCCCCGCCGGTGGCCGCGAGGGTCGCGTCCGCAGAGGTCCCGCCGCGCGCGGCCCTCTCGATGAGGCCGGTGACCGCGTCCGGGTGGGACACGGGTGCGACGTGCGAGGAGCGGATCTCGACGGACACCGCGTGGGCACGCCCGGCCATCCACCGCTGGGCCGCCGCGGGGATGTTCCTGTCGTCCGAGGTGATCAGGTCGTACGCGGGAACGGTCCTCCACGCGGCCCCGGTCGCCTTCTGGCCGAGGGCGCCGGAGTCCACGGGCCGCTGGGTGAGCGCCATGACCGACGACACGCGCAGCGGCACGTCGGCGGCGAACTGCTGCGGGTACAGCTCCTGCTTGACGTACACGTCCATGCCCGTCCCGCCCCCCATGCGCGGGTAGGGCAGCGTCGTCAGCGTCCGGGCCAGGGTGCTGCCGGGGTACTTCGCCACCAGCTCGGCCGAGCTCTCCCCCTTCTCCGGGAGGAATCCCGCCACGGCGACGACCGCCTCGACGGAACGGTTCCCGAGCGCTGCCTCGTTGACGACCGCGCTGCCGTACGAGTGGCCGACGAGCACGATCGGGCCCTTGATGCCGCGCAGCACGCTCTTCGTGTAGGACGCGTCGTACGAGAGCCCCCGGAGCGGGTTGGCGAGGACGACCACCGGATAGCCGTCACGGCGGAGCCTTCCCGCCACCCCGTCCCACGAGGAGGAGTCCACATTGGTCCCGTGCACGAGGACCACGGTCGGCTTCACCCGGGCCCGCTCCGGAAGGGGGGGAGCGCCGTCCGCGAACGCCGGGGCCGCCGACGCTGCGACCACCGCGGCGACCGCCGCTGCGGCGGCCAGGCGTCCTGTTCCGGCGAGGCGGGGGCGTGCCTGCATGTCGTGCCATCCGTTCGGCTTCTTCATGCGCTCATCGTCATGGGGACGAAAGGGATCGGCGTGCCGGACGGGGCGGACGGGTGATCCGACCCGCGGTGCGGGACGGCCGCTGCGGTCGCTGCCGTCGGCGTCCGGGAGCCCCGACGGCGGGTGGCGCGCCGGATGTGCGGGCGGCCGCGGGACGTACGGCCGGGGGCCGCGGTCGGAGTCGCCGGTGCGACAGGCGCCGATACGATGGAAACGCGGGGACATGCGGTTGCGGGAGTGCGTGCTTGGAGGACCGCCACCGGCGGGCCGCACGTCGGGCTCCGTCAAGGACCCGGCCTCCGCCCTCGTCACCGTCCTGCCGGACCGGCGCAGCCGTCGCGCCGCGGGCGGTCCGGGCGGACGGCGGACCGTCAGGCCTGATCGGCTCGGCAACCGCGGTGGGACCGTGTCCGCACGGCGCGGGCGGAAGGGCCGGCACACCACCGGAGGGAACCGGCGGCGGGAGCCCGATGGCGTGGGAGCCCGAGAGCAGAGCGGTTCGGGAGAGGATGCGCATGAGCACGGGAACGAGCGCGGGCGACCCCGAGGGGGTCGTCACGGTGACGAGCCCCTTCTCCGTCGAGGAGACGGTGGAGCGGATCCTGCGGACCGCCGAGGGGGCCGGGATGACGGTCTTCGCGGTCATCGACCACGCGGCAGGCGCGCAGGAGGCGGGTCTGAGGATGAACCCCGCCACCCTGGTCGTCGTCGGCAGTCCGAAAGCGGGCACACCGGCCATGGCCTCCCGCCCGGTGCTCGCCCTGGAGCTCCCCCTGAGGGTGCTGGTGTGGCAGGACGACGGGCAGCAGGTACGGGTGAGCCGTCAGGACACCGCGGGCTGGGCCGACCGGTTCGGCCTGCCCGAGGAACTGCTGGCACCGCTCTCGGGCGGAGCACGACTGGTCGGCACCGCCCTCACCGGCTAGCACTGCCACCTGACGGGCCCTCACCGTGCCGTCCTCCTGGCGCGCACCGTGTCGCGGAGCCGCGTCGACAGAGACGGCGGCACCGGGACGTACGGATTCCCGCTGTCGAGCACCGCGTGGGCGGGGGGAGCGCCGTTCCGTTCCGGATCCGGTTCTTCTCGCTCCGGGATCGGCGCTGCGACATCCGGTGCTCGGGATTCCCGCCGGTCCGGATCCATGGCGCGTGTCCCGCCTGCGGTGGTCGTCCCCTTGCACGCGCTTGCCGTCGTGCGTGCGGGGAAGCCGCCCGGCGGACGCAGGCAGCGCGTATCGGCCTTCCCCCGCATGCTTCCGCCCGAGAGCGGGGTGCTCTCGGGCGGAAGGGGACCCGGGCGGTCAGACCTGGTTGATGCCGCCGTCGACGTAGAGCTCGATGCCGGTGACGAAGCTGCTCTGGTCCGAGGCGAGGAAGAGCGCCGCGGC
>NZ_JBIAWP010000058.1:0-4365 GCF_042895785.1 Streptomyces sp. NPDC001380 | reverse complement strand
GTGATCGCCCCCCTGGTCCTGGAGGGCGTGGCCTGGGCGCTGCTCAAGGGCGCCGAGGCCGCCATCGACGACGGCCGCCCGTCCTGGCACTACCGCCTCGGCGCGCTCGCCCAGGCGTCCGTCGCCGCCGGCATCTCCTACTCCCACGGCAGCCACGCCTACGGGATGGCGACCGGCCTGGGCGGCGCCTTGTGCTCGCTGATCGGCCCCGCGATCTGGGACCTGCACGAGCACGGCCGGATCGCCAAGCGCGACGGCCGGCCGACCCGGGCACAGCGCCGCGCCGCGAGGAAGGCCGCCGCCGAGACCGCCCGCCGGGACGCCGCGGCCGCCGCCGAGCGGGAGGTCCAGCGGCAGGCCACCGAGGCCAAGCGCGCAGGCGAGTGGGCGGACGTGTGGAAGCGCGCCGTGGCCCTGTCCGCCGCGCTCGGCGAGCAGCACGTGAGCGAGCCGACGTGGAAGCGCGCGTGGGACGACGTCCACGGCACCGCGCTCGGCGACACCGCCGAGTCCATCGCCGCCCGGGTCGCCGCGAAGGCCCTCGCGAAGGAGGCCGGAGCGGCCCCCGTGGAGACCGCAAAGCCGCAGGTCGAATCCCAAATCCCCCCGGCCGCGAAGAAGGCCGCCAAGACGGCCCCCGAAGGCCGCATCGACGGCCGCCGCAGCAACGGCGGGCGCCCGCCGCGCCGCACCCCCGGCGACACCCTGCGGTACTCGCCCGCGGCCCGCAAGGCCGCCCGCGACACCGCCCTGCGCGCCACCTCCTGAGCACGGCCTGGGGCCGGTCCCACTTCTCACGGCCGGACCGGCCCCGGCACTCCACCAGCCCTGTGAACCGAAGGAGCACCCCCAGCATGTCTGAGTCCGTCTACCGCCCCGACAGCGGTACCGCCGACGGGGCCGACGTCATCGACCTGACCGCCCTCCTGCCCGCCGCCCCGCAGCCCTCCGAGGACCTGGAGGCCGAGCTGCGGCCGCTGCCGGAGGACCTGGACGGCGACCGGCCGTTCGTGCCGTCCTGGGCGCGCAGCCCCGAGGGCCGCAAGGCCGCCCGGGTACGGGCCCAGCGCCGCACCCGCCGAGCGGTGCGCCGGTGGGCGTCGCGGCAGCGCACCGAGCGCGGCCACCTCGCCCAGGTCGCCCGCGGGGTGCGCCGCTCGGCCGAGTGGGTCGGCGGCATCGAGGGCGCCCACCTGGCCGCCGCCCGCCACCAGGCCCACACCGCCACCCGCGAGGCCCGCCACGCCGCCCGCAAGGCCCGCTACACCCTGGTGCCCGCGCAGCGCCGCGCCGCCCAGCAGCACGCCGACCGGGCCCAGACCGCCGCCGCGGCCGCGGTCGCCGCCCACACCCGGGCCAAGGCCGAGGTGCGCCGCGGCCGGCTGCTGCGCGGCTCCCTGGTCTGGGGCCTGCCCGGCCTCGCCGACGGGATGGCGTTCCTGGAGGGCGGCTGGCCCGGCCTGGCCGGGGGCGTGCTGGCCACGCTCGGCGGGTTCGCCCTCGCCGGCCGCCGCCCGCTGACCGCGGAGACCTGGGACCCCGAGCGCCGCTCGCTGGCCGACGGCGACCCGCTGACCCCCGACATGCTCACCGAGGCGCTGCGGGCCGCGAAGGTCATCGGCGAGGCCGACCTCCCCCGCTACCTCACCCCCGCGATCGCCGACGGCCCGGACGCCTGGACGGTGCTCATCGACCTGCCCGCCGGGGTGACGGTGGACAAGGTCCGCGGCCGCGCGCTGGAGCTGGCGGCCGCGCTCGGCATCGACCAGGTCCAGCTCGACCTGCGGCAGGCCGGCGGCGCCGGACGCCTGCAGCTGTGGGCCTCCATGACCGACCCGTTCGGCCGCACCGTGCGCTCCCCGCTGCTGGACCGCCGCGAGCCGCTGAACACCTGGAAGGCCGGCATCCCGCTCGCCTTCGACGCCCGCGGGCAGATCGTGGCCGTCACCATCTCCGACTACTCGCTGCTGTTCGGCGGCGCGACCCGCTCCGGCAAGGGCATGGGCCTGGCCAACGTCCTGTCCGGCGTCAGCCTGGACCCGCGGGTGCGGGTGCGGCTGTTCGACGGCAAGGGCACCGGCGAGTACGTCCCCTACGCCCCGATGCTCGCCACCTACGTGCGCCGCGACCCCGCCCGGCTGGTGGAGTTCCTGCGGGTCGTCATCCGGGAGATGAACCGGCGCACCGACCTGCTGGTCGACCTCGGCCTGTCCAAGCTGTCCGAGGAGCTGATCGAGAAGGTCGGCGGCATCGAGCTGGTCATCGTCGACGAGCTGGCCACCTACACCGCCAAGGAGGGCCCCTCGAAGGAGTACGCCGAGGAGGTCGCCGAGCTGCTCGCGCAGATCGCCGCGGTCGGCGCGGCGGTCGGCATCGTGCTGGCGCTGGCCACCCAGTACCCCGAGGTCGGCATCGTCCCGGCCCGGCTGCGGGGCAACTGCTCGGGGCGGATGGCGATGCGCACCGAGTCCGCCGACGCCTCGAACGTGATCCTGGGCAAGGGCGCGGCCGGCCTGGGCTACGACTCCTCCAAGATCCCTAACGAGAAGGGCAGCCGCGGGCGGGCGTGGCTGACCACCCCGGACACTGGCATGATCCACGTCCGCTCGCTCTACATCGACGAGACCTCCGGCGAGGTCGGCACGCTGATCGCGGCCGGGATCGAGCTGCGGCGCGCGGCCGGCACCCTGCCCGGCCACTGCCCCGACCCCATCGAGGACGCCCTGCTCGCCGGGACCGGCCTGTCCTCCGTCGCCGGCGGCCCCGACGGCAGGGGCACCGCGGGCGTCCCTGCCGTGCGCCACCCGATGGCCGACCTGCTGCGCCGGGCGTTCGCCGACCTCGGCGCCGCGGAGCTGGGCACCGCCGACCTGGTCGCGTGGCTGCACCGGCAGGACCCGGCCGCCGGGTGGGACCCGCGCGACGGCGAGTCGGACAAGGCGTTCGCGACGCGCACCGGGCGGCGCCTGGGCGAGGAGATCGCGGCCGCCCTGGAGGGCACCGGCCGGGCCCTGGAGCGGGTCCGGGTGACCACCCTCGCCGGGGTCGACGGGCGCGGCTACCGGCTCGCCGATGTCGAGGCCGCATTCGGCGTATAACCGGGCAAAGTTACGTGTCGGCCCAGGTGTCGGCGCGCACGAAACCCCAGGTCGCGAGGTGCCGGGCATGTGTCGCCGCCGCCCCGGGAGGTGTCCCCCGCAGGCACCTCCCGCCCGGGCCGGACACCTGCCCGGCACCTCGAAGACCAGCACAAATCCCCCCAGACCGCCTCGCCGGGACACCTGCCCGGCACCTCCCGGAACAGGACCCGGCCATGACCACGCCCGCCGTCTACACCCCGCAGCCCCTCGCCCCCGCCGCCCCGGCGCCCGCCCCCGTGGTGCTGCCGGACGGCCCGCTGACCGTCGCCTACCTCCCCGGCCCGGACGGGCGGATGGTCGCCGCCTACGTCCCTGCCCACGCCCTGGCCGCCGCCCCGCAGCCCGCATCGGTGTCTGCGATCGCAGACACCGACCCCGCGCCGAGGGTGGTGCGGACTGGCCTGGACCCGGTCGCCCAGCGCCTGGCCGGGGCCGGGGTGGCCGCCGCCGGTGTGGGCTGGGGGGTCGGCGAGGTCGTCTCCGCGCTGGCCGGCGCCACCTCCTCGGTGGCCCTGGTCGCCGCCGCGGTCGTCGCGGTCAAGGTGCTGCCCGCCGCGCGCCGCACCACCGTGGTCAACCGCACCGAGCACCACCACCACACCACCGCTACCGGCCTGTTCGGCCGCGCCACCTCCCGGGTGGACCACCGCCAGGGCGGCGGCCGGTGACGGCGCCCGACCTCAAGCTGGTGGGCCTGCTCCTCCTGGACGGCGAGCCGGTGGCCTGCCCCGGCTGCGGCGGGGTCGGGGCGCTGACCCTGGACCGGTGCGGGCCCCGCGAGACCTGGCCCGCCCGCCTCGGCTGCACCACCTGCGGCCACACCGCCGATCACGACACCATCACCAACGGGCTGATCGTGTCGGCCCTGGCCGCCTGCACCGGCCGCAGCAAGGCGTCCGACCGCGACCTGTTCACCGCCGAGTGGCGGGGCCTGGTCCTGGAGGGCGAGCGGCAGCCGGAGCTCACCCTGGACGACGTCCGCGTCGTCGTCGACCAGCTCCGCGCCGAGGGCAGAAAGCGAGTTCGGGCGGGCAAGGCCGGAGTGCGCCGCTCCGCCCGGTCCTGGTGGCGCGGCCGGAAGCAGGCCGCCCGCGAAACCGCCGGGCAGGCCGCCGGCCGGGCGTCCTCCACCGTCCTGGCGGCCGCCTGGCAGGCCCGCACCGGCGGCGCCGGACCCGAGCCCACCCCCCGCCGCCGCGGGCGCCGCTGCCCGGTCAAGGGCTGC
>NZ_JBIAWP010000057.1:0-4818 GCF_042895785.1 Streptomyces sp. NPDC001380 | reverse complement strand
GCGCACCACCCTCTACGGCCAGGTCCCCGCCGAACGCCGCGCCGCAGCCCTCGCCTCCGACGGACACCTGCCGGAACTGCTGCCGCTGCTGGAGGCCGGCTCCTCCGACCGGCAGGACCCCCGGGCAGCCGCCCGGTCGGCAACGCAGTGACGGCCCTGCAGGCGGCCTGGACCGTCGTCCTGCCCGTGAAACCGTTCGCGGCGGCCAAGAGCCGGCTGGCCGGTGCGTCCTGTGCCTCCCGCAGGGCCCTGGCCCACGCCTTCTTCCGGGACACCCTGGAGGCGGTCCTCGGCACTGCGGCGGTCACCCGCGTCCTGGTGGTGACGGACGATCAGGAAGCGGCGGCAGAGGCCCGGTACGCGGGCGCGGTACCGGTACCCGACCGGCCACCAGCAGGACTCAACGCGGCCGTCCGCACAGCGGCCCGGCATGCGCAGATGCTCGGCCACAGCGGCGCGATCGCTGTCCTGACCGCCGACCTGCCCGCCCTGCGGAGCACCGAGCTGGCCACCGTGCTGCACGCGGCATCGGGACACCAGCGGGCCTTCCTCGCCGACCACGCGGGCTGCGGCACCACCGTCCTCACCGCCGCAGGCCCGCAGCGGCTGGAGCCGGCCTTCGAAGGGAACTCCCGCGACCGCCACCGCCGCACAGGGGCGTACGAGATCGTCGGCCTGGACGCGCCCGGCGCCCGGCTCGACATCGACACCCCCGACGACCTCCGGCTCGCCCGGCGACTCGGCCTGGGACCGCACACCCGGGCCGTCATCGCCCGGTCCGGCCCCGCCCCTTCCCCACGCCCGCGGCAACGACTCGGCACAAGCCCTCCGGATGCCCCCTGAGCCTGCTCCGTCCTGACGGACAGGGGTGGTGCGGCGGTCAGGCGGCGCGGGCGGTTCCGTCGTCGTGGAGGCTGCGGTGGCGGCAGGTCGCGCGCAGGGCGTCGGCGACCGGCCCGGTGCGGGTGGCCGGCGGCGGCCTGGACCCGGCGGCCCCGGTCGCGGACCGCGGTCCCGGTCAGGCCGGCACCCCGGGCGGCCTGCCCGACCGGGCGGTCACCGCGCCCGCACGGCTCGACGGTCCCGGCCTCGGCCCCCGGCGTGAACGGGCGCCGCCGGGGGCAGGGCCTCTCCTCCCCCGTGCCCTCCAGGGGGACGTCCTTGCGGGGACTCAGCCCCTGCTCCCGGAGGTCCGTCGAACCGCACCAGGCCTCCACCCCGCCGCAGTTCCCGCTCCGCAACCAGGCGGCCCTCCTGCGCCGGCCGCCCACACGGCCCGGGATCGCCAGGGTGGGGGGTCGGCTCCAGGTGTCAGTCCGCCGTCGGCCAGGCCTTCATCGCGAGGTCGACGACCCGGTGCAGTTCCTCGCTGCTCGCACCGCCCACGGCCTGGACGGCCAGGCCCTGAAACACGGTGGCGAAGAAGCGGGCGAGATCCGCGGGGGACGCGTCGGCGGGGATCTCCCCCTCGTCCTGGGCCTTCTCCAGTCGCGCCCGCAGGGCCGTTTCGCCGGCAGCGCGGCGCCTGGCAAGCTCGGCGACGGCCTGCTCCGACCCTGGGGCAGCCGCGAGGCCGCCCTGCAGCGTCAGGCACCCGGGAGGGCAGTCGGGACGGGTCGTGGCATCCGCGCCGCCGCGCAGCAGGGCCTCGACGACCTGGAGGGCGGTGGGCTCGGTGAAAGCCTTCTGCATGTAGCCGGCCGGACCGTCCGCGTAGCGGTCGAGGACCTGCCGGAACAGTTCCTGCTTGTTGCCGAAGGTGTTGTACAGGCTCGGCGGGTTGATACCCATCGCGCTGGTGAGCTGTGCGATCCCGGCGCCCTCGTAGCCATGGCGCCAGAACACTTCGAGCGCCCGGTCCAGCACCTCGTCGACGTCGAAGGCCCGCGGCCGACCTCCAGCCATGGCGTCCTCTCACACATCGCAGAATTATAGTACGCGCTATGATATCGGATGCGCCCGCCACCGGACACACCCTCTCCGGACGGAGGCGGGGTCCGACAGGCAGCGTTCGGCACGGACCAGTCGGACGCGGTCGCGCCCGCCCAGGCGGCGGCCGCCGACCGTCCCCACCGGGGTGGTGCCGTGCCGTCCCCGGGTGCCTCCTCGGGGCGGTCGGCGGGTGAATCCCGGTTCGTCCTCGAAGCAGATCCATGCCCCGCAGGCCGCCGGCGCTCCTCCGCCTCCGCCCATGTCGCCTCCTTCGACGCCGCGACGGCCTGCTCGTCGCGCTCGGCCACCCGCCGCGCCCGCAGCTGCGGGCCGAAGCCCCGTCGGTGCATGAGCCGAGCGGCCCCGGGGACGCCGGAGAGGGCGTGGGACTTCCGGCCGGCCGGCGCGGCCACCCGGGCGGCGGTCCGCGCCCGGCCCTCCGCCCGGCCGTGCGCGGCCGGGCCCGGTCGGCCGCCCGGTCAACCGGTCGTCCAGCAGGTCCGCCGCCGGCCCGGCCGGACGGACCCCGTCAACCGCCTCGGCAGAGGCAGTCGCGTCGCTCACGGGGTGCTCCTTCCACGATCGGGAGCTGCACCGAAGACCGTGCGGACCGCCGGGCGCGCCCCGGCCGGCTGCCCGCCGCGGCCCGGACCGTCTCCGCGGCCCTCCCGCCCGGCGCCGCCGTCGGCGCCATCACGGACCTGAGCTACTTCAACGGCGCCCACGCGGCGGGTCCCGTGATCACACTCGCGGCCCGGGGAACCCTCGCGGCGGCCCTCCTCGCCCTGCGCTCCCGCCCGAAGCGGCGGCGCACCCCGACCACCGCCTGACCCCCGCACCCGGCCCCGGCGCCGGACGGGAGTCCGGCCGCGGACCCGGCGCCCCCGCGGGTCGGCACGACTGGACTCCCCCCGTGGGGCGGCACATCCTGGCTACCAGGTGCGTCCGGGACAAAAGCCCCGGGACGGCCGCCGACGAGGCGCCGTCGGGCCGTGTCCGGGGACGCGGAGCAGTCCGGCCGTCCGCGCACCGCAGTGGCCGGTCCGACACAGCCGGGGCGACGGGCCACGGCTCACCGACCCGCTGCACGGTCCCTCCGAAGACGCCGCCGTGCGGTGTCCCGCCCTCCCCGTTCCAGTCCCCGCCCGACCGTTCATCCCGGACCGACTCTCCGACCGTCCACAAGGAGACCGACCGATGACTGCAGACAACCTCGTCCTCATCGCCAACGCCGGCGGCGTGGGCCGCACGGTCCTCGAGCGGCTGCGGGCGCAGGACGTGCCGGTGCGCGTGATGGTCCGCCGCGACGACGACCGCGCGACCGCGCTGCGGGCGCTCGGCGCCGAGGTCGCCGTCGGCGACCTGACCCGGCCCGAGAGCGTCGACGCGGCACTGGAGGGCGTCAGGCGGATGTACTTCGCCATGCCCGTCTCCCCGGACCACCTGCTGGCGGCCACCGTGACGGCCACCGTGGCACGCGGGCACGCCGGACTGGACGGCCTGGTGGACATGTCCCAGATGACCGTGTCGCAGATGACCGCCACCAGCACCGCGGAGTCGTACCAGCAGCGGCTCCACTGGCTCGCGGAGCAGGTGCTGGACTGGTCGGGCCTGCCGGTGGTCCACATGCGTCCGACGTCGTTCCTGGACAATCCGCTGTTCACCACGCTGGCGGCGCGGTCGATCCGGGAGAACGGCACGATCGCGCTGCCGTTCGGCACCGGGCGCACCTCGCCGGTTGCCGTGGCCGACGTCGCCCGGGTGGTCGCCACCGTGCTCCGCGACCCGGCCCCGCACGTCGGGCACGTCTACGAACTGACCGGGCCCCGCACCGTCGGCATCGCCGAGATGGCGGAGGAGTTCTCACGGGCCCTGGGCCGTCCGGTCTCCTACGCGGACGTGCCGCTGGACCGGTGGCTGACCGAGGTGCTCGCCGCGGTCGGCCTCCCGCCGCACGCCGAGCAGCACATCGCCACCATGGCCCGGCTGCACCGCGAGAACCGCTACGACCGCGCCTCCGACGACGTCGAGCGCGTCACCGGTGTCCCCGCCCAGGGGATCGAGGCGTTCGTCGCCGCACACAAGGACCTCTACCTGGGCTGATCCCTCCCGGCCGGGACCGGCCCCGCCGGCAGCCCGAACCCTCCGCCCCACCGCCCCAGGAGGCATCCGATGCGATCCGCACAGAAGAGCCCCGACCCCGCCGAAGCGGCCCGCCGGGCCCGCTTCGGCAGGCTGCCGGAGCGCATCCGCGCTCTCCGCCGCCATCGCCGTGGGCTGCTTCGCCCAGGTCCTCTGACCGCCCGCACCGCGGGCCGGCCCCTCGGGGCTCCCCGGACTGCTGCCGGATCCGAGCGGTCTTCGGCACTGCGGCATCGCCGGTCCGGCGAGTCCGATCCGGCCCGGTGCGCGGGGCAGGACCGGGTCCCGGGTGCACCAACCTCCGGGAACCCCTCGTCCGGAACCCCGGAGGGCGGTGCGGACGTGCGCCGCCCGCGGCTGCCCGGGCGCCGCGGGGATCCGGGCCGCAGACCGGCCTGCGCGGCAGCCTCGCGCCGGACCGCCGTGCGGACCTGTGGCGGACGTGCGCGGAAGGCCGTTCAGGCCGTCCTCCCCGCCGCGCGGAACGACTCCGGCATGCCGCTCCGAGTGCAGCGCGGCACCTCCGGCAACCGGTTGCGCACGCTCCCGTCCGCTGCCGCCGGACGGACCGATCCCGCAGCGGGACGGGGCTGCCGCCCGGCACGGCGGGGGTACGGACCGCCTCATGAGAGTATATACTCGTAAAGTTGACGGGTGAGCACTGGAGGAGACCATGGCCCCTGAGTCGGCGGGCCCCGTCGGCCCGTGCAACAACATGGCCCTCCGCAAGGCATCCCGGTACCT
>NZ_JBIAWP010000056.1:0-4819 GCF_042895785.1 Streptomyces sp. NPDC001380 | reverse complement strand
TGTTGAGTTCTCAAGGAACGGACGCTTCCTTCGCGGCCCCTGCGGGCCCCTCCGGGCGCTTCGTTCTTCCGTGTCTCCAGCTTATCAGACCCGCGAACCGCTTCTACGTTTCTGATTTCCCGCCGGAGTGGGATCCGCTTTCGGCGGCGTCCACCACTTTACTGGTTTCTGCGCTTTCTTCCGAATCGGCCCCGGAAGGCCGTCCGGGCCACTGGATCCATGCGGAAGCAGCGACATCTCCGTCGGCGGAGACACGAACGTACCTCCTGTCCGGCAGTGAGGCAAATCGGCGGCGGCCGCGGTCATCCGTTCGGCGCGCACCCCGGAAGCCGAATGTGTGACGAGAGGAGGCACTCCCCGCGGACTGCGCGCATCCGCGCAGGTCACAGAGGTGGCCTGGAGGGGGTCGAGGAGGACGGGGGTGGGCGGTCGCGCGTGGGATCGCTGGCGCAGACCCGGTTTGCCATGATTGGTCACGATCTCCCCGGCCTGCCGCGCGAGGTCGCACCCCGCCCCGCAGGAGGCAGCACCATGACGACCGTGACGTCACCGCTGGCAGGGCGTGCCGTCGGGCTGGCGGCCGTCCCCGATCCGGTGTTCGCCGAGGCCCTGGTGGGGCCGGGCACGGCCGTCGACCCCGTGCGCCGCGCCGGGGCGGCCGTGGCTCCGGTGTCCGGTGTCGTCGTGTCGGTGCATCCGCACGCGTTCGTGGTGCGGGACGAGGAGGGCCACTGCGTCCTGACCCACCTGGGCATCGGCACCGTGCACCTGGGCGGCGAGGGGTTCGAGGTGCTGGTGGTCAGGGGCGAGCCGGTGGAGCGGGGCCGGCCGGTCGTGCGGTGGGACCCGGTGCGGGTGGAGGAGGCGGGCCGGTCCCCGGTCTGCCCGGTCGTGGCGCTGGAGGCGGCGGCGGAGCACCTGGCGCACGTCGTCGTGGAGGGCCTCGTGGAGAGCAGGGGCGACCTGTTCACCTGGGACTGAGAAGGTACGGGCGCCGCGCGGACGGGAATGCGCGGACGGGACCGGGCGGCCGGGACCGGGCGGCCGCGGGCGACGGTCCGCCCCGGGACGGCGCCGTCGAGGACGGATGCGGGAGACGGAGCGGGTGGAGACGGACGGTATGGACGAGACTCTGCAGGGCGTGGGGGTCAGCCACGGCGTGGCGATCGGACCGGTGCGGCACATGGGCACGGCGGCGCTGGAGCCGCCGGAGGAGCGGATCCCGGTCGAGCGGGCGCCGCAGGAGCAGGCCAGGGCCCGGCAGGCCCTGGAGGCGGTGGCGGCGGACCTGCGGGCCCGCGGCAACCTGGCCGGCGGGGAGGCGCAGGCCGTCCTGGAGGCCCAGGCGCTGATGGCGCTCGACCCGGAGCTGGGCGCGGACGTGCGGCGCCGCATCGCGGTGGGCAGCACGGCGGCGCGCGCCGTCCACGACGCGGTGGCCTCCTTCCGCGCGGTGCTGGCGGCGGCCGGGGACTACCTGGCCGGGCGGGTCGCCGACCTGGACGACGTCCGCGACCGGACGGTGGCCCGGCTGCTGGGCGTCCCCATGCCCGGGGTGCCGGACAGTGACGAGCCGTACGTGCTGGTGGCGCACGACCTGGCGCCGGCGGACACGGCGCTGCTGGACAGGACGCTGGTGCTCGGCTTCGTCACCGAGGAGGGCGGCCCGACGAGCCACAGCGCGATCCTGGCGCGCGCGATGGGCGTGCCCGCGGTGGTGGCGCTCCCGGGGGCGACCTCGCTGGAGGAGGACGCGGTCGTCGCGGTCGACGGCAGCACGGGCGAGGTGGTCGTGGCGCCGTCGCCGGAGCTCCGGGCGGAGCTGCGGCGGGCGGCGGAGAAGCGGCGGTCCGCGCTGGCGTCCGCCTCGGGGCCGGGACGGACGTCGGACGGGCACCGCGTGCCGCTGCTCGCCAACATCGGCGGTCCGGCCGATGTCGCGGCGGCGCTGCGGGCGGGGGCGGAGGGCGTGGGGCTGTTCCGCACGGAGTTCCTGTTCATGGAGGACTCGGAGCGCGCTCCGTCGGAGGACCGGCAGGTCGAGGCGTACCGGGAGGTGCTGGAGGCTTTCCCGGAGGGCCGGGTCGTGGTCCGGGTGCTGGACGCGGGCGCCGACAAGCCGCTGGGCTTCCTGACGCCGGCGGACGAGCCGAACCCGGCGCTCGGGGTGCGCGGCCTGCGGACGCTGCTGGACCACCCGGAGGTGCTGCGGACTCAGCTGCGGGCGCTGGGGCGGGCGGCCGAGGGGCTGCCGGTGCACCTGGAGGTGATGGCGCCGATGGTGGCGGACCGGGTCGACGCGCGGGCGTTCGCGGAGGCGTGCCGGTCGGTGGGGCTGCGGGCCGCGTGCGGGGCGATGGTGGAGGTGCCGGCGGCGGCGCTGCGGGCGCGGGCGGTCCTGCAGGAGGTGGAGTTCCTGTCGCTGGGCACCAACGACCTGGCGCAGTACGCGTTCGCCGCGGACCGGCAGGTGGGGGCGGTCGCCCGGCTGCAGGACCCGTGGCAGCCGGCGCTGCTGGACCTGGTGGCGGCGGCCGCGGGCGCGGCGCGGGAGACCGGGCAGGGGTGCGGGGTGTGCGGGGAGGCGGCGGCCGACCCGGCGCTGGCGTGCGTGCTGGTGGGGCTGGGGGTGACGAGCCTGTCGATGGGTCCGGCGGCGATCCCGTACGTGCGGTCGGCGCTGGCCCGGCACACGCTGGCGCAGTGCGGGCGGGCGGCGGCCGCGGCGCGGGCGGCGGACACGGCCGAGGAGGCACGGGCGGCGGCGCACCAGGTGCTGTCCGGGGAGTGAGGGGCCGGGGGCGCGGGGCGGCCGCACACCGGGCGGATCGGTCAGGCGGGCGGGCAGTCAGTCGGTGACGAGCCCGCCAAGAAGGTAAGAGGCCGTTTCAGCGGGGGCTCGGTCGGGTGACGCCCGAGCAGCGCCGGAGGGGTGCAGAACGGACAAGGCTCCCGGGCGGTTGAGCGAGGTGTCCGACGTCTCGACCCGCCCACCGGGAGCCGCGATGGTCCTCTGTCCTGCAGCACTGGACCTGCGGCATGCGCTTGTCGCGTGGGTGGCCATCCAGCGGGCCCGCCGGCCCCGGCACCGCCGGACCGCACCGGGCCGGTGAGGCCGGGGCCCCCGTCAGCGGGCCGACGGCCGCGGCGCGCCGTCGTCGCCACAGTCGCCGCCCGGGGTCAGCCGCAGTACAGCAGGCCTGCCTTCTGCTTCGCAGCCAGGATGCGGTGGATGCTCTGGTCCACCTTGAGGCGGAAGGCAGGGTTCTGTGTCATTCGGGCCTGGACGGCCTTGGCCATGGCGGGGATCAGGTTCGGTTCGACGGTGAGGATCTGGTCCCCGCCGGCGTTGAGGAACGCCAGGGCGCGGTCAGCGGGGAGGACGGACCTGACCGCCACCGCGTTGCCGAGGTCGTCGGAGACGACCACACCTCGGAAGCCCAGGGAGGTGCGGAGCAGTTTCTGGATCACCGTGGAGGAGAAGACGGCCCTGTGCTTCGCGTCGATCCTGCTGTAGGTCGCCAGCGAGATCATGACGAACGGCGCGCCCGCCTTGATCCCGGAGCGGAAGGGCGTGATGCTCGCGCTGCTGCCGGTCGTCACGGAGTCGACCACGTTGGCCGTGGTGTCGGTGTTGCCGCGGACGTAGCCGAGTCCGGGGAAGTGCTTGAGCGTGGCCAGCACCTTCGACTGGGCGAAGCCCGCGGCGAAGGCGCCGCTGTGGGAGGCGACGGTCGTCGCGGTGTGGCCGTACTCGCGGTCGTAGCGGCCGATCGGAGCATTGTCCCTGCCGAGGCTGGACGGTACGACATCGGTCACGGGCGCGAGGTTCAGGTTGACGCCGGCGGCCTTGAGCTGCTTCGCCCACAGGGCTGCCGAACTGCGCAGCTTCGAGGTGGACCAGCTTCCCTGCACGAGTCCGCTGGGGATCGTGGAGAAGCCGGGGCCGGACAGGACCTGGACCTGGCCGCCCTCCTGGTCGGTGGAGACCAGCAGGCCCACACGGTGCCCGGCCACGGTGTCGGCCTTCGCCTGGAGGCCGTCGGCCAGCGACTTGGTCGCCCTGGTGCCGGACTTGCTCCGTCCGGCCAGGAACACCGACCCGACGTGGTACTGGCGCAGGACCTGGAGCCGCTTCTGGTCCGGAAGCGAGGCGTTGACGCCCCCCATGAAGAGCTGGCCGACGCGTTGCGGTCCGGTCATTCCCGCAAAGACCCGGTCGACGCAGGTCACGGCACGGACGCCGGTCACCGGAACGGGGTCCGCCGGTGCGGCCTGCGCGACGCCGAGGCCGACTGCGGCCAGTGAGACGGCCAGCGGCACGACGGGCCAGAGCGCGCGTCTGCCCCTCGAACCGCGGGAGGACGTTCGCTGCGACGTCATGGGAGACCCCTTCCGTTACGCCCGCCACGGGCCGGGTGGTCCTTGCCCGCCCGCGCACGGCGTCCATGCAGACATGTTCGCATAGCGTACACAGCTTCGATACCGTGGGTGTCGACTGCACCGCGCCTGGTCGTGGTCGGACCGTGGAGAGCGCTGGCCGCCGGACGTATCGGAGTGCCGGCTCTGCGCGGACGGTGGATCGCCTCCCCGGGCAGTGGCCTGTCCTGCTCCGGCCAGCGGTCCGATTCGCTTTCGCCGCTCGTGCCCGGAGTTCCGCCTCACCGCTTTCGCGGCAGCATCTGCTCCGGCGCCGCCGCACAACGGAGTCCGGTGTCGTCATCGAGCGCTTTCAGCGTTGCCTCTCCAGGGTGAGGATGGCCTTGGCGGTTGACGTGAGGCGGTTGGGGCTGCAGCGGGCGTGGCGGAAGATCCGCCA
>NZ_JBIAWP010000055.1:0-4946 GCF_042895785.1 Streptomyces sp. NPDC001380 | reverse complement strand
GGCGGGTCGCGGTGTGCTGTGTCGCCGGGGGGTCCGGGGCTGTTTTCGGTGGGGAGCTGCGGGGGGTGTCCGGGGCGGCGGGGGGCCGGGTGTCCGCCGGGGGCGGGGGTCGGGTCGCCGTGCGGGTGGATGGCGTGGGGTGGCGGCTCTTTCGGGTCGCGGTGGGGCGGCTGGGGTCGGGTGGGGCGGCTGGGGCCGTGGTGCGGGTGCGGTCGGTCCCGGGGGCCGGGCGGGTCCTGCGGGTCCTGCGGGTCCTGCGGGTCCTGCGGGTCCTGTCGGGGGTGTCGTGGTGCGGGGGCGGGTGGGGGTGGGGGTGTGTGCGGGTTGTGGGGTGGGGGTGTCGTGGTGCGGGGGCGGGTGGGGGCGGGTGGGCGTGTCCTGCCCGGGCCCCCCGGGCCCCCCGGGGGGCCGGGGGGCCGGGGGGCCCGGGTGGGTGCGGTGTGGGGTGGGTGCGGTGTGGGGTGGGGTGGGTGCGGGTGTCGGGTTCCGGGGGCGGGGGGCTGATGCCGGGGGGCGGGTTACCGGGTGGTGTGGTTGACCGGGGCGGCTTCGGCCCATTCCGGGCGGGTGGTCGGGCGGCCGTGGACGCTCTCCACGAGGGTCTTGGAGTTCTCGAGGGTCTCCGTCAGCGACCGCGGGCCGCGGAAGGGGCGGCCGCCGATGTGCCAGCCGTCGGTGTGGAGTTCCTCGATCAGTACCCAGACGACCTCGCGGAACGCCTCGGAGCCCTCGAACCGGACCATCACGTCGGTGAGTGCCTGGGCCATGGCGTGCTTCTCCTCCTCGGAGAAGACGCCTTCGACGAGCTTGACGTTGACGAACGGCATGGGAGGTGCTCCTGGTGGTGGTGGTGGTGGTGGTGGTGGTGGTGGGGTGGGGGGGTGGGGGGGTGGGGGGGGTGGGGGGTGGTGTGCCCGGGGGTGGGGGCGGGGGCTGCCGCCGGTCGGGGGCCCGGGTCCGGCGTGGGGGCCGGTGGCGGCGGGTGCCTTCCTGCGGTCGGCGTGTGCTGCCGGCCGGTGAGGACAACTCTCGCGTCGGTGTCCGGTCGCGTCATGAGTCGGATGACTGTCCGTCGCGGGTGCCGGACGGTGGTGTGGTCCGTCACCGGCCCTGGGGGGTGGCTGCCCCGGGTGCGGGCCCGCCGCCCGGGGCGGGTGCGGGCGGGGCGCCGTGGGGCGGGTGCGGGGGCGGCGCGGGGGCGGCCGGTCCGGCGGCCCGGCCGCGTGGTGCCCGCGCGGGGGGAGGGGAGGGGAGGGGCCGGCGGGGCGGCGGGGGCGTTCGCCGGCCGGTCCGCCGGGCCGGGGGCCGGGCGTCCGGCCGGGGCGCCGGGCGGGCCGGGCCTGTCCGGGGGGGGCCCTGCGTGAGGACGTCCGGTGGGCCCCTCCATCATTCCCTCGCATGCGATTGGCTTGCACGCGAGTGAATGGTGGTCTAGGTTTCTGGGTGCGGGCCCGGCCGGGACCGCGGACACCGAGACCTGACGAGGGACTGATCATGGGCAAGCCGACCGTGCGCCGCCGCGCCGTCCTGACCGCCGCCGCCGCCCTGGGCGCCGCCGCCGTCGCGGCCACCACCGCGGCCACCACCGCCACCGCCGCCGCCCCGGCCCGCCCCGCCCCGGCCCGCCCCGCCCCGGCCCGCCCCGCCGCGCACCCCGCCCCGGCCAGGCCCACCGTGGTCCTGGTCCACGGCGCCTTCGCGGAGTCCGCCAGCTGGAACGGCGTCGTCCAGCGGCTGCAGCGCGACGGCTACCCGGTCATCGCCCCCGCCAACCCGCTGCGCGGCGTCCACACCGACGCCGCCCACCTCGCCGCCCTCCTCAAGACCGTCAAGGGCCCGATCGTGCTCGCCGGCCACTCCTACGGCGGCTCGGTCATCAGCGAGGCCGCCGCCCACAACCACCAGGTCAAGGCCCTCGTCTACATCGCCGCCTTCGCCCCCGCCGAGGGCGAGAGCGCCGCCGAGCTCTCCGGCAGGTTCCCCGGCGGCACCCTGGGCCCCACCCTCACCCAGGTCACCGTCCCCGCCCCCGGCGGCACCACCGCCACCGACCTCTACATCAAGCAGGACAGGTTCCGCGCCCAGTTCGCCGCCGACGTCCCCGCCGCCACCGCCGCCGCCATGGCCGCCACCCAGCGCCCCATCGCCGCCACCGCCCTGGAGGACAAGGCCACCGAGACCGCGTGGAGGACCATCCCCTCCTGGGACCTGGTCACCCTCCAGGACAAGAACATCCCCGCCGCCGCCCAGCGCTTCATGGCCCACCGCGCCCACGCCCGCACCGTCGCGGTCAACGCCTCCCACGCCGTGACCGTCTCCCACCCCGGCGCCGTCACCCGCCTCATCGAGCAGGCCGCCCACGCCACCACCCGCTGACCCCCGGCCCGGCCCGCAGGCCCTTGCCCGGCTCGGCAGCACGCACCACCGCACATCCGCAGTCCCACCCGGCACCCACCCCCCATCCAAGGAGCACGTCATGCTGCCGTTCGGATTCTTCGTCGAGTTCGAGGCCCGCCCCGGCAAGGAGGAGGAGGCCGCCCGGTTCTTGGAGGAAGCCAAGACCCTTGTGGACGACGAGCCCGGTACGGTCACCTGGTTCGCATTCCGCCTGACGCCGTCCTCGTTTCGGATCTTCGACGCCTTCGCCACCGAGGAGGCCCGTCGGATCCATCTGGACGGCAAGGTGCGCCAGGCCATCGAAGCTCGTGGCGACGAACTCTTCGCCACCCCGCCCGTGATCACTCCTGTCGACCTCGTCGCCGCCAAGCTCTCTGCCTGAGGGGCGGCACAAGCAAGCACTTTGCCCGCGCCCGGCTGCCAGCCGGGCCGGGCAGGGCGCCGCCCGCGCCTACGGTGCCATCGAGGCGCTGACCGAGGTCGGCGTGCGCTGCCGGGCGGACGGTGATGACGGGCGCCGGTGTCACCGACAGGCCCGGCCGGCCGGCCGGCCGGCGTGGCCGTGCCCCTGCCCTGGTCCGTTGGCCGGTTCGGCGGCACCGTCGCGCGTGGCCGGCAGGGTGCCGCGACTTCCCACAGGCGTGCGCGACAAGCCCCGTCACTGCGGTGTCCGCCCGCCCGACCGGCGCGCACTGCCCCGTCCTACGATGAACAGACGGCGCTCCCGCACGACTGGGCACCGGCCCGCGGGCGACGTCCTCGCCGGAGCCGGCGGCACCACCGCCACCGACCTCTACATCAAGCAGGACAGGTTCCGCGCCCAGGCCGCCGCCGTCGCCCGCTGGCCGCACCCGGACGGGCCCCGGCCCGCAGACCCCCCGGGCGGTCCTTCGCCGCCCCCGGCCGGCCCGGCCCGGCCGTCCCCCTCCGTCCCCCTCCGCCCCCCTCCGTCCCCCTCCGTCCCCCTCCGTCCCCCTCCGGCCCGCCCACGACCTGGTCCCGGCCCGGTCCCCGTCCGGTTTCCCGGCCGCCCCCCGGGTGGTCCCCGGCCGGCGTTCGCTTCCCGTCCCGCCTCCCGGCGCGCCGGTGCCGCAGTGCGCCGGCGGCCGCCGGTCCGGCACACCCACCCATCCAAAAGGAGACACGTCATGGACTTCCGCACCACCGTCGAGCGCGCCCGGCGCCTGGGGCAGCTGCACGCCGAGTACAAGCCGCTCGTGCTGCCGACCGTCTGGGACGTGTGGTCCGCGCGGACGGCGGCCGCCGCCGGATTCCCCGCGCTGACGATCGGCAGCCACCCGCTCGCCGACTCCCGGGGCGCCGCCGACCAGGAGGGGCAGACCTTCGAGGAGGTGCTCGCCGCCGTCCGGCCGATCATCGCCGCGGTCGACGTGCCCGTCTCGGTGGACCTGGAGTCCGGGTACGGGCACCAGCCCGCGGACCTGATCGCCGGGCTCACCGAGGTCGGCGGCGCCGGCCTCAACGTCGAGGACACCGTCCACTCGCAGGGCGGACGGGTCCGCAGCACGCAGGAGCACGCGGACTACGTCGCCGGCCTGCGGGCGGCGGCCGACGACGCGGGGGTCCCGGTGTGGGTCAACGCGCGTACCGACCTCTTCAAGCACGCCCGGGACGCCTCCGCCGTCCTCGACGAGGTGATCGAGCGGCTGCGGGCCCTGGAGCGGGCCGGCGCCGACAGCGTCTACCCGGTGGGCATCCAGGACGACGACGAGCTGCTCGCGGCGGTGACCGGCGCCGTCGCCGTTCCCGTGAACTCCACCGCCCACCCCGCCCGGCACGACCTCGACCGCTTCCGCCGCCTGGGCGTCGGCCGCGTCACCAACGGCCCGCTGCTGCAGCTCGCGGTGACCGACGCGGTCAAGGACATGCTCGGGCCCTGGCGCCCGTAGCGCCCCGCCCGCCGCGGCGGGCGCCGCCCCCGTGCGCCGGCCGCGTCCCGGGCCCCGCCGGCCGGGCCGTCCGCGCTCCGCCGTCCGAACCGGCCCCTCCCCGGGCCGGCAGGGGCGCGGCGGGACGCGGCCGCTGCGGCCGGGTCCGGTGGCCGGCGCACGGCGACCGGCCACCCCCCGCCGCCGCGGCACGGCCGGGCGGGAGGTCCTTCCCCGTCGCCCCGGCCGCGGACGGGGGCGGCCCCCCGGGCACGCGCGCGTGCCGGGTGCGTGCGAGGCGCCGGGCGCCGGCCGGCCGCACCGGGCCGGGCGCTCCCCGGCCGCACCGGCGAGCGGGGACAGGGCCGGTGGGATGCCGCGTCCCCGCATGCTCAGGGCCGGCCGCGGCGGGCGGCCTGCCGGGCCGGCCGCATGCGGGTGGCGGCTCCGGCGAGGGTGGTCATGGGGTGGATGCGGCGTTGCATCGAGCGGGGACAGGGCCGGTGGGATGCCGCGTCCCCGCATGCTCAGGGCCGGCCGCGGCGGGCGGCCTGCCAGGCCGGCCGCATGCGGGTGGCGGCCCCGGCGAGGGTCATCATGTGGTGGATGCGGCGTTGCACGGTGCGCCGGCTCAGCCCGGTCTGGCTGGCGATGGCCTTG
>NZ_JBIAWP010000054.1:0-5247 GCF_042895785.1 Streptomyces sp. NPDC001380 | reverse complement strand
CTTGTCCGCCACGTCCGCCACCACACCCAGGTCGTGCGTGATCAGGATCAGGCCCATCCGGTACTCGCGCTGCAGCTCCGCGAGGAGGTCCATGATCTGGGCCTGGACGGTGACGTCCAGGGCGGTGGTCGGCTCGTCCGCGATGATCAGGTCCGGCTCCAGCGCCAGGGCCATGGCGATCATGATCCGCTGCCGCATGCCGCCCGAGAACTGGTGCGGGTAGTCGTTGACCCGCTCCCGGGCGGCGGGGATGCGGACCCGCTCCATGAGCTCGACGGCCTTCGCCCTGGCGTCCTTCTTGGACATGCCCTGGTGCACCCGGAAGACCTCGCCGAGCTGCCAGCCCACCGAGAAGACCGGGTTGAGGGCGGAGAGGGCGTCCTGGAAGATCATCGAGATCTTGCGGCCGCGGATCGAGCGACGCTGCTCCTCGCCCATGGTGAGCAGGTCCTCGCCGCGGTAGAGCACGCGGCCGCCGGCGATCCGGCCGGGGGGCGTGTCGAGGATGCCCATGACCGCCTGCGCCGTCACCGACTTGCCCGACCCCGACTCGCCCAGCACCGCCAGCGTCTCGCCCGCGTCCACGCTGTAGCTGACGCCGTTGACCGCCCTGGCCACACCGTCGCGGGTCTTGAACTCCACGTGCAGGTCGTCGACCTGGAGCAGCGGCGTGTCCGGGCCGTCCGGCGCCTCCGCCCTCAGGGTGTCGGCCGCGGCGCCCGCGCCGGGGGCGTCGTCCACTGTCTTCTTCACTTCGCCGTCGCCTTCCTTGTCACCGCAGCTTGGGGTCGAGCGCGTCGCGCAGACCGTCGCCGACGAAGATGAAGCCCAGGGTGGTGAGCACCACCGCGAGGGAGGGGAGCGTCCACATGTAGTCGTAGACGCCGATGAACCCGCGGCCGACGGCGAGCATGTTGCCCCACTCGGGGACCTCGGGGCTGACGCCGACGCCCAGGAAGGAGAGGGACGCCTCGGCGACGACGGCGGTGCCGACGTTGAAGGTCGCGTAGATCAGCACGGGGGCGATGGAGTTGGGCAGGATGTGCCGCAGGATGATCCGGCGGTGGCCGGCGCCGAGGGCCCGCGCGGCGTGCACGTAGTCCATCTCCCGGGTCGAGAGCACGGAGCTGCGCAGCAGCCGGGCCACGGTCGCCCAGCCGAAGACCGCGAGGGCGATGATCACGGGGGTGACGCCCCGGCCGGTCACGGTGATGATGATGATCGAGCCGATGAGCAGCGGGAAGGCGAAGAACACGTCGGCGACGCGCATCACCAGGGTGTCGTAGAAGCGGCCGAAGTAGCCGGCGACCGCGCCCAGGGTGACGCCGATGATCACGGTCAGCACGATCGAGGCGACGCCGACGAGGACGGCGATGCGGGAGCCGTACACGACGCGGGAGAACTGGTCGCGGCCGAGCGAGTCGGTGCCGAAGAGGTGGCTGCCCGAGGGCGCCTGCAGGGTGTTCATCAGGTCCTGCCGGTACGGGTCCTGCGGGGCGATCAGCGGTGCGAAGGCCGCCGTCGCCAGCAGGAGCAGGACCAGCACCGTGCCGACGAGCGCCAGGCGGTTGGTGGCGAAGCGGTGCCACACCTCGCGCCACTCCTTGGTGGCGGCGACGGCGGGTTCGGCGTTCGCGGCGCCGTGGCTGCCCGCGGTCGCGGCGGCCGCGGCCTCGGCGCCGGCCGACTGGGGACCCTCCGGCCCGGCGGCCTCGCCGGGCTGCCCGGGCACTTTCGCGAGATTGGTCATGGGATTGCGTTCCTCCACTGGCCCGCGGGCCCTAGCCGAGCCTGATCCGGGGGTCGAGTACCGCGTAGAGCAGGTCGACCAGCAGGTTGAGCAGCACGAAGATCAGCACGCCCCAGGTGGCCACGCCGATGATGATGGGGTTGTTCTGCTGCTGGACGGCCGTGTTCATGGCCATGCCGACGCCGTCCCAGTTGAAGATGACCTCGGTGATGAGGGCGCCGCCGAGCAGGGTGCCGAAGGAGATGCCGATGTAGGTGATGACCGGGATCACCGAGTTGCGCAGCACGTGCTTGAGCAGGACCTGCCGGCGCGGCACGCCCTTGGCCACGGCGGTCTTGACGTAGTCGGCCCGCAGGATCTCCAGCATGGTGCCGCGGGTGAGCCGGGCGACCAGGGCCGCGTCCACGAGGGCGAGGGTGAGCGCGGGGAGGATGATCTGCTTGGGGTCGCCCGGGTCGCCGATGACCGGCACCCACTTCAGCTGCACCGCGAAGGTGTTGAGCAGCAGCATGCCGATGACGAAGGTGGGGAAGCCGACCACGATCGTGGTCGCCAGGGTGACGACCGTGTCGAGCAGGGAGTAGCGCTTGAGCGCGGCGACGACGCCCACCAGCATGCCGATCACCATGTCGAAGACGATGGCGACGACGGCGAGCTTGGCGGTGTTGACGAGCTTGGGGGCGAGGATCTCGGAGACCGGGCGGCGCTGGGTGAAGTCCTCCCCCATGTCGCCCTGGACGAGCCGCTTGATGTAGTTGCCGTACTGGACCGCCAGCGGGTCGTCCAGACCGTAGCGCTGGTGGAGCTGTGCGATGACCGCGGGGTCGCGGGCCTTGTCGCTGCCGGCCAGCGACCCCACGGGGTCGCCCGGGATCACGAAGAGGCAGGCGAAGAGGATCATGGTCGCACCGAGGAGGACGACGACCATCTGACCCAGCCGCCGCACGACGTATCTACCCATGGGTGGGGCCTCTCGGGGGTGGGGTGCGCGGGGGCCGGTCGCCGACGAGGGCCGCGGAACGCCGTTGCCCTGGCGTTCCGCGACCCTCCTGTGCGGTGCTGCCGGCGCGCGCGCCGTGCGGGGGACTACTTCGCCGAGACGGCGGACAGCGTGGGGTTCTCGTTGAAGTCGTAGGTGAGGTTGTTCCACTTGGAGGTGTTCGCCAGGCGGAGCTGGGTGCGGTTCCAGAGCGGGATGAGCGCCTGGTCGTCCATGGCGACCTTCTCGGCCTGCTGGTACAGCTTGTAGCGCTCGCCCTGGTCCTGGGTGCTGGCGGCCTGGGACGTCAGCTTGTCGAACTCGGGGTTGCTCCAGCGGCCGCGGTTGTCACCCTGCACCACGTGGCTGTCGGGGTTCTCGTTGATCGAGCTGGTGGAGAGCAGCGGCGTGAGGAAGTTGCCGGGCGTCGGGTAGTCGGCGCCCCAGGCGGCCCGGTAGATGCCGGTGCTGTCGGGCGAGGTCTCCTTGTCCAGCAGCTCCTTGAAGGGGATGCCGTCGAGCTTGATCTTGAGGCCGAGCACGTCCTTCAGCTGGCCCGCGACGGCCTGGACCCACTCCTCGTGGCCGGCGCCGGTGTTGTAGCCGAAGTACAGCTCGGTGCCGGGCTTCAGGCCCGCCTTGGCGGCGAGCTCCTTGGCCTTGGCCTTGTCCTGGGCGACGCAGCTGGCGCAGACGCCCTTCTGGTAGGCGGTCGGGAAGGCCGGCGGCACCAGGGAGTCGGCCGCGGTGAAGAAGCCCTTGAAGACACCGGCCGTGATCGCCTTGCGGTCGATCGCGTACGAGATCGCCTGGCGGGCCTCCTTGCTGGTGAGGGGGCCCTTCTTGGTCATCGGCAGGATGTAGTTCATGCCGTTGGAGTCCCACTGCAGCCACTGGCCCTTGGACTCGTACATCGCCTTGGCGGCGGAGTACTGCGGCACGGGCATCCGGGCCCAGTCGAACTGGCCGGCCTGGTAGCCCTGGTACTCCAGGGTGACGCCGTTGTCCGCGTTGAGGATCGAGATCTCGACCTTGTCGAGGTGGGCCTTGTCCAGGCCGTAGTCGGCGTTGCGGACCAGCGTGATCTTGGTGTTGTGCTGCCAGGGCCCGTCCATCTTGAAGGGGCCGTTGCCGATCGGCATGTCGTTGTACGTCTTGTTGTCCGCCGCGCCGGCCACCTTGGGCACCGGGCTGAAGGCGGTGTGGAAGGTGCGGAGGTCGAACTCGCAGTCCTTCTGCGCGAGCTTGACGAGCAGGGTGTCGGCGGACGGCGCCGAGAGGCCCTTGAAGGCCGTGGCCTTCCCGGACTGGAGGTCGTCGAAGCCGTCGATCTCGGCCATGTGGTAGGCCACGTCGGAGGCGGAGGCCTTGGAGGCGGTGCGGGTCCAGCCGCGGATGAACGCCTCGGCGTCGACCGGCTCGCCGTTGGTGAACGTCGTGCCCGTCTTGAGCTTGAACGTCCACTCGCTGCAGTCGCTGTTCGGCGTGCGGGACAGGGCGAGCCTGGGGACCACCGTGCCGTCGGCCTTGACGTCGATCAGGCCGGTGAAGAGGTTGTGCGTGACCAGGATGCCCTCGGACTCCTGGGCGTTGTACGGGTCGATCGCGGTGGGCTCGCTGATGCCGAGCTTGAAGGTGCCGCCGTCCTTGGCGGGGCCGCCGGCGCCCTGGGAGGACTGGGACGGGCTCTTCGAGCCGGAGTCGCTGCTGCCGCTGTTGCTGCAGGCCGTCACGGCGAGCGCGGCCGTAGCCGCGACCGCCGCCCATCTCATGGCCTTGGTCAGCCTCATTCATCTACCCCTTTGATCGACCGCACAGGAAGTGACGGGAAGGCAACTCGCGCGCGCAGAGCCACTATCGATCACGAAACCCCCTCCTGAGAATCGGGCCCGCGTCACTTTTTCATTACGTGCGCAGACCAAGGCGGGGCAAGGGGTGGAAAAGAGGTGCAAAACAAAACGGAACCTGTAAATCCGATTCTACTTTATCCGGAGACCGGCGTCCGATAAGAGGTCGCGAAAGCCGCAATACTCGTTTATAGAGGCAAAGGAGCGACCAGCATGCGAACCGGCGGCCCGCCCCGCCGCCTGCGCGGGACCGGGCCGCCTGCACGGCGAGGGCGGGCCCGCGGGAACCGCGGACTCCGCCCTCGCCACCCGCCCGCCGCGCCCGCCTACTCCGCGTGGACGACGTCCTTCTCCTCGGCGAAGTGGCACGCCGAGTCGTGCGCCGCCTCGCCGGTCAGCCACGACGGCGCCGCCAGCAGCGGCTCCTCGACAGTGCACCGCTCCTGGGCCTTCCAGCAGCGGGTGCGGAAGCGGCAGCCCGACGGCGGGTTCGCCGGCGAGGGCACGTCCCCCTGCAGCAGGATGCGCTCGCGCTCCTCGCGGGTGGCGGGGTCGGGGACGGGGACCGCCGAGAGGAGCGCCTGCGTGTACGGGTGCGTGGGGTGGTCGTAGATCTGGGTGTCCGTGCCGATCTCGACCATCTTCCCCAGGTACATCACCCCCACCCGGTC
>NZ_JBIAWP010000053.1:0-5399 GCF_042895785.1 Streptomyces sp. NPDC001380 | reverse complement strand
TCCGGATGGATCTCGAACGGCTCCCCGATGATGTCCCCCACCGTCATCCGCGGGTTCAACGAGGTGTACGGGTCCTGGAACACCATCTGGATGTTCCGACGGACGGAGCGCAGCTCGGCGCCCGAGAGCCGGGAGATCTCACGGCCCTTGAAGAAGACCTGCCCCGAGGTGGGCCGCTCCAGGTTCATCAGCACCTTCGCGAGCGTCGACTTCCCGCACCCCGACTCGCCCACGATGCCCAGCGTCTCACCGCGCACCAGGTCGAGGGAGACGCCGTCGACGGCCTTCACCGCGCCGACCTGCTTCTTGAAGAGGATCCCCCGGGTCAGCGGGAAGTGCTTGACCAGGTCCCGCACCTCCAGGATCGGCTCAGCCACGGACGGTCTCCTCCCAGAAGTGGCACGCGCTGCCGCGGTGCACGGGTTCCGCACCGCCCGCACCGCCGGCTCCGGCTCCGGCGGCGGTCACCGCGTAGAGCGGCGGCTCGTCGGTCCGGCACACGTCCCGGGCCTGGGGGCAGCGGGGGTTGAAGGCGCAGCCGGAGGGGATGCGCAGGAGGCTGGGGGGCAGCCCCTTGATCGCGTACAGGTCCCGGCCCTTCTGGTCCAGGCGCGGGATCGACCGCAGCAGCCCCTTGGTGTACGGGTGCGCCGGGCTCCGGTACAGCTCGTGCACCGGCGCGGTCTCCACGATCCGCCCCGCGTACATCACCGCGATCCTGTCCGCCACGTCCGCCACCACACCCAGGTCGTGCGTGATCAGGATCAGGCCCATCCGGTACTCGCGCTGCAGCTCCGCCAGCAGGTCCATCACCTGCGCCTGCACCGTCACGTCCAGCGCCGTGGTCGGCTCGTCCGCGATGATCAGGTCCGGCTCCAGCGCCAGCGCCATCGCGATCATGATCCGCTGCCGCATCCCCCCCGAGAACTGGTGCGGGTAGTCGTCCACCCGCTCCTTGGCGGCCGGGATGCGGACCCGCTCCATGAGCTCGACGGCCTTCGCCCGGGCGTCCTTCCGCGACGCGCCCCGGTGGACGCGGAACATCTCGCCCAGCTGCCAGCCGACCGTGAGCACCGGGTTCAGCGACGACAGCGCGTCCTGGAAGATCATCGCCATCCGGGCGCCCCGGATCCTGCGCCGCTCCCGGTCCGGGAGTCCCAGCAGGTCCTGTCCGTGGAAGCGGATCTCACCCCGGGTGACGAACCCGGGCGGGGTGTCGAGGATGCCCATGACCGCCTGCGCCGTCACCGACTTGCCCGACCCCGACTCGCCCAGCACCGCCAGCGTCTCGCCCGCGTCCACGCTGTAGCTGACGCCGTTGACGGCCCTGGCCACGCCCTCACGGGTGCGGAACTCCACGTGCAGGTCGCGGACGTCCAGCAGCGGGGAGCCGCCGGCGTCCGCCGCGTCGCCGCGGGGGGTCTCCTCCGTGATGCCGTAGGTACCGCTCAACGCTTCCTCCGTACGCGCTTCCTCCCCGGGGTTCACGGCGCCCCGGGGCCTCAGCGCAGCTTGGGGTCGAGGGCGTCGCGGACCGCGTCGCCGAGCATGATGAACGCCAGCACCGTGATGCTGAGGGCCCCCGCCGGGTAGAGCAGCATGTGGGGGGCGTTGCGGATGTAGGCGGCCGCCGCCGAGATGTCGATGCCCCAGGAGACGGTCGGCGGCTTGAGCCCCACGCCCAGGTAGCTGAGCGTCGCCTCCAGGGCGATGTAGGTGCCCAGGGCGATGGTGGCGACCACGATCACCGGGGCGACGGCGTTGGGCAGGACGTGGCGGAGCATCAGGCGCGTGTTCCCGGCCCCCAGCGCCCGCGCCGCCATGACGTAGTCGTTCTGCTTGGCGGTGATGACGGCGCCGCGGGCGATGCGGGCCACCTGCGTCCAGCCGAGCAGCACGATGAAGCCGACCACGGTCCAGAGGGTCGTGCCGGGCAGCACGGAGAGCAGGACCAGGCCGCCGAGCAGGATGGGGATGCCGAAGAAGATGTCGGTGACCCGGGACAGCAGCCCGTCCCACCAGCCGCCGAAGAACCCGGCGAGGCCGCCGAGGACCGTGCCGGCGACGGCGGCCCCGGCGGTCGCGCAGACGCCGACGGTCACCGAGGCCCTCGCGCCGTAGACAACGCGCGTGTAGACGTCGCAGCCCTGGGTGTCGAAGCCGAACCAGTGGCCGGGCGCCGGTCCGTCCAGGGATCTGCCGAGGTCGCACTGGAGGGGGCTGCGGGTGGCGATGAGCCCCGGCCAGACCGAGATGAGGACCAGGAAGAGGATGAGCAGCGCCGAGAGGACGAAGACCGGGTTGCGGCGCAGGTCGGCCCAGGCGTCCTGCCCCAGGCTGCGCGGCCTGCCGGTCCCGGGGGAGCCCGCGGCCCGCGCGTAGTCGGCGCGTTCGAGGGAGCCGGCCTCCCCCATGGCCAGGCCGCCGGTGTTGACGCCGGTCCGGTCGGCCCCGCCGGGGTCGCGCGGGTCTCCGGGCCGGGACGGGTCAGGCATACCGGATCCTCGGGTCCAGGACCGCGTACAGCAGGTCCACCAGCAGGTTCGCGATCAGGAAGATGATCACCAGGATGGTGACGAAGCCGACGACGGTCGGGGAGTTCTGGCGCAGGATGCCCTGGTACAGCTGGTAGCCCACGCCGTGGATGTTGAAGATCCGCTCGGTGACCAGGGCCCCGCCCATGAGCGCGCCGATGTCGGCGCCGAGGAAGGTGACGACGGGGATGAGCGAGTTGCGGAGCAGGTGGCGCGTGATCACCCGGTGGCGCGGCAGCCCCTTGGCCACCGCGGTGCGGACGTAGTCGGCGCGGGCGTTCTCGGCGACGCTGGTGCGGGTCAGCCGGGTCACGTACGCGAGCGACACGGCGGCCAGCACGAGGCCGGGCATGACGAGTTCGCCGAACGGCGCCTCGGGGGTGACCGTGGCGGGGGCGACGCCCCACCGGACGCCCAGCACCAGCTGGAGCAGGTAGCCGGTGACGAAGGTGGGGACGGACACCACGACGAGCGTGAGGACCAGGACCGTGGTGTCCGCCCACCCCTTGCGGCGCAGGCCGCTGACGACGCCGAGCAGGATGCCGAACACGGCCTCGATCAGGATGGCGACGACGGTCAGGCGCACGGTGACCGGGAAGGAGTCGCGCATCAGCTCGGTGACCGGCTGGCCGTTGAAGGCCTGGCCGAAGTCGCCGGTGAAGATGCCGGCCATGTAGAGCAGGTACTGCTTCCCCAGGGGCTCGTCGAGGTGCAGGTCGTGGCGGATCTGCGCGGCGGTGGCGGGGTCGGGGGCCTTGTCGCCGAAGAGCGCGGCCACCGGGTCGCCGAGCGCGTACACCATGAGGAAGATCAGCAGGGTGGTGCCGATGAAGACCGGCACCATCTGGAGCACCCGCCGGAGGATGTAGCGTCCCATGGGGCGGTCAGCCCTTGACGGTGATCTGGTTGTAGACCGGGACGCTGAAGGGGTTGAGCCGCACGTCGGAGACGCGGTCGGAGTAGCCGCCGACCGCGTTCTGGTACCAGAGCGGGATGGCCGGCATCTGCACCGCGAGGATCCTCTCGGCGTCCTGGAAGGTCGACACGGCGGCGGCGGGGGTGGAGGCCGCGTTGGCCTGGTTCACCAAGGTGTCGAAGCGGGCGTTGCTGAAGTGGGAGTCGTTGGACGAGCCGCCGGTGGCGTACAGCGGCTCCAGGAAGTCCTGGATCAGCGGGTAGTCCATCTGCCAGCCGGTGCGGAAGGCGCTGGTCATCTTCTTGTCGGTGACCTGGCTGCGGAAGTCGGCGAAGGTGCCGATCGGGTTGCCCGTGCAGGCCCGGTCGTCGCCGAGCGCGGTGTTGATGCTGTTGCAGACCGCGTCGACCCAGGTCTTGTGGTCGCCGTCCGCGTTGTAGCTGATGGTCATCCTCCCGCCGGGCAGGCCGCCGCCCTGCTGGACGAGGGTCTTCGCCCGGGCCGGGTCGTAGGTGCAGGCCTGGCCGCAGAGGGTCGCGGACCAGCCGCCCCGCGTGCCGAGGACCGGGGAGGTCCAGTCGGTGGCGGGGGTGCGGGAGCCGTGGAAGATCTTCTGCGTGATCTGCGCCCGGTTGACCGCCATCGACAGGCCCAGGCGCACCTTCTGGGCCCCGGGGGTGTTCCAGGCGGGCTGGTACATCGGGAAGGAGATGGTCTGGATGATGCCCGCCGGCTGGTTGATGAAGCGGCCCGACAGGTCGGACTGCGCGTTGGCCAGCTGGGCGGCGGGGATGATGTCGATGACGTCGAGGTTGCCGGCCTGGAGGTCGGTGTAGGCGGTGTTGGCGTCGGTGTAGACGATGAGGTCCACCCCGCCGTTGCGCGCCTTGTCGGTCCCGGAGAACGTGGCGCTCCTCCGCAGCTCCATCCGGGAGCCCTTGGTGTAGGAGGCGACGGTGTACGGGCCGTTGCCGACCGGCTTCCTCAGCCAGGCGGCGTGGTCGGTGAAGAAGGCCCGGGGCAGCGGGTAGTAGGCGGCGTAGCCGAGGGTGTCGGGGAAGAGCGAGAACTTCTGGCTGAGGGCCACCGTGAAGGTCAGGTCGTCGACCACGGTCAGGCCGGACATCGTCCTCGCGGTGGGGCCCCCGGAGGCGGGGTGGACCTTGTCGTAGCCCTGGATGTAGCCGAAGAAGGACGAGTTCAGCTGCTTGTTCGTGACCAGGGCGCCGTAGTTCCAGGCGTCGACGAACGACCGGGCGGTGACGGGCTCGCCGTTGCTGAACCGCCAGCCGGGCCTGAGCCTGACCGTGAAGGTCTGCTGGTCGGTGGTGGTGACCGACTGGGCGACCTCGTTCCGGGCCGCCCCGGTCCGCGGGTCGTAGATCTTGAGGCCGCGGAAGACCATGTCGAGGACCTTGCCGCCCTGGACCTCGTTGGTGTTCGCGGGCTCCAGCGGGTTCTGCGGGTCCCCCCAGTACGCCCGGACCACGCCGGCCTCCGCGGACCCGCCGCCGGACCCGGTGCCGCCCCCGCCGGAGCAGGCCGCCGCGGCCAGGGCCACGGCCGCCGCGGCGGCGATCCGGCTGACGTGTACGGCAGCGCGCACGGGTGCCTCCCTGGACGCGGGGACGGCGGCCTGCCGACGGGCAGGCCGGACATGCATCGTCAAAGCCGTATAACGGCACATAAGATGCATGATCCACCATGCCATCCCGGGGGGCGGCGGGTCGGGAGGGCGTGCGGGGCCGTGCGGGTGACGCCTGCGCAAACGGCCCGGCCGCGCCAGCCCCCTTGACGGGGGCTGGCGCGGCCGGGCCGCTGCGCGCCGGAGCCGGCGCGCCGGGACATGCGCGGTCAGGCGGCGTGGACGACGTCCTTCTCCTCGGCGAAGTGGCACGCCGAGTCGTGCGCCGCCTCGCCCTTCAGCGTCGAGGGCACCGCCAGCAGCG
>NZ_JBIAWP010000052.1:0-6065 GCF_042895785.1 Streptomyces sp. NPDC001380 | reverse complement strand
ATGCGTCCGGCGGGGACGTCCAGGACGGCGGAGATCGCGGCGGGGGTGGTGAACGTCTGCATCATGCTCTCCTCGCGTGCTCTTCGTTTCCGATGGAGGAAAAGCTACGTTGCGTTCGAGGATCGCGCAACACTTTCGTTGCGCAGGAAGTGCATCTATCCAGGTAAAGGATCGGTTTTCGTTGCAACGGTTGTGCATCTAACGCAATGACAGATGTCCGGGCCGTTGCATTGGAAGGGGAATGAACGCTACGTCGCCGCCCAGGAAGGGCCGCGGGGACGGGAGGGGGGCCACCCGGCCGGAGCCTCACCGGATCGCGCCCGGGCCGGTGCCACCGCTCCACCGACCACTCCGAGACCCGCAACGCGGCAGGGGCCTCCCAGCACCCGCCGACCATGACTTGATCGTCATCGAGCGGTCACCCCTCATGCCGCGGGAGTGCGCCGAGGACCGCGAGAGATTTCTCAAGATCCTCAACGGCGCGGGCCGGCAGCGGGGTCACCGCCCGGACCAGCCGGGCACGTCCTTCGATGCGCTGCTGCTGCAGACGCGGACATCGGTTCCGGTGCCTGGCGACCACTGCCGGGTGGGACCTCCGTTCGAAGGCGCTGCAGACGGGCGATCGAGCATGCGGGTTCACGTAGCCCCTGGTGGCCGTCGGCGCATCGGTCGCACCGGATGCGGAGCCGCCTGAGCCGGCGCAGCCGGACCGAGGAACGGGCGCGAAACCGTCCGCGGCGAGCGCGCCGGAGGGAGACGGCAGCCCCGCTGAGGGGCGGCCGAGTGATGGACTGCCTTTGGGCATCATGTCTCCATGGACTTCGCCCTCGATCCGCCCACCGGCATCGGCCCGCTGCGGATCGGCATGGCCCGGGACGCGGCCGCCGCGGCCCTGGACTCCCTCCGCGACCCCTCCGCAGTCTCCGGGTCAGACCGGCCGGGGCGGCACGTCGTCCGCCCCAGCGGACTGATGATCAGCATCGACTGCGCGCGGGACACCCTCGAAGCCGTCGAGCTCGGCAGGCCGTCGGCTGCGACGGACCGGGTGGTGTTCCGGGACCTGGACGTGTTCGCCCTTCCGGCCCGCGAGGTCGTCCGGCGCCTGCGCGCCCACACCCCCGTCGAGGCCGACCCCGACGACCCGGCCTCCTTCACCGCCCCGGACCTGCTGCTGGGCCTGTGGCGCCCGTTCGCGGCCGACGACGAGCCGGACGAGGAGCAGGGCCACTTCTTCAGCTCGGTCCTCCTGGCCCGGCCCGGCTACGACGACACCCCCGCCCAGGCCGCGGAACGGCTCCGGCAGAACCCGTGAGCGGCCACCGCTGTCACAGCAGGACGACGAGGGAGGCGAGGAGCAGGACGGCCGCGGTCGACAGTCCCAGGATGCGGTAGGGCCGCCACACGGCCGACGTCAGGGCGGCGGACCACACCGCTCCCACCACGACAGCCGACCACCGGCCGGCCACCGCCTGTGCGGCGACGACCGGGAACGGCGCCGGCAGGAGGGTGGGCGGGACCACCGCCAGCAGGGGGCGGATGCCGAGCAGCCGGTACGCCACGGTCAGCGCCACGAGCGCGACGACGAGGGAGGCCGGGACCGAGAGGACCGGCATCAGCGTCATGCAGAAGCTCTCCGCACCAGCGCATGTCCGGGTGTCGTAGCGGTACGCCCAGTCCACCATGCCGAGCGACAGGGAGGTGAGGGCGGCACCCACGGCAGCGGCGCCTGCGACGCGCGCGGCCGGAATCCCACCCGAGGGAGCCGCATGCCCCTCGTCCCGCTGCAGGCACGTGGTGTTCATCACGGCATCCTCCCGCTCGACGGCAACCGGGTCCTGAGTACGGATACTCAGAACCCGGTTTCGAGGACGAGGCGGTCGGCCGGTGACGGGCAGTGCTGACCGGTGCGTGCGGCGCCCCGTCAACGGCTTCGCGGACTCACCCCGCCTGCCGCAGTCGGCATCACCGGGTGGGGCCCCACCAGATGCGCCCGACGACGAGTTCCTCGAGTGCCTGGAGCCTGTCGGCGGCCATCCGCTCGGAGGTGTCGGGTTGTTCGAGCGCGATGCGCAGGTCGGAGGCGAGGTAGGCCGCTTCGCGGACCTCGCACTGCGCTCGGAGTTCTTCCAGGCAGGTCTCCGTCGCACCGGCGATGACGTCGAGGACGGCTTCCATGTGTGCGCCGCTGAACCGGGCGAGGAAGATCCAGTCGTCGGCCGGCTCGCCGAAACGGGCCCACTCGAAGTCCAGCAGGGCCGTCACGCCGCCCTGGTGCGCGAGCCAGTTGCCCCAGTGGCAGTCCGCGTGCACCGGGACGGCCGCCCGGGCGTGCTGTGGTGCACGCGCGGCGATCGCGGCCAGGCCGTCGAGCAGGGGGCGGGGCACGACTCCGCGCCGGTCCAGGGCGAAGAGTCCCTCGACCTCGGCGAGGAACGCGGACCTGCCGGTGAAACCGCCGTGGTCGAGGGGTTCCCTCAGCGTCCGCTCCGCGGAACCCGCCGGTGTCCAGGCGTGCAGTACACCGAGCCGCCGGACCGCCTCCTGCGCGAGCGAACGTGCGGTCGCCCCGTCCGCACCGGGCATGCCCATACCGGGGGCAACCCCGGGCACCCGGGCGTAGCAGGCGTAGCGGACCTCACGCTCCCCCAGCCGGTGGGACCCGCTGTCGAGCAGCGGGGCCGTGAGGCCGGCGGGCAGGTGGGAGGCGAGGGCGACCTCGCGGTCCAGGCGCGCGTGGCCGTCGGCGTCGATGAGCTTCACGACGACGTCCGCGCCGACGAAGACATGGTGGGAATCGCTGTCGGCAGGGGTCATGGGACCGGGGTCGCATCCCAGGGCCGCGGCTGCGATCGCCCGAGCGGTGGCGTGGGCGTGCCGCACGTCGTTCACCGACGGTCGCAGAGCCGGGCGGCCGGCGCCGTGCAGGGGCCGTTCACGCGACCGGGCCGAGGGGATGATGCCGACATCCCTGCATTCTAGAGAGGCCGGGCCTCCGCGCCATCCCACTTGATCAGTCTGTGACGGCCGGTCAGCACGGCGGCTTGACCGGCCGAGGACCAGGAGCGGGCCGCTGCCCGAGTACCGTGGCGCGGCATGACGCACACCGGGATCGAGATCACCGCGGAACTGGTCCGGGACCTGCTGCGGGAGCAGCACCCCGACCTGGCCGACCATCCCGTGCGCCTCGGCGCGCGGGGCTGGGACAACCAGCTGTGGCGGCTCGGCGACGAGCTCGCCGTCCGGCTGCCCTGGGCGACACGGTCCGCGGACGCCCTGCTGCGCAAGGAACACGCCTGGCTGCCCCTCCTGGCGCCGCGCCTGCCGCTGCCGGTCCCCGTCCCCCAGCGCCTCGGCGAGCCCTCCGCGCGGTTCCCGCACCCCTGGACCGTCACCACCTGGGTGCCCGGCGAGCCCGCCGACCGCGCCCCCGCCACCCGCGCCGCACCGGCAGCCGACACCATCGCCGCCTTCCTCACCGCCCTGCACCAGCCCGCTCCCGCCGGCGCGCCCGCCGGCCGCAACCGGGGCGGGCCGCCGGCCGGCCACGCCGAGGGGTTTCGCGGCGCGCTCGCCGAGGCCGTCGGACGGGGGCTGGTCCCCGACCCGGACGCCGTCCGCGCCGTGTGGGAGGACGCCGTGGCCGCGCCCGACTGGACGGGCCCGGCCGTGTGGCTCCACGGCGACCTGCACCCGGCCAACGTCCTCACCGCCGACGGCACCCTCTGCGGCGTCATCGACTTCGGCGACCTGTGCGCGGGCGACCCCGCCTGCGACCTCGCCGCCGCCTGGACCCTGCTCCCGGACGGCGCCGCCGACCGCTTCCACGCCGCCTACCGGCCCACCCCGGACCCCGCCACCCTGCGCCGCGCCCGCGGCTGGGCGGTCCTGCGCGCCCTCGCCTGCCTCCTCATCGCGGACGCCGGCGTCCACGGCCGCCCCGGCGGCAAGCCCACCTGGGGCCCACCCGCCCACGCCGCCCTGCGCCGCCTCACCGCAACCGCCCCCCGCCGGAGGCACGGCGCGCCCGCGAACCCGCTCCCAGGATGACGACGACGTTCACCGGCCGGTGGCGGCGGCGTTCTGCCTCATGGCCGACGGCCGCCTGTCCCCCGCCGTTCCAACCGGACGCGCACGGCCTGGGCGGCCCAGTCGAACACCGCCGACAGGCTCTCCGGAGCGGGCCAGCCGTTGATCACCGCGAGCACCTCGACGTACCGGTCCCGGCGCCGGTCGCCCATCCTCCCCAGACGGGCCAGCAGCAGGCGGCGCAGCTCGGCGTCGTCGGGGCGGCCGAGGACGTGCGCACAGTGGGCTGCAAGCGCCGCGACGACCGGGTCGGCTCGGGGCGAGGCCGGCTCGACGCCGTCAGCCAGGACGGGGCCGACCCGGTCACGGACGACCGCGCCGACGTCGCGGCGCAGGACTGCGGCGCCGCCTCGCGGCTGTTCGGTCGCATGGTCCTGAGCCATCCGTCGCACGCATGCGCGGAAGTCCGGGTCCATGGCCAGTTCGGCCCACTCCACCCACGCCCGGACCTGCTCCGCCTCAGGATCGCCGGACACCTCGGGTGTCATCGAGCGCCTGATCCCCGCGAACGCGGAGTCGGCGCCGAGGCCCTCGAAGACGGCATCGAGGAAGTCGCCGACCAGGCCTCGGCGTTCCTCCTCGGAGAGCCGGGCCAGTCTGTGCATGAGATCCGACTCTTCAGCGGTGAGCCCGCGCTCGGCCACCGCCGTCAGCACCGCGTACCGCAGACGCAGGACGCGGATCTGCACGGCCAGTGCTTCGGCGTGCACGGCGGCGACCTCGGGGACCGGGAGCTCCCGCTCCACGACCCTGCGGATCGTGGGCAGGTCCACTCCCAGGTCCCGCAGGGTGCGCACCAGGTCCAGGCGTGCTACGGCGTCGACGGTGTAGAGGCGGTAGCCGGCGGGGCTGCGTTCCACCGGCGCCACGATTCCCCGGTCGGAGTAGAACCGGATGGTCTTGACCGTCAGACCGGTCCGCCGGGCCAGTTCGCCGATCGGATGGAGCGTGTCACCGTCCATGGCCCCACTCTGGCGTCTCCCCCTACGGGAGACTCAAGCCCGTCCACCGGTCGACGGGTGATCACCTGCAGGTCTCGACCGTGTCCCTGCGCCGTGCGCATGCCGGGCAGGTGCCGTGACTGGAAAGGATCACCGTGTCGCGGCGCCCGGCTTCACCTCGTCCACGGCAGGCGGACGGCTTCGATCTCGGGGTCCGCGAGCAGCGCCTCGATGAGCAGGTGGGAGCCGCAGACCTTGGTGCCCCAGAGGTCGTAGTCGGTGCAGATGACCCAGGAGCGGTCTGCGGCCCACAGGTTGGATGGGGTGCACAGGATGTCCGGGTTGTCGAAGAGGGACTGGGCGTCACCCAGGCGTCCTGAGCGGACCTGCCCCTTTTCGAAGTCCAGCGCGATGATCGGGTTGTAGGACGCCAGGCAGGGAGTGTCTGCTCCCTGGGGGCTGTGAGCGGCGAGGAACCGCATCGGCTGGTCCCATGTCGGCCTGTCGAGACTGCCCTCGGCGGGCCATTCGACGAAGCCGGGTCGGATGCCGGCCGCTTTCGAGGAGGGAAAGCAGCGGTAGCAGGGGTACAGGCCCTGCGGCACGGCCGGATCGCCGATGCGGGCAGCCAACTCCGCCCAGCGCAGCCGCTCCCAACCCGGGCCGGGGTGCTCGCTCCGGCCCTGGGCGTGGTTGACCGACTCCCCCGCGGTACCCCCGCGCTCGTACATGCCGCCGAGCACCCAGGCAGCGTCGGGCCGCCCGGGTACCTCGTACCCGATGAGGCCGTCGTCCTCGGCGGTCCCGGCGAGCCAGTCGGTCTCGGAAGCAGGCGCGAGAGGCCACCGAGTGAGGATGTCATCGGGGATCCGGCCAGATTACGGGCCCGCGCGCGACCGGTGCCGCGGCCCGGTGAACCGTCGCCGCCAGAGCACTAGTGTCCCGAGTCAGGAATTTCGTTCATAAATGTAGACTGGGCTTGTGGCGCGGACGGGTCGGCCGAAGGCCGAGTTGGTGTTGTCGGACGAGGAGCGGGCC
>NZ_JBIAWP010000051.1:0-7496 GCF_042895785.1 Streptomyces sp. NPDC001380 | reverse complement strand
GGTCGACTGCCTGTACCAACGAGCTCCGTTGCGCTTTCGCCTCAACCTCTCAACGTGCTTGCAGGACCTGCGAAAACGCTAACTTCCCGGCCTTGGAGGTTGCCCCTTGAGTGTGGACACCCCTGACAATCGGATCCGAGGATCCGGGAGGGGAAGTCCAGGTGGGACGTCCGTCGAAGTACAGCGACGAGTTCAGGCGGGATGCGGTGACGCTGGTCCGGTCCACGGGCCGGACGGTGGAGTCGGTGGCGGTGGAGCCCGGGGTGAACCGGGAGACGCTGCGGACGTGGGTGCGCCGCTCCGAGCAGGCGGACACGGCCTCCGGCGGATTGAGCGCGGACGAGCGGGCCGAGTTGGCCCGCCTGCGTAAGGCGGAGAAGGAGTGGCAGTTGGAGCGGGAGATCCTGCGCCGGGCGGCCCAGTATTTCGCGAAGGAGATGAAGTGAGCCGCCGCTGGGCCTTCATCTTCACCGTCGCCGGGGAGTTCGGCGTCCAGCGGCTGTGCCGGGTCTTGGGGGTCTCCCGGTCCGGGTTCTATCGGTGGCAGGCCGGCGTGGAGGCCCGCCGGGCCCGCGAGCGGGCCGACGCCGAGGTAACCGCGGAGATTCGGGCGGTCCATGGCGAGCACGCCGGCGCCTACGGGGCTCCGCGGGTCCATGCCGAGCTACGGGCCCGCGGCCGGCTCATCAACCGCAAGCGGGTGGCCCGGCTGATGCGCGAGCACGGCATCGTCGGCCTCCACCTGCGCAAACGCAAGCGGACAACCGTGCGGGACCACACCGCGCCGCCGGCGCCGGACCTGCTCGAGCGCAACTTCACCGCCGCAGCGCTCGATGTCCGCTGGTGCGGCGACATCACGTACATCCCCGTCGGATCGTCGTGGCTCTACCTGGCCACGGTGATCGACATCTGCTCGCGCCGGGTGATCGGCTGGTCCATCGCCGACCACATGCGCGTGGACCTGGTCGTCGATGCCATCGAGGCAGCCGTGGCCGCCCGCGGCGGGAACGTCGCAGGCGTGGCGTTCCACACCGATCGCGGAGCGCAAGGCGGATTCAACTGGTCGTCGCAACACCTTGATCTCGGAGGTGTGGGACGTGGCCACGGCGGACTGGAGTCGGAAGACCAGCGATGTTCCGGGCGGTCGGCGTCGGCAGTGGCGTGCTGACCGTGCGTTGCGGCCGGCGATGCGTTCGCCGGGGCGACCCGATCCGTCTCGGGTCGTACAGCGTCAGTTTTGGCGTCTGATCGCCACGGGGGTCACGACGGCGGAGGCGTCGTTGGCGGTCGGCGTGTCGTGGCCGGTGGGTGCGCGGTGGTTTCGTCACGCTGGCGGCATGCCTCCGATCTCGTTGGCCGAGCCCACGGGCCGGTACCTCACGTTCGAGGAGCGCGAGGAGATCGCGATCCTCAGGGCGATGGACAAGGGGGTGCGCGAGATCGCCCGCGCCCTGGCGCGGGATCCCGGGACGATCTCTCGCGAACTACGCCGCAACGCCGCCACCCGCGGCGGCAAGCAGGAGTACCGCGCGACGGCCGCCCAGTGGAAGGCTCAGCTGGCAGCCAGGCGCCCGAAGAGCGCGAAGCTCGCGGACAACGACCGGTTGCGCCAGTACGTGCAGGAGCGGCTCTCGGGGAACGTTCACCGGCCTGACGGGACGGTCGTGGCAGGGCCGCCGACGCCTGCGTGGAAGGGACTGAACAAGCCGCACCGCGCCGACCGGCGTTGGGCGACGGCATGGAGCCCGGAGCAGATCTCGCACCGGTTGACGGTCGACTTCCCCGAGGATGAGTCCATGCGCATCAGCCACGAGGCGATCTACCAGTCGCTGTTCATTGAGAGCCGTGGTGCGCTCAAGCGGGAGCTGGTCACCTGCCTGCGCACCGGGCGGGCGCTTCGAGAGCCTCGGGCGAGGTCGCGGAACAAGCCGCAAGGGCATGTCACCGCGGACGTCGTCTTGAGCGAACGGCCCGCTGAGGCCGCAGACCGTGCGATGCCGGGGCACTGGGAAGGTGATCTGATCATTGGGACCAGCCGGTCAGCGATCGGCACGCTCGTCGAGCGCTCCAGCCGGTCAACGATCCTGGTCCACCTGCCCCGGCTGGAGGGCTGGGCCGACAAGCCCCCGGAAAGGAACAGCCCGTCGCTGGGCGGCTACGGCGCCGTCGCGATGAACGCCGCGCTGACGGCGTCGATGACGCGGCTGCCCGAGCATCTGCGCAGGACCCTCACCTGGGACCGCGGCAAGGAGCTCTCCGGCCACGCCCGGTTCGCGCTCGAGACCGGAACGAAGGTGTTCTTCGCCGATCCCCACGCGCCCTGGCAGCGCCCGACGAATGAGAACACCAACGGTCTGCTGCGCCAGTACTTCCCCAAGGGAACCGACCTGTCCCGGTGGTCGGCCGAGGACCTCGAAGCCGTCGCCCTGGCAATCAACAACCGACCCCGCAAGATCCTCGGCTGGAAGACTCCCGCCGAGGTCTTCGAGGAGCAGCTACGCTCGAGCCAACAACCTGGTGTTGCAACGACGGATTGAACTCGCCCAGTACGCCAGCCGGGCCTTCGCCGCGGCCTGCCGCCGGCACGGCATCCGCCGATCCATGGGACGGGTCGGATCCAGCTGCGACAACGCCCTGGCCGAGTCGTTCTTCCAGGGCCTGAAGCGGGAGTTGGCGCACCGGCGCCGGTGGACCTCGAAGGACGAGGCACGGCTCGACCTGTTCCGCTGGCTCTCGTACTACAACCACCGCCGCCGGCATTCAGCTCTGCAGTACCTCACACCCATCGAGTTCGAACAGCGCTTGATCGACTCCGCTAGCCTCGACCTCGCAGCATGAAACCCGGTGTCCACACTCGGGGTGCAACCTCAGCGCACGCCGGGCCCCGCCAGGGCGTCGATGACGCCATGGGTGCGGGCGGCCTTGATGCCGTGGACCGCGCCGGGCAGGGCGGGCGAGGCCCACAGCAGCCTCCCTGGGGGCACCCCCGGCCGGAGGCTGGGGGAGGGTCGGCGATGACCTGCACGTTCATGCCGTGTTTCTTGTGCTTCCCGGAGTAGTGGGGGCGGTCGGCGGCGATCCGGTCGATGGGCAGCAGGGTGCCGTCCAGGATGACGAACGCCTTGCGTGCGGCGGTGCGGGCGGCCTCGGCGAGGTCGGGAGCAATGGCGGCCAGGACGTCTACCGCCTCCGCGATGGAGCGGTGGACGGTGGCGATCCCGACACCGAACCCGGCCGCGAGCTGGGCGTTGGGGGTCCCTCCCGGCCGGAGGCTGGGGGCGTGTGGCCGCAGCGCAGGTGGGCCAGGACCAGCAGGGCCTGTCGGTCCGCGCTCAGCCGGCGCCACCGCGTGCCGAGCTCCAGGCGCCGCGCGGACAACAGACGGGAGAGGTAGCGCAGGGCGGTGCTGGACAGATCGATCCCCGATGGGTGGACAAGCATGTGAAGCTCCGGGCGGACAGGTTGCTCTTGGTCGGCAACCCGTCTACCAGGAGCTTCACCCCTTCCCAGACCCCACCCCCACGCCAACCGGCCACCCGATCAGCCAAGTTGGAAACGGCTCAGTGTGGACATGGGGCTCAGCTCCGGTGCTCGTGCCTGCCGACACCGGGCACTCTCCGCAGAACACGCAGCTTGGTCGGACCGGGCTGCGCTGCTACGATCCACCGCCCGCCGGTGTGGATACTGGCGGCATGCGCATCGACTACGACCCCGAGGCCATGGACGCGGGGGCCTTCTACAAGCTGCTGACCGCCGTCGTCGTCCCCCGGCCCATCGCGTGGGTCTCCACGCTCGCCGGCGACGGGCAGACGGCGAACCTCGCACCTGCGACATTGCGCGGAGAGCGGTGTCGGCTGTCCGCACTCTAGCTTGGACGCGCTCGCCCTTCGGCGGCTGGGTCGTTCTTGGGAGGAGGGAAGGCGGCTTCCTGCGCCAAATGGTGCCGGGACGGCGCCGTGGCAGGGGCCGATGCTCCGTGGTGTCCAGGCACGCATGAGTGCCATCCGTCGGGACGGCGGGGGTTTGCAAGGCCCATGAGGCCGCAAGGCCCGCCTCCCGGTTGTCGCCGACCTGCCGGGAACCTACGGGCTGAGCCCTGTGAACGAGGCTTTTCAGGAAGGCTCCGCCTCGTGGTCACACCAGCCATGATCGCGTCGCGCCTTCTGGCGGAGGTGGGATGCGAAGCGCCCGACCCCCGAGCCGGAGAGTGTCAAAAGGGTGGCTCGCTGCTGCACCCGCCTGCCCACGGGTCCGGATCCTGCGTCGTCTGCCCGGGGTCGCTGTCCTCTCCCCAGGCGTTCAGGCCTCGGGCGGCGGCCGCCCGGTGGTGCCGGTTGTCGCCGGCGGACAGCACGGTGCGCACCAGCGGGGCGAGGGCCGGCCGGTGCGTGGCCAGCTCGGGAGCGTCCAGAAGGGGGACGGCTGCGGCGACGGCCGCTGTCCGGACGGCGCAGTCGGGATCGTGGAGGAAGGCGGACACGGCCTGGAAGAGCGCAGGACGTAGTGCCTGGACCGCGGCGGACTCGGGATGGTCCTCCAGGGAGAGGCCCATTCGTTCCAGCGTCTGCACTGCGTGGTTGCCGACCTCGTCGGCCACGGACCCCAGCCAGTCCAGCAGGGCGGCGCGCAGCGGGTGCCTCCCGCCTTCCCGCTGGCCGGGGAGGGTCGTGGCTGTGCGGGGATCATCGAGAATCACCGCGATGTACAGGGCCACGGGGGCGGTGACCGAGTAGAGGGTGTTCTGGTGGTGCACCGGGTCGTCGAGGTGGCGCAGGGCCCGGGCCTGCGCATCGGGATCGCCGGTGAGCAACTCGATCAGGGCGGCGCGGGTGTCCCCTGCCGGTCCGCGGGCATGCGCGAGCGAGACCCAGTCGGTTCCTTCGATCAGTTCCCACGGTCCGGGCAGCGGACCGTCCTTGATGGTCACGCGCAAAGTATGCCGAGTAGTTCCGGCCAGTGCCTCAGACCCGCACGTGCCCTGGCGGGACGGCCTTGAAGGAGTGAGCCCCGCATCCGACTGCGCGGACACGTGCCGGAGCAGGTCAGGGCCAGGTGCAGCCCGGGGACGTTCGTCCCGCGCCGCGGTCGGCTTTGAGCAAGGGGCCTTCGCTGTCCCGTTGCAGGGAACCCGCGTTCCTCCGTCGAACGTCTGTCGCTAGGGTCGGTTGTGTGCACGGCTACGGGGGAGGAGCGCCATGGCGATCGAGCTGCCGGGTGAGGTGGTGTCGTTCCTCGACTTCATCGGCATCAACTGGCCGTCGGTGAACGAGGACAAGGTGCGGGAGTTCGCCTCGCACGTGCAGGAGTTCGCCACGAACGTGGAGACGGCCCACGAGGAGTCGACGGCCACGGTCAGGCAGCTGGGGCAGGCGTACGAGGGGGCGTCGTACGAGGCGCTGCTGGCCAAGTGGGCGCAGCTGTCCGACAGCCACATGACCGAGCTGGTCCAGGCGTGCCGCGTGGTGGCGACGGCGCTGGACGTGGCGGCGGACGTGATCGTCGGCATGAAGGTCGAGGCGATCGCCGAGCTCACCGCGCTGGCTGCGGCGTTCGTCGCCGACCAGGCGGCGGCGGTGGCCACGCTGGGGGCGGCCGAGGCTGCGCTCATCGCGATCGAGGAGGCCGGGAAGCGGCTGGTCAACTTCCTGGAGCAGCAACTCGAGCAGTACATCATCGCCCAGGTCGTCGAGGCCGCCATCGACCCGCTGGCCGACGTGGTCGGCCGGGCGGCGTCCGGGCTGGTGTTCCAGGCCGCCGAGTCCGCGCTGGGGGTCTCCGCGGGTGGGGGAGCGGCGGGGGAGGGGTTCCGGATCGATCCGGCCGCGTTGGAGGCGCATGCACAGACCATGCACGCCCACGCGGATACGGTCGCCGCCCACGCCCAGACGTTCCAGACCAAGCTGGCGGGGGTGACCTTCGAATGAGCAACCGCATCGTCAAAGCCCTCGAGCACGGGGCACAGAAGGTCGGCAGGACGCTGGCCGAGGACGCGGGCAAGGCCGTCAAGGACCTCTACCGCTCTGCAGGGGACAATCTCAAGAAGGTCGCCCACAACACCCGGCAGACGGACGCGAAGCATGCCGACGAGCTGAAGAAGATCCTCGAAAGCGGGAAGAAGGACCTGCCCCACGCGCCGCGTACGGCCGGTGGCCGTCGGGGTCCGGGGGAGCAGCCGCTGGGGCGCGGCGGCAGGCGCGGACAGGCCGTCGACGGCAACCACGGGTGCCGCACCGCGGGAGACCCGGTGGACGTGGTCTCCGGCCAGGTGGTCACCTCGGGGACGGACCTCATGCTTCCCGGTCTGCTGCCGCTCGTCCTCCGCAGGTCCTACGCCTCCGGCTACATCGGCGGGCGGCTGTACGGTCCCGGCTGGTCCTCCACACTCGACCAGCGCATCGAGATCGATGCGGACGGCGTCCACTACGCCGGGGACGACTCCCAGATCCTGCACTACCCACTGCCCGCACGGCCGGGGGAGCCCGTTCTTCCGCAGGCGGGTGCGCGCTGGCCTCTCGTCTGGGACGACCGGACGGACACCTTCCGTATCGAGGACCCCGACCGCGGCTGGACACGTCACTTCGCGGGCTCGGGAGCCACGTCCTACCAGGTCGGTGAGATCCGCTCGATCACGGTCCTCTCGGACCGCAACGATCACCGCCTGATCTTCCTTCGCGACGCCGCCGGTCTTCCCCTGGAGGTCCGGCACACAGGCGGGTACAGGGTGGCGGTCAGCACGCTCCCCACTGCGGGAGGACCGCGGGTGGAGGCACTGCGGCTGCTGGACGCAACCGGTCCGGGCGAAGAAGTGGATGTCGTCGACTACCAGTACTACCCGGACGGGCGTCTGGCCGGCGTCGTCAACTCCTCCGGCCTTCCCTACGTCTACGAGTACGACACGGCAGGACGGATGACCGCCTGGATCGACCGCAACGGGCAGGGCTACGAGTACGTCTACGACGAGTCCGGCCGGGTGGTGCGTGGTGCCGGTCATGACGGATACCTGTCCGCCGCGTTCGCCTACGACACCGATCGCCGGGTGACGACGGCAACCGACAGCCTCGGGAACGCCACCGAGTACCACTACGACGAACAGCATCACGTCACCAGGACGGTGGACCCTCTCGGGTTCACGACGCTCACCGAGTACGACGAGTCCGGCCGGGTCGTCGCCCGCACCGACGAGATCGGCAGGACCACCCGGATCGGCCTCGACGCTCACGGCGACCCTGCGCGCATCATCGAACCGGACGGCGTTGCCCTCGATCTGGACTACACCTCCCTGCGCCAACTGGCCTCGGTCAAGCGGGACGGTGAGCTGCCCCGACTTTCGTGGAGTCCGTGATCGTGTGATCAGGCGGTCTGCGGGTGTTGCTCCAGTCTCGTCCAGTACGCCTGCTCGTGCTCGTCCGGCGGTACGTAGCCGAGGGCGGAGTGGAGCCGTTCGCCGTTGTACCAGGCGACCCACGGGAGGACGGCCCGCTCAACCTGGTCGAAGT
>NZ_JBIAWP010000050.1:0-8625 GCF_042895785.1 Streptomyces sp. NPDC001380 | reverse complement strand
CGGCCGAATACGAAGCCAGCTACTACCTGACAGCCACGAAACCCCTGGTCACAGCCACACCATAGAGTCTCCGACCAAGCCGGTGCGGTTCAGTCCGTCAGCGAGCCGTTTCAGGGCGGATCCCAAACGGGTGAGGCAGGGCGGCGCTGGAGTGTGGGCAGGACGGATGAGGCTTCTGGGCTGTTGAGCGAGGTGCCCGACGTCTCTGCTCGCTGGCCTGGAGCCTCGTCGGTCCGCTGTCCTGCCGCACCGGGCGTGCCGCATGTCTTGTGGATAGGGGTGACCGTGCCGGCCGTCACCCGCAGGGGCGACCGCCAGTGCGGGCTCCGCCCCTCCTTGCGGGCCCTGCCCGGCCTCCGCACCCAGCTCCGCCGCCCGCTGCCCGGACAGCACCCGGTCGACGGCGGCCGCATCCCCGTCGCCGTGCCAGCCGCTCTGCGCGCGACCACCGGGCCCGGCGCAGCGGCCCGGTCAGGGTCGGCGGGGCCGGGCAGGGCGGGGGGCAGACCGGTCTCCCGGGACGGTTCGGCCGTCGACGCAGGCCGGCTCCGGGCCGCCTGCCCCGATGGCCCCACCGGCCGTCCCCCCGGCCGCGGCCCCTTGCACGGTCGCCCGGTTCCACCCCGGTCGGCGCCCCTGCACGAGGCCCGGACCCCCGACCGCACGGACCGGCAGGAACCGCTCACGGAGACGGCCCTGCGCCGCCCGGTCCGGTGCGGGGGCGCCGTCGGCGACCTCGCCGACGGCCGCCGGGCCTGCCGCAGCCGCTGCCACGGGCTCGGGCTCGGGCTCGGCAAGACCCACGTCCCGCACGTGCCGGCCGGCATCGCCATCACCATTGGGCGCCTCGCCCGGCGCTCACCCTTGCGCGCCCACCGCCCTCGACGTCCTGCGGCCCTCCGAAACCGCCCCGACCCCCGCGGACCGGCCTGGGAGTGCTGGTGGCGGCAAGGTCGAGTGACAGCCCGTCCAAGGTCCCCGGCACAGTCGCCCGGCGTTCCGACGGGGCGGGAGCCGATGCCCCTGCCGTCGCGGAGCCCCGCTTCGAGGACAGCTACCCGACGGTCAGCTCGTCCAGGTCCTGTTCGGTCCAGATGGTTTTGCCGCTGTCACTGAACCTGGTCCCCCAGCGCTGGGTGAGCTCAGCGACAAGAAAGAGACCCCTGCCTCCCTCGTCGCTCGAGCGGGCGTACCGCAGGTGCGGAGCTGTGCTGCTTTTATCCGACACCTCGCAGGTCAGAGCCCGGTGATCACGTATCAGGCGCAGGCCGATCGGCCCGTCGGCGTAGCGCACGGCATTGGTCACCAGCTCGCTCACCACCAGTTCGGTGACAAAAGCAGCCTCCTCGAGGCCCCAGACCGAGAGCTGCTGGTGCACCAGGCTACGGGCGGTTGCAACCACGGCAGGATCGCTCGGGAGGTCCCATTCGCTCAGGCTGTTCTCGTCCAGTCGGCGGGTGCGTGCCAGCAGGAGAACGGCGCCTCCGCCCCGGGAGGGATCGAAGGTCTCGTCCAGGATCCTCTTGCGCAGTTCCTGCAGGGGAGCGGCCCGGGCGGACGACAGGACTCGGATCAGGGATCCCGGCGCGGTGGAGGAAACTCCGCCCTGCTCCGGCAGGAACACGAGCGTGCTGTCCGTCTCGAGGTCCAACTCCACGGCACCGGGGCGGCTGCCCGTCGTCCCCAGGGGAGGCCCGATGGGCGCAGTGAAGGGGAACACCCTCCCGTCGGGGTGCGCCACCACCGGGTAGATCTGTCCGGCGCTCGCGACGATGATCTTTCCCGTAGTCGGGTCGTACACGGCGTACACGCATCTCAGGTCGGCTCCGACGCCTCCGTGCCGTTCCTCCGAACTGAACGGGCGAACCCCTGAAATGACGTTCGCCAGCGTGTCGAGTCGGGCCAGCACCTCCTCGGGGCTCAGGTCCAGATCCGCCAGGGCGTGCACCGCGGCTCCCAGCCGGCCGACGGCAGCCGCGCCCCGAAGGCCCGACTCGTCGGTGGTGCCGAGGACGAGAGCGATGCGCGCTCCCGATATCGGTATTACGTCGAGCCAGGCTGCGCTCGAAGAATCCGGGGCGAAGTAGTGAGCCGTCTCGACGGCGCTCTGGCCCGAGACGTCGAGCCGTGACAGGTCGCGCTGCAGTGTGCGCGCGGCACTGTGCTCACGGGTGTAGCGCCGAGCGTTGTCGATGCCCAGGGCGGCTCGGGAGGCCAGATCGCGGGCGGTCAGGACGTCGAAGTCCGAGAAGGGGTTCTCCAGGCCGAGCCGGTAGAGCGACACGAAGCCCAGGACCGTGCCCCGGGCGGCGACGGGCACCACGAGCAAGTGGGCACGCCGTGTGCCGCGCGTCTCCCGGTGCAGTGGCTCGTCGCGGACTGGAAGATCAACAATCTCCCGACGAGGCTCGGGCTTTTCGACCAGCGCGCCCACGGCGGCGGGATAGGGCAGTCCAGGCTGGTCGTGGCTCAGCTGCTCGGATGACCCGCCGGCGTGGAGAACGCCCGCTCTGAGAAGGTCGCCCGGGTCGGGAGCGGGGTCCTCCCCCGAGATGACAGGGGAGAAGAGGTCGACGGCCGCGGCGTCCGCCAGGCGCGGCACCGCAACGGCGGCGAGCTGCTGGCTCGTCTCCAACACGTCCAGGGACGTGCCGATGACGGAACTGGCCTCCGCCAGCAGCTCGATGCGCTCCTCCGCGACACGCTGCTTGGTCGTCTCCACGGCCGTGGTCGCCAGTCCCAGGATGCGGCCCTCGCTGTTTTCCAACCTGAACACCGAGTTGGCGAAGATGTGTTCGTGCCCCGGGTCCCCCGGCGGGCGGCCGCGCTTCTCGAAGCCGATGAGTGCAACGCCCGTCTCCAGGACCTTGCGCATGCCGTCCTCGAACACATCCGAATTCGAGTCCGGCCACAGCTCGTGGGGCGTGCGGCCAAGGGACCCGCGCCCAAAGACGCCCTGCATGCCCTCCGCAGCCGGATTGAAGCGGAGCAGGCGCAGGTCGGTGCCGTACACGCACAGGCTCATGGGGGAGCGGGTGAACAGGGCATCGAGGACGGCGCCGTCGAGGTCCAGCGCCTCGGACGCCTCGGGAAGAGGTGTGAACGACACCTCCCAGCCGTTCGGCGTGCCGCCGACCGGACGTATGCGGACCTGGCAGGCCCTGCTGCTGCCGTCGCGGCAGCGGAGGACGACCGGCGCTTGCGCTCCGTGTCCGCCGGGGGCGCCGCCCTTTGGGTACGCAGCCCCTTGCCGGACCAGGACGGCGTCGGCCGTCTTGCCCACCATCTCGGAGGCCGGATACCCCAGGAGTCCTTGCGCCTCCGCGCTCCAGTCGCTTATCACGCCGTACCGATCGATCACCATCCGGGCCGTGGCGGGCAGGCCCCGGGGCGACGGCTGCGGCGATGTCGTGCCTATGGCGGCCATGGCGGCAATCCCTTTCGGTAGCCCCACCAAGCATGGCAAAGGTCCGCCTGCGGGGCATCCGGTGGCATGCCCGGCAACGGCGGGCCCGCGGCGTGCGGGGGAGCGTGGTGCGGTCCCATCGCAGAATGCCGCGATGCGAGGCCCGCCGACCTCGGCCCCCCGGAAGCGTGCGAGGGGGCGGCCGGGGCGACGGGCGGACTGCTGTCGTGGACGGTGGCTGCCGTCAGGGGTTTCGGACCTGTCGGCGGGGCCCCTACGACGCGTGGGCGCACGGCGGTGGACCGGCTGCGATCCCCGGGTGGAAGGCAGCCGCGGGGATCCAGGACGACCTCTTCCGCACCGGCGGCCCCGGCCGCGAACTTCCTCATCCGGCGACCGCCTCGCGGTGAATCGGCTCCCGGCTGCTTGTGAGAGGCAGACCCGTGCCTCCTCGCCGGACCGCGACGAGTTCGGCGACGATCGACAACGCGGTCTCCTCGGGTGTGCGGGCCCCGAGGTCCAGGCCGATGGGGGCCCTCAGCCGGGCCAACCGGTCCTCGGACGTTCCTGCCGCGCGCAGTCGACGGATGCGGTCCGCATGGGTGCGCCGGGAGCCCATCGCCCCGACATAGGCGACGGGCAGGGCCAGCGCTCGTTCCAGGAGCGGGATGTCGAATTTCGCATCGTGGGTGAGTACGCACAGCACCGTCCGGTCGTCGACCTGCGTCGCCTCCAGGTAGCGGTGCGGCCACTGGACGACGACGTCGTCCGCCTCCGGGAAGCGGCGGGGGGTCGCAAACACGGGGCGGGCGTCGCACACCGTGACCCGGTAGCCGAGGAACTTTCCCAGCCTGACGAGAGCGGCGGCGAAATCGATAGCGCCGAAGACGATCATCCGTGGGGGAGGGCCGCTGCACTCCACGAGCAGCCGCAGGGGCCGTTCACCGTGCGAACCCCCGGTGCCGACCTCGACCGTCCCGGTGCGGCCGGCCCGCAGTTGCGCCCGGGCTTCGGCCGCGGCGAGGGCGTCCAACTCCGGCCGACCGCCCAGGGAGCCCTCTGCGGACCCGTCTTCTTTGACCAGCATGCCGCGTCCCGTGAGACCGTCGGGTCCGCCGATGACCCTGGCCAGCGCCACGGTGTCCCCCGCGCGGACGGCGGCCAGTGCCGTCGAGAGGAGACGGCGCTGCACCTCGTGCTTGCGGACCGGCGTGACGAGGACGTCGATGACGCCGCCGCAGGTCAGCCCCACGGCGAAGGCGTCTTCATCGCTGCAGCCGAAGCGTTGGACCTGGCTGGTGCCGCTCTCCAGTGCTTCCTGGCAGAGTTCGTAGACGGCGCTCTCCACGCACCCGCCCGAGACAGACCCGGCAGCCGTGCCCTCGGCGTTGACGGCGAGGGCGGCCCCGGGGGGCCGCGGCGCACTGCCGCGCACGCTCACGACGGTCGCGACGGCGAAGTCATGGCCGGCTTCGATCCACTGGGACAGCTGCTCCGCGATATCCAGCATCTGCTGCTCCTGGTTCCTGCCCCTCGGATGGCCCGCCCCGCGAGCGCGGGGCGATCGTCGCGCCGCTCGCCAGGAGCCTCCGAGGCTCAGGGAACAGATTAACGGGACGGGATGAAGCCCGCGCGGTCGCAGGTCTGCGGCCGGGCGGGGTCTGCTCGGCAGGCGGTCCGACCCGGGGGGTCCGTCTGCCGTGCATTCTGCGGAGGGTGGTTCTGGGGGCGGCTTCCCCGCAGTGCGTGGTGCGCCAGGGGCCTGGCACCGAAGCTGCCTCCGAGCGTCGACACCCCCGGACCGTCGGACCCGAAGACCCGGAAGGGGAAAGGGGGGAGTCCGGGGGACGGCTGCTGCGGCGCAGCGACGAGTCCGGTCGGTGCGCGCTGATCCGGGCGGTCCGCGCCGCGCCCCGGCGCCCGCAGGGCTGCGCTGATCCACGCCGGGCTGCGGGCTCGGGCCCGCGCCCGGCCCGTCGACCGCCGGGGGGCGCCGCCCCCGCCTGCGGGGCAGGGCGGCGAGGCTGATGCGCGTGCCCCGGGAACCCCCGTCGGCGCGGACGCAGGTGGACAGCCGTGCGCGACCACGCCGCGCCGCTGCGCGGCGCCTCGCACTTGTCGGGTCCGGGCAGCGGCCGACCGCCGCCGTCCCCGGCCGCGCCGCGTGAAGCCCGGCCGGTGCACGGAAGACGCGCCCCAGCCCCTCATCCGGGCGAGGCGGTGCTCGACGCAGGCTCGGACCTGCGTGCGGGATCGGGTGTGTTCCGGCTCCCAGGCCGGGACGGCGGCCTGCCCCGGGCTCCGGCGGCGCGGGACGACGGCCCCGGGGCCGCGGCAGCCGCCGCCGGCGGTGGTGGCAGCGTCGCCGACGGCGGCTTTGGCGCAGGATTCCGGCCGACTGCGGGAGTGCTGCGGTGGGGCGGGCGGGGGCCGGCCGACCGTGACGGCCGGCGGGGCCGGCGCCGCCGGCCTGGCCGGCGGCGGAGCGGTGGCAGCTCCCGGGGCGCTCGGTGGTCCTGCGGCCGCGGCCGGGGGCGAAGGCGTCGTCCACGATGAGCACGGTGTCCCTGCGAAACCGCCCGCAGCAGGGGCTGCCCAGGGCCGGGAAGCCCATGGGGGCGCCTCTACGCCTCCGGCCCCCAACTGTCGGTGGGGGGTTTCGGTCAGGTCCGGTCCCCCTCGCACGTCAGGACCGGAGCTTTCATGACAGAAAGCGTCCGCCTCGGCGCCGTGCCGGTCCCCGGCCGTTCCGCCCGGCCCCAGGGCCGCAACCATCCTCACGCACCTCGTGGCCGACGAGGGGCTGCTCCGGCCCGGCCGGGGTGCAGAACACCGGCAGCTTCGACGGTGCGAGGATCGCGAAGGCTTCACCCTCCATGCCGTGAGCGTGCGGCACGCCCCCGGACCGGAGTGACACCGTGCCCTCTGCGAGGCCCGGCTGACCGTCCGTCTGAGTGCTCGCGACCTTTACCGGGAAGCGTTCCCGCCGGCCGGGCGGATGATTCCCTCCGCGTTTCGCACATCGAGGCCGCCGGCCGGCGAGGTGCCTGTCGCCGGGCCCCTTCTTCGGCCCCGATGCGGGCGGGGGTGCCCCCGGGTGGAGCCGGGGGTGTCGCTGCAGGCGCGGGACCGGTCCGGCTCGCCGGCCGCGCTCAGCTCGACCCCGAGGACGCGGTGCAGGGCGTCGAAGACTCCGGCCTCCTGCCGGCGGCCCGGCCGCCGCCGGCAGGAGGCCGGAGCCGAAGCCCAGCTCCAGGGGCGGCTGTCGCCGGGTGGTCCCGGTGCGCAGGGCGGAGCAGGAGCCCCCGCAGGCCCCCGAGGTCCTCCGCCGGCCGCGGACCGGCAGACCGCTGCGGCCACGGCGACAGCAGCGGCCCGACCGGCGCCCGCGCGTCGTCGTCTCCGACCCGCGGCTTGCTTCCCGCGCCCACCCGAGCGGCCCGACGGCCGAACGGTCACGGCCGACCAGGACCGATGCACAAGATCGTGCCACGAGCTCCGAGGAGGTGGCCTTTCAAGGAGAAGCCGTCGGACGGGCGCAGAACTCTCGAGGCCCCTGGCCTGCGAGGCCTGCGGTGCGCAAGCCGCTCGCAGTGACCGGCGCGCCGGTCCTAGGATCCCGAAGGACCCGACGCGTAGAGCTTGCGCGCATGGCGGGAGTAGGCCTTCGGCCCGAGTGCGGGCATGATCAGCCGGGGAACGAGAGGTGCTGACGACAGCATCAACTTGACCACTTCGGGTTCTGCGATCGAGGCCAGCATGCCGAACACGATCGGCAGCTTGTTTTTGGGGAGGGCATTGATCGCGTGGTCTCCCAGCTGGTGCCATTCTTTCGCGGTTATGTAGTCCGGAACAAGCGGGAGGATCTCCTTCTCCTCGATCGCAAGATGCTCGTCAAGGAGCCGACCCAGGAGTGCCAGGCAGTCGGCGAGCGCCTCTCCCGAGTCCCGCGAAGGCCGATTTCGCCATGTGCTCAGCAGGTCGGACGACTCGGCAAGTCGCTCCGCGATCTCCTCGTGCTGGCTCTCCATGATGGCCACTGTGGCTTCGATGCGGTCGCTCGCCCGCTCGAGCAGCTTGGGCCACAGAAGGTCATCCTCGCCCTTGTGGTGGAGGTGGAGGAAGGTCTCCATCAGCTGGACGTGATCGGCAACGATTTCGGCGCGCTGTATGTCTCCGGGCCTGACCTGCCTGATCAGGTCGGGCATGCGACCGTAGCTTCGTCGAAGTGCCTCATGGACGACCAGCATGTCCCGGGCATCGGCACGATCAGCATCACTGTGAGGCATGGGGTAATACCTTCCTGAGCAAGCCGTGGTGAAGTACTTGGGCTTTCTTGTCGCCCTGCGCCGCCCGCTGTCCGTGCTCCGGCTGGGCGAGGCGGTGCTGCGCGCGGCATCGGAGCGGTTTCGGCGCCGGCGGTTGTCGGCTGCGCGACACCTCGACCCTCCGGTGGCTCGAGAAGAACGCCAGCGACCTCATTCAAGCGCAATCATATGATCGACTTGGACGCAATGTCCAACGATGTGCCCAAGCTAACGTGCTCGCACGCTTCCAGGACTCTGCGCCCCTGAGTCCCACGGGTCGGGAAGCCGCCCTGCGGCCGAGGCGGTCGGCCTCCCCCGCCCGGGGCGCCGCGCCGGCGCGGCCAAAGACGCCTGCGTGCGGGAGCGGAGGCGGGCAGGACGGGCGCAAACCGGTACCCAATGGCCGGGGCGGATCGGCTTGGCCCGCCCGGCGCCTGGAGCTGGTTCCGATCTCTCCGGGCGGCCGGCCGGTCGGCGCGGGGACGGCGCACGAGAGGGCGTGAAGCTCCTGGCCGACGGGCGGGCGGCCGAGATCGGCCTGTCCGCCCGGGGTTTCCACGGCCCAGCCGGGCCGCCTGCCCCGCGGGAGGGCCGGGGCCGAAGGTCCGGTGGCCGCGCAGCAGGGCCCACGGGACGCTGGCGCCGCGGCGGGCCGGCGCAGTGATCGCTTGGGCAGGCTTGCGCCCTTCGCCTTCGCCGTGCCTCTCGGGGGAGAAGTCCCGGTTGGGCCGTCCTTGATGATGCTGGTCCGTGCCGACGGGCAGAGGACACAGCGTGGACGGCGACCCGCGCCGCCCTCGGCGGCGCGGGGGGCCCCGGCGCCGGGCCGCGGGGCGGGGGGCGGGGGGCCGGGCCGCGCCCCCCCCCCACCCCGCGGGGGCCGTGGGCCCCCCCCCCCCCCCCCCCCCCCCG
>NZ_JBIAWP010000049.1:0-10080 GCF_042895785.1 Streptomyces sp. NPDC001380 | reverse complement strand
GCCCCCTCATCCCGGCCTTGCTGACCCGCGGCGGGGTCCCCGAGCCCCCCCCAACGCTGGGGCCCGTCGTGCAAATGTCACCCCCCCGGGGGGGCGGGCGGGGCGGGCCGGGCCGGGCGGGACACCCCCTCCGGGCCGGCGCCCGCCAGGGCGCCGGCCCGGAGACGTGCCGGACTCACCGCCGCCACGTGTGATAAGGATCACCGCCATGACCAGCTCCACGCCCCCCGCCGCCCCGGGGGACCGCTACTCGCGCCTGCCCAAGGAGCGCGAGCACGACCTCTACGACGCCGTCCTGCAGGTCCTCAGGGACGTCGGCTACGAGGCGCTCACCATGGACACCGTGTCCGTCCGGGCCCACGTCAGCAAGGCCACCCTCTACCGCCGGTGGCACAGCAAGAGCCGGCTCGTGGTCGCCGCGCTGCGCCACGCGGAGCCCGCGAAGATCTCCACGGTCGACACCGGCTCGCTCCGGGGCGACCTTTACGAGGTGGCCAGGAGGGTCACCGACCGTGCGGTGGAGTCCGGCGCCCTGCTGAGCGCGGTCTGCCACGCCATGCGCACCGACGAGGAGCTGGCCCGGACCCTGAGGGAGACCCTCTTCGACACCGAGGCGGCCGCCCTCGCCGCGATGGCCCGGCGCGCGGTCGACCGCGGCGAGGCGGACCCCGCCGCCCCCGCCCTGCCCTACTTCCCGCAGCTGGTCGTCGCCCCCGTCCTGACCGCCACCCTGCTGCAGGGCGAGGAGTGCGACGCCGGTCAGCTGCAGGCCTACTTCGACGCCGTCGTGCTGCCCGCCGTGCTCCTCCCCGGCTGACGCACGGCCGCGGGCCGCGGGAGCGGGCAGGCCCTCCCGGTCGGAGCGCTGGGGCCCGTGCGAGGGTGTGACGGCGGCCGGCTGCGACTCCCTGCCGGCGGCCGGCCGGTGGGGAGGCGGCCCGCCGTCGACGGTCGCTCACCGGTGGGGGAGCGGGGTGCCCGTCCGGCGCAGGTGGGCCTCGATCAGGGCGAAGGTGACTTCGGGCTGTTCGATCTGCGGACTCCTGCGGACCGATCCCGCAGCCTCCGGGGGTGCGGGCCGCACGCGCCGACCGGCAGGGGCCGCTCGACGGACGTCCACCGCCCGCCGGCGAGCCGCCCGCGCGTCCCACGCGACGTCCTGCCGGACCCCGCGCCCGGCAGGCACGGGACTGCACCATCGATCACGACGTCGCACAGGCCCTAGCCGGACACGTGGAGCACGACCTTGCCCCGGCGGTGCTCCCGGGCGAGGGCCTCGTAGCCGGCGCGGGCCTCGGAGAGCGGCAGGACCCGGTCCACGGCCGGGGTGAGCCGCCCCTCGTCGATGAGCCGGCCGACGGACCGCAGCCCCGCGGAGTCGGGCTCCACCACGAAGAAGACGCCCCGGACGCCGTGCCGCGCGGCCTCCTGCGGGTCCGGGGGCTCCGCGATGCCGACCAGGACCCCGCCCGGCCGCAGCACGGCCCACGAACGCGACAGCGTGGCCCCGCCGGCCATGTCGACGACCACGTCCACGTCGCCGACGTGGTCCTCGAAGCGCTCGTGCGCGTAGTCCACGACCCTCGTGGCGCCCAGTCCCCGGACGAAGTCCAGGTCCGCGGCGCCCGCCGTGGCGGTGACCTCGGCGCCCAGGGCGGCGGCGATCTGCACCACGAACGAGCCGACGCCCCCGGCGCCGCCGTGCACCAGGACGTGCTGCCCCGCCCGCAGTCCGGCGTGGTCCACCAGCGCCTGCCAGGCGGTGAGGCCGGCCAGGGGGACGGCGGCCGCCCGGTCGTGGTCCACGGCGGCGGGCTCGGGGGCGAGGATGTCCGCGGCCAGGCACACGTACTCGGCGGCCGCGCCGTCCTGCGTGAACGGGACCAGCCCGTACACCTCGTCGCCCTCGGCCCAGGAGGTCACGCCGTCGCCCAGGGCGGCCACGACGCCGGAGAACTCGTGCGAGGGGATGACCGGGGTGCGGTCGTGCCCCGTCCCGTCGAAGCTGTCGGTCCAGCTCGCGTCCCAGGTGAGCTCGCCCGAGGTGATGGAGGCGGACCGCACGGCGACCAGCACCTCGCCCGGCCCCGGCTCCGGGCGCGGCGCCTCCTCGTGGACCAGCTGCTCGGGTCCGCCGCGGCGGTGCGCCCGCACGGCGTGCATGGTGTTCGACACGTCCACTCCCGGTGTGTGCGCTCAGGGTGGCGGCGCCCGCGGGTGCGGGGCCGTCCGCGGGGCCGGCGCGGGCCGTCCGCCCGGGCGGGGTCCCCGCGGGCCGGCGGTGCCGGCCGGCGTCCGGCACGGGCCGTGCCCGTGCCCGTCTCGCAGCATTCCACGTTCCGCCGGGCCCGGCCCGCCGACCGCGGCGGGGCGCCGCCTCCCCCGGGACCGCCGGTGTCCCGTGCCCGGGAGGGCCCGAGGCGGCGGCCGGCCCGCGGTGCGCCGCCGGCGGGTTCCGGGGGTGTTCCACCGTTCGGCCCCCGCAGGGGTTCCCGGCCCGGAGCGCCCCTTTCCTGCCCGTTCCTCCGTTTCTCTCCGCCCTTCCGGACCCTTTTCCCCTTTTCCGACAACCGTTCGGGATGCGGCGACGTCGTCCTTCTCGCACGATGTGCGCAGCGCGCCCCGTCCGCCGGACGGAACGGTGCGCGGCGCGCCTGCCGAGAGGTGACCGGAGATGGCCGAGCCGCAGACCCCCGAGCCGCGGACCCCCGAGCCGCGGACCCCCGCCCCCGGGCCCGCCGGGCCGGACCGGGCCGGGGCCTCCTCCACGACCGGCCGCCGCACGCTGCTCCGGGCGGGGACGGGAGCGGCGGCCGCCCTGTGGCTGGCCGCCTGCTCCCCGGCCGCCGGACGCGCCCCCGTCGCCGCCACGGCAGGCGGCGGGCTCCCCGCCGCCCCGGCCGGCGACGGACTCCCCGCCGCGGGCTCCGCCGCACCGTCCGCGCGTCCGGCCACCCGGTACGCCGCGGCCTCGCCGACCGCGGCCGGCCCCGGCGACTGGGCGGCGCTCTCCCGCGACCTGGACGGGTACCTCGTCCGTCCGGGCGACCGCCGCTACCCCGTGGCGCGGGAGAGCTTCCAGCCGCGCTACGACACCGCGCACCCCGCCGCCGTCGCCTATCCGGCCAACCCCCAGGACGTCGCCACCTGCCTCGCCTTCGCCCGCCGCCACCGGCTGCCGGTGGCGGTCCGCGGCGGCGGCCACTCCTACGCGGGCTGGTCCACCACGACCGGCCTGCTGGTCGACACGGGCCGGATGGCCTCCGTCTCCTCCTCGCGCGGCGCGGCCTCGGTGGGCGCGGGCGCCCGCCTGGTGGACGTGTACGCGGGACTCGCGGCGCGGGGGGTGACGGTGCCCGCCGGGTCGTGCCCGACCGTGGGCGTGGCGGGGCTGGCGCTGGGCGGCGGCGTGGGCGTCACCGGGCGGGCGTACGGGCTGACCTCGGACAACCTCACCGCGGCCCAGATCGTCACCGCGGACGGCCGCATCCGCACCGTGGACGCGCGGCACGACCCGGACCTGTTCTGGGCCCTGCGCGGCGGGGGCGGCGGCAACTTCGGCGTGGTCACCCGCCTGGACTTCCGCACCCACCCCGCCCCGGCCTGCTCCTACGCCTTCCTGTACTGGCCCTGGCGGCAGGCCGCCGCCGTCCTGCGGGGCTGGCAGCGCTGGGCCCCGGCCGCGCCCGACCCGTACTGGTCGAGCCTGCACCTGTCCGCGAACCACACCGGCCCGCAGCGGGTCGGGGTGACCGTGGTCCACCTGGGGTCCGCCTCGGGCCTGCAGGCCCAGCTGTCCCGGCTGGAGGCCGCGGTGGGCGCCGCGCCCGCCACGGCGGTGGTGCGCAGCCGCTCGTACCTGGACACCATGCTGGCGATGGCGGGCACGCTGGGCTGGAGCATCGCCCAGAACCATCTGCCGGGGGACCTGCCCGGCCGGCGGCCGCAGGGACGGGTGGTGCGGGAGTCCTACGGGGCGCGCTCCGACTTCTACAACCGCGGCCTGTCCGACGCGGCGGTCCGGGCCCTGCTGGCCGGGGTGGAGCGGTACTCCCGCACCGTCCCCGCCGGGGGCAGCTGCGCGGTGGCGCTGGACGCGCTGGGCGGCGCGATCAACCGGGTGCGGCCGCAGGACACGGCGTTCGTGCACCGCGACGGGCTGTTCCTCGCCCAGTACATCGCCAACTGGCCGGCGGGCGCCTCGGTGCCGCGGAACCAGGCGTGGCTGGACGGGGTGTGGCGCTCCATGCGGCCGTACGCGAGCGGCCGGGCGTACCAGAACTACGTCGACCCGCAGCTGACCGACTGGCAGCAGGCCTACTACGGCGTCAACCTGGCGCGGCTGCGGCGGGTCAAGGCCGCCTACGACCCCGGGCGGCTCTTCACCTTCCCCCAGGCCGTGCCCAACGGCTGAGCGGGGGAGCGCCCCGGCCGCGGGGCGGGGGCGCAGGGCGAGGAGCACGACGTCGTCGTCGGGCGCGGCGCTGCCCGTCCGGTCGACGAGGCGGTCCAGCAGCTCGGGGAGCGGCTCCCCGCGGCTGTCGGAGAGTGCGGCGGCGAGGCGGTCCAGGGCGGCGTCCCAGGAGGTGCCCCGGCGTTCGACGAGCCCGTCCGTGTACAGCAGCAGGGTCGAGCCGGGCGCCGGCACGTGGCGGTGGTCGGTGCGGGGAAGCGGGCCCAGGGCGTGGTGCACCAGGGCGTCGTGCTCCCCGAGGAGGCGGGTGCCGCCGTCGGGGGAGTGCAGCAGCGGCGGGGGGTGGCCCGCGTCGGTCCACCGCAGCTCCCAGCCGTCGCCCCGCCGGTCGAGGTGGGCGTGCACGAGGGTGCCGCTCGCCCGGAGGGACAGGCGGGCGCAGGCGCGCTCCAGGGCGTTGACGCCGGTCGAGGGCTCCTGGCCGGGGTGGTCCGGGGTGGCCTGGCGCAGCACGGCGCGCACCTGTCCCATGACGGCCGCGGCGTTGACGTCGTGGCCGGTGATGTCGCCCACCGTCACCGCCCACCCGCCCTCGCCCGCGGGGGTGGGGGACAGGCGGTAGCTGTCGTACCAGTCCCCGCCGACCATGTCGTCCGCGGCGGCGGGCAGGTACAGGGCGGCCATGTCCAGGCCCGGGACGGACGGCAGGTCGGTGAGCATGGCGTGCTGCAGCCGGCGGGCCACCTGGACGCGCTCCTCCAGGAACACCGCCCGCTCCACCGCCTGGGCGGTGCAGGCGGCCACCGAGGTCAGCACGGCCTGCTCCTGCAGCCCCACCCGGTGCGGCTCGGCCCAGCCCAGGGTCAGCGCGCCGACCGGCCCGCGGGTGCCCACCAGGGGCAGGGACACCGAGGACTGCAGGCCCAGGGTGTCGGCCGCGGCGAGCGACTCGGGGCCGAAGCGGCGCAGCAGGTGGCCGCGGTCGGGCACGGCGACCGTCCGCCGCTCGCGGAACGCCCGCGCGGTGGGGAAGGGGGCCCCGGTCTCGTACGAGGAGTGGCGGGACTCCAGCAGGTGGGCGACGCCGGGGTCCGGCACCCGGCGCAGGCGGCCGTTCTCGGCGAGGACCAGGCCCACGTAGGCCGGCCTGGGGTCGCCGCCGACCAGGTCGCGCACCCGGCGGCGCACGTCGGTCAGGCTCGACGCCCCCGTCAGGTCCTCGGCGGCCCGCAGCAGGACCTCGGCGCCGGCCAGGGACCGGCGGGCCTGGTCGGCCATGTCCCGGGCGTGCCGGGAGGCGATCCGCAGGCGCAGTCCCGCCGAGCACGACTCGGCCAGGTCCGCCAGGTCCTGGAGCTCGCGGTCGGTCCACTCCCGCACGGACCCGTCGATCGCGCACAGCGAGCCCAGGACGTGCCCGTCGGCGTCGGTCAGCGGCATCCCGGCGTAGGCGACGACGTCCAGGTCGGGGACGGCCGGGCTGGTGCACGTCAGGTCGTGCTCCCGGGCGTCGGCCAGCACGAGCGGGCGCGCGGACGCCACCACGTACCGGCACAGGGAGTGCGACAGCGGGGTCTGCCGGCGGCCCGCCCACGGTTCGGCGAGCCCCGCCATCCCGGGGAAGACCTGGCGGTCCTCCTCCACCAGCGACACCAGGGCCACGGGCACGTCCAGGATGCGGGTCACCATCCGGGCGAGGCGGTCCATGTCCGCGTCGGGGGCCGCCGTCAGGCCGGCGTCCCGCAGGGCCCCCACCCGTCCCCGCGCGCCCGGCACCGCGGGGGGCACCTCGGGGGAACCGGCCGCCACGCACACCTCCTGTCGCCGGCCCCGGTGCCCCTTCGCGCCGGCGGCCGTCCTCACCGGCCATTCCAGGGACGCCGCCGAGCCTCCCCGCCCCCGTGCGCGGCACCGGCACCGCACGTCCCCGGGCCGGACGCCGCCCCTCCGGCCCGGGGCCGGTGCTCCTGCGCCCCCGGGGGAGGACCCTCCGGGGGCGCGGGGGTCCGGCCGCGGGTCAGGGCTTCTCCGGGATGTGCGCGGTCGGCCGTCCGGGGACGGCGGGGGCCGCCGCCCGCTGGAGGGAGCGGAGGATGGCCAGGCCCTGGCCCACGATGCCCGCCGCCACCTGGTTGACGCCCTCGGTGCCGTTGAGGACCGTGACACTGGCCCCCGAGATGCCGCGGGCGGCCGCCTCGGCCAGGGCGGGCAGGTTCTCCACGACCCGGTTGGCCGCGATGAGCTCCTGGTTCCCGTTCCGCAGCGAGGCGGCGCGGGCGGAGTTGGCGTCCGCCTGGGCCTGCGCGAGGGTCCGCTCGGTGTAGGCGCCGCCGTCGGCCTCGAACCTCGCCCGGTCGCGGCCCGCCTCGGCCAGGGTCCGCTGCCGGTACGCCTCGGCGTCCGCCGGCCGCCGCACCTCCGCCTCCAGGCGCTGTGCCGCCAGCCCGGCCTCCCGCTGGGCCAGGGCGGTCCGCTCCTCGACGACCTCCTGCGACGCCCGGGCCTGCGCGAGGGGTCCCGCCTGGGCGGCGCGGGCGTTGGACTCCTCCGTCTGCGCCAGGAAGCCGGCCCTCTTGATCGCCGTGTCGCGCTCGTACTCGGCCTTGAGGGCGGCGGCCTGCTGCTCGCGCTCGGTCGCCTCCTGGTCGGCCCTGGCCCGGGCGATGCGGGCCTGGCTGGCGACGGCCGCCGCGTGCGGCGCGGCGAGGTTGTCGATGTACCCGGTGGCGTCCTCGATCTCCTGGATCTGCAGCGCGTCCACGACGAGGCCGAGCTTCTCCATCTCGCCGTGGCTGCCCGCCACGACCTCCTGGGCCACCCGGCTGCGCTCCCGGATGATCTGCTCCACGGTCAGCCCGCCGACGATGGAGCGCAGGTGGCCGGCGAAGATCCGGCCGACCAGCTCCTCCATCCGGTTCTGCTCCGCCAGGAAGCGGCGTGCGGCGTTGGCGATCGACACCGCGTCGTCGCCGACCTTGAAGACGCAGACCGCCCGCACGGTGAGCCGGATGCCCTGCTGCGTCACGCAGTCCTCCGCGATCTCCGCCTCCCGCAGGGCCAGCGAGAGCATGCGGGCCTTCTGCTTCACGGGGAGGACGAAGCTCCCGTGGCCGGTGACGATGCGGAACTGCGTCTCCTGCGCCTGCCGTTTGGAGCCCGAGATGAGCATGGCCTCGTTGGGCGCGGGGACGTGCCAGAACAGCATGGCGACCACCTGCGGATCTTCCTGGTTCGGTACTGGGGTCCTGCGGCTCAGGACGGCAGGGGCTCGACGACCACCGAGCGGGCCGAGAGGGAGTCCACGACCACCACGCGGGCGTCCCTGCCGACCGGCTTCGCGGACCACGCGGCGAACGCCTCCGACCCGCCCCGCACGGCGACCAGGACCTCGCCCGGACCGTCCGGCGGGATCGGCACCGTCACCCTGCCGACGGCCCCGACCGGGCTCTGCGAGGAGTCATCGGCCGCGTCCGTGCGTCCACGTGCCACGTGAGGCTCCGCCCGTCGCTGCATCCGCACCGTCGGCCGTCACGGGGCGGCACCGCCCCCGGAGGCCCGCGCCTCCCGCCCCGCCGGACGCCGACGACGCCCGCCACCGTGCTCGATGCCGGAAATGTCCTTGATGTCTTCCACCGTACACCGCGCCCCGCCCGGGCGGACCCGTGCGCCCGGGCACCCCGGGGGGCCGGGACCGCCGCCCGGCCGCACCGCCCGAACGGCCCCGGCCCCCCGGCGCGGGCCGCGCCGCCGGACTACCCTGAGGTGCAGGTCCGGCGGCGTCCGGCCGACCGGGCGCGGCCCCGCCGCGGCAGCCCCCGCAGGCTGCCGGCGGCACGTCGGACGGAGGCACCGCCGCCATGCGCACGACCGAACCGGCTGCGACCGGACCGACCGGGGCCCGACCGACCGCGTCCGGCCCCACCGCGACCGACACGGCCGCCCCCGGACCCACCGCGGCCCGGACCACCGCGCCCGGACCGGCACCGGCCGCCCTGCCCGTCCGCCGCACCTGCCCCTTCGACCCGCCGCCGGAGTACCGGCGCCTGCGGGAGGAGGACCCCGTCAGCCGGCTCGCCTTCCCCGACGGGGGGACCGGCCGGCTGCTCACCCGGCACGAGGACGTCCGCGCCCTCCTCGCCGACGACCGGTTCAGCGCGGACCGCCTGCACGCCTCCTCCCCGGTGCGCACGGTGCGGCCGCCCGCCGACCCCGCGTCGCGCGCGGGCGTCTTCATCGGCATGGACCCCCCGGAGCACACCCGCTACCGCCGGATCCTCACCCGCTACTTCACCGTGCGGCGGATGCGCGCCCTCGCCCCGGCCGTCGAGCGGATCGTCGAGGACCACCTCGACGCCATGGAGCGCACCGGACCCCCCGTCGACCTGGTCCGGGCCTTCGCCCTCCCCGTCCCCTCGCTCGTCATCTGCGAGCTGCTCGGCGTCCCGTACGAGGACCGCGCCCGCTTCCAGGCCTGGTCGGCCGCCCTGCTGCGGGTCGGCGGCGAGGAGGCCGGGACCTACGCCGCGATGGAGGCCCTGCGGCGGTACATGCTCGACCTCGTCGCCGCCAAGCGGGACCGGCCCGACGACGCCCTGCTCAGCGCCCTCCTCCACCGGGACGAGCCCGAGGCCGCCCTGAGCGACGAGGAGGTGGCGGGCGTCGGCCGCCTGCTGCTGATCGCCGGCCACGAGACGACCGCCAACATGCTGGCCCTCGGCACCTACGCCCTGCTCCGCCACCCCGACCAGCTGCGCCTCCTGCGCGAGCACCCCGACCGCGTCGGACGTGCGGTGGAGGAGCTGCTGCGCCACCTGAGCATCGTCCAGTTCGGCACCGTCCGGGTGGCGCGCGAGGACCTGGAGTTCGCCGGACACCGCATCCGGGCCGGGGAGACCGTCGCCGCCTCCCTCGCCGCCGCCAACCGCGACCCCGCCCACTTCCCCGACCCCGACCGGCTCGACCTCACCCGCGAGCCCTCGCAGCACGTCGCCTTCGGGCACGGCGTCCACCAGTGCCTCGGCCAGCAGCTCGCGCGCGTGGAGATGGAGACCGCCTTCCCCGCCCTCTTCCGGCGCTTCCCCGCACTGCGCCTGGCGGTGCCGCCCGAGCAGCTCCGCATGCGCGACGACATGGTCGTCTACGGCGTCCACGAGCTCCCCGTCGCGTGGGAGGTGTGAGGCCGGCATGAGGATCCGCGTCGACCGGGGCCGCTGCCGCGGCGCGGGCCAGTGCGCCCTCAACGCACCGGAGCTCTTCGACCAGGACGAGGACGACGGCACCGTCGTCGTCCTCGACGACCGCCCCGCGCCGCGGCAGCACGCCGCCGCGCGGCTCGCGGCCGCCCTCTGCCCCAACGCGGTCATCACCCTCGACGAGGAGTGACGCCGCGAGGGCCGGCGCCGGAGGTCTGACGCCGCGACGACCGGCGCCGGAGGACCGACGCCGTCCGGCCCGCGGCCCGCGGCCGGTTCCGGCGGCGGACGGCTGGCGCCGCCCGGGCCTCCCCGGGGCCCTCCCCCGGAGCGCCAGCGCTCCCCGGACGGTCCGGACCGGCCGTCAACTTTCGTACCACGGGGTGCATCCGGGTCCGCGAAGGCGGCGGAAGCAGGGCGTGACGGTCACCGGGACCGTCGCTACCGAGTCTTCCAGGGAGTCCCCATGAGCAT
>NZ_JBIAWP010000048.1:0-11597 GCF_042895785.1 Streptomyces sp. NPDC001380 | reverse complement strand
TGGCGGATCTTCCGCCACGCCCGCTGCAGCCCCAACCGCCTCACGTCAACCGCCAAGGCCATCCTCACCCTGGAGAGGCAACGCTGAAAGCGCTCACTGCTTGGATGTTGCTGCTCATGGGGGAACTTCCTTCGAGTGTGCGGGTGCTGCGCGGAGCACTGTCGGGCATGTCGCCCGGCCGCTTGTCCAACGTAAGACTTTTGGACCGATAGGTCAAGAATTTGCCTCGCCTGCCTTCGGGCGCCGACCGGGTGCTGGTGGCTCCGGCGGGACGTCGAGTTGATGCCCGCCATGGCCCAGTCGAGATGGGCTTCAGCGTCGGCCGTAGCCTGCGCGGCCCGTGGGTCACCCGTGCATGCCCTGCCGGATCCCGTCGATCACCGGCCGATGGCTGACCCACGTGCCGACCTGCTGTGCTGTCCGTTCACCTGCCGGTGTGGCTTCCACCTCACCCCCTCGCGAGCGAGAGCCGTCCGGCTGGAGTGTCGGCCCTGGGAGGGTGTCAACGCTTGTGCACGACCGCCACCGGGCACTCCGCGTGGTGCAGGACCGCCTGGCTCACCGCCCCGAGCAGCAGCCCCGTGAACCCGCCGCGTCCCCGCGCCCCCACCACCAGCAGCTGCGCCTCCCGCGACGCCTCGATCAGCGCCGGGCGCGTCCTGGTCCGCAGCAGCCGCTCCTCCACCGCCACCCCCGGCCGGTCCGCCCGCGCGCCCGCCAGGGCCTCCGCCATCAGCCGCTCCTCCTCCGCGGCCACCAGGTCGGCGTCGAACGCCAGCGGCAGCATGTCGCCCGGCCCGCCGGAGACCGGCCCCGTCCACGCGTGCAGCGCGACCAGCGGCACGCCGCGCAGCTCGGCCTCGGCGAACGCGAAGTCCACCGCCGGGGCGCTCGCCGGCGACCCGTCCACACCGAGCAGGACCGGACCGTCGGGTTCCGGCCGTCCGCGGACCACGAGGACCGGGCAGCCCGCGTGGGCCGACAGCTGCACCCCGGTCGACCCCAGCAGCAGTCCGCCGAACCCGCCCAGCCCCCGGTCGCCGACCACCGCCAGGTCCGCCCCGCGCGACTCCGCCACCAGCACCGCGTCCGCCGAGCCCGTCACCACCTCGCCGGTGGCCTCCACACCGGGCGCGGCCTTCCGCGCGTGCTCCAGGGCCTCGCCGACGATGCGCCGCGCCTCGTTGCGCAGCCCGCCCTCCGGCGGACCGACCGCCGACGGGCTGAGCGACACCGGGAAGTACGGCCAGAGGAAGCCGTGCACCACGCGCAGCGGGCAGTGCCGCAGCAGCGCCTCGCGGGCCGCGACCGCCACCGCCTGCAGGCCGCACGCCGAGCCGTCCGCCCCCACCACCACGCCCGTCACGGCCGGCCCCCGGCCGCCGTCGCGGTGCGGGCCGCGGTGCGAGTCGCGCTGCGGCCTGCGGGCCCGGCCCGCCCGGTCCGCCGCCCGGTCCGCTGTCCGTCCTGCGCTCCGGTCTGCAGCTGCATGATCCCGTCCTCCGCCTCGTGGCCGGTCCCGCCCTGCTCCCTCCAGCCTCACCCGCCCCACCCGCCCGCGCCAGGGCCGTCCGTCCCTGCCCGCCCGCCCCCTCGCGGGCCTGCCGGACCCCCGCGGACCCGGACCGGCCGTGCCCTTGACGGCGGGGGCGGGCCCGGCAGGATGGGCCCATGAGCCTCGACATCGACCGCGTCCGCGCCTGCTTCCCCGCCCTCGCGTCCGGCACCGCCCACTTCGACGGCCCCGGCGGCTCCCAGGTCCCCCGGCAGGTGGCGCAGGCGGTGGCGGACACGCTCTGCGGCGGCCTCGCCAACCGCGGCACCGTCACCGCCGCCGAGCGGCGCACCGAGGCCGTGGTGGCCGGGGCCCGCGCCGCCGTCGCCGATCTGCTGGGCTGCCGGGCCGAGGGCGTGGTCTTCGCGCGGTCCATGACGCAGGCGACGTACGACATGGCCCGGGCGCTGTCCCGGCAGTGGCGTGCGGGCGACGAGGTCGTGGTGACGCGGCTGGACCACGACGCCAACATCCGCCCCTGGCAGACCGCCGCCGAGGCGAGCGGCGCGATCCTGCGGTGGGCGGACTTCGACCCGGCGACGGGCGGTCTCACGGTGGACGACGTGGCGGCCGTCCTCTCCCCGCGCACCCGGCTGGTGGCCGTCACGGCCGCGTCCAACCTGTTCGGCACCCGCCCGGACGTCCCGGCGATCGCGGAGGCGGCGCACGCGGTCGGCGCGCTGGTGTACGTGGACGGCGTCCACCTGACGCCCCACGCGGCGGTCTCGACAGCGGAGCTGGGGGCCGACTTCTACGCCTGCTCGCCGTACAAGTTCTTCGGCCCGCACCACGGTCTGCTGGCGGCCGACCCCGGACTGCTGGAGACCGTGCGCCCGGACAAGCTGCTGCCGTCCAGCGACGCCGTGCCCGAGCGGTTCGAGCTCGGCACGCTCCCCTACGAGCTGCTGGCCGGGACGGCCGCCGCCGTCGACTTCGTCGCGGACCTGGCCGGGCCGGCGGGCGGGTCAGGGGAGCCGGGGGAGTCCGGCGGGTCCCGCCGGGCCCGGGTGCTGGAGTCGATGCGGCAGGTCGAGGCCCACGAGGAGGAGCTCTTCGGCCGCCTCCTCGACGGCCTCGCGGCGCTCCCCGGCGTCACGCTGCACGGCGCGCCGAAGCGGCGCACCCCCACCGCGCTCTTCTCCGTCGCCGGGCACGCGCCCCGGCAGGTGTCCGAGCACCTGGCCGGGCTGGGGGTGAACGCCCCGGCCGGCAGCTTCTACGCCGTCGAGGCGGCCCGGCACGCCGGCCTCGGCGACGCGGGCGCCGTCCGGGCCGGCCTCGCGGCCTACACCTGCGCGGAGGACGTGGACCGCCTCGTCGAGGGCGTCGCGCGACTGGCCGGTTGACGGCCCGTCAGCCCTGCGGCGGGGCCGGGCGGCCGTGCCCGGTCCCGCCCGCCGTGCGCCCGGGGCCCGCGCCCCGGTCCGCCGTGTCCGCCGTGCCCCGGGGGGCGGCCGGGCGGGCGCCGTCCTCGTCGAGGTAGGTGGCCAGGCCGCGGACGATGATCTCCAGGCCGGCCTCGAAGCGCTGGTCCTGGTCCTCGTCGGCCATCACGCCGGAGAGCGCGGTGAGGTGGGGGAAGCGGTCCGGCGGCAGCGAGGCGAAGTACGCCTCCATCTCGGCCCGCATCCGCGCCCAGGCGGCCGTGCCGTCCCCGCCGTCCTGCGCGGCCAGCCGCGCGGCCCACATCTCCTCCTCCAGGGTGAAGCCCTCCAGGTAGGTGGAGAGCATGTCGCCCACGACCGCGGTGATCCGGTCGGGGAGGCCGGCGTTCCGGAAGAGGGCCAGCATCCGCTCCAGCTGGGGGAGCAGGCCGGCGGTGAAGGGGACGTGGGCCATGGAGATGCGCGCCATGTCGCGGTGGGCGAGCAGCCGGGCGCGTCCCGCGCGGGCGAACTCCTTGATCTGCTCCTGCCACCGGTCCGGGTCGGGGTCGGGGATCTCCAGGCCCGCGAACATCCGCTGGTACATCAGCTCCAGCAGCTCGTCCTTGCTGCTGACGTGGGCGTAGAGGGCGGACACGGCGGTGCCGAGCTCGGCGGCGACCCGGCGCATGGTCAGTCCGTCGAGGCCCTCGCGGTCGAGGACCTCGTAGGCGGCGTCGACGACGCGCTCGGGGGTGAGCGGGACCCGCGCCGCCGGCCGCCTGCGGGGTGACCGCTCCCAGGGGGTGGCGGGGAGGGTGTCGTCGCTGGCCGGACCGGTGCTCATCGGTCCAGTGTAGGACGCCCGGTGAACGGTGATCGGAGCGGGAGAACACCGGTCCGAGAAGCGATATATCTTGTCCGGCGCGCGCATCGCGCTATATCGTGGAGAACGTTGTTCGCCGGATGAACAGCGATCGACTATGGTGAACGTCGTTCACCGACTCGGGGAGTCCCCATGACCAGTACCGGTGTCGCGCTCGACAGCGCCCCGGCCACCCAGCCCGCGCCGTACCGGTGGCGCTGGGCAGCCCTCTTCGTGATCCTGGCCGCCGAGGTGATGGACCTCCTCGACGCCGTGGTCACCAACATCGCCGGCCCCTCCATGCGCGCCGACCTCGGCGGCGGCGCGAGCACCGTCCAGTGGCTGGGCGCCGCCTACACCCTCGCCATGGCGGTCGGGCTCATCACCGGCGGGCGGCTCGGCGACATCCACGGCCGCCGCCTGATGTTCCTGGTCGGCGCCGCGGGCTTCACCGCCGGCTCGCTGCTCTGCGCCGTCGCGCAGTCGCCCGGGATGCTGATCGGCGCCCGCGTCGTGCAGGGCCTCTTCGGGGCGGTGATGCTCCCGCAGGGCCTCGGCATGATCAAGGAGATGTTCCCGCCGAAGGAGATGCAGGCCGCGTTCGGCCTGTTCGGGCCGGTCATGGGCCTGTCTGCGGTCGGCGGCCCCATCCTCGCGGGCTGGCTCGTCGAGGCCGACTACGCCGGCACCGGCTGGCGGATGATCTTCCTGATCAACCTGCCGCTCGGCGCCGCCGCCCTCCTCGGCGCGCTCCGCCTCCTCCCCCGCGGCCGCTCCCCGCAGGCCCCCGGGCTGGACATCCCCGGCATGCTGCTGGCCTCACTGGCCGCCTTCCTGCTCGTCTTCCCCCTGGTCCAGGGGCGCGAGCGCGACTGGCCGCTCTGGGCGTTCGCGATGCTGGCGGCCTCCGCGGCGGTCTTCGTCCTCTTCGGCCGGTACGAGTCCCGGCGCAGCCGGGCCGGCGGCGACCCCCTGGTCGTGCCGACCCTCTTCCGCAAGCGGGGCTTCAGCGGCGGCATGGCCGTCGGGCTCGTCTTCTTCTCCGCCATGAACGGCTTCATGCTGGTCTTCAGCCTCTACACCCAGATGGGCCTCGGCTACTCCACGCTCCGCGCCGGACTCGCCATGGTGCCCTGGTCGGGCGGCATGGTGGTCGGCTTCGGGCTGGCCCAGGCGGTCCAGCGGTTCGGCCGCCGGGTCCTGCACGGCGGCGCGCTCGTCATGGCGCTCGGCGTCCTCGGCGTCTGGTTCACCCTGGACCGCGCCGGCGCCGGCGTCACCCCCTGGCAGCTCACCCCCGCCCTGGTGGTCACCGGCATCGGCATGGGCCTGCTGATGGCGCCGTTCTTCGACATCGTGCTGGCCGGGGTGGAGCAGCACGAGACCGGCTCCGCGGCGGGCACCATGACGGCGATGCAGCAGCTCGGCAGCGCGTTCGGCGTGGCCCTGCTCGGCACCGTCTTCTTCGGCCTGCTGGGCGGCGGCGTCGCCTCGGCCGCCGACGACGCCGCGCCCGCCCTGCGGGCGCGGCTGGCCGCGGCCCAGGTCACCGGCGCCGCGCAGGACGCCCTCGTCCGGGGCCTGCACGACTGCGGCCGCGACCGGGCCACCGCCAAGGACCCCGAGGCCGCACCCGCCTCCTGCGCCCGGCTGGAGCGCGACGCCCGGGCGGCCGCCGCCTCCCCGCAGGCCCGCGCCGCGGTCGCCCGGGCCCTGCAGGACACCGGCCGGTCCGCCTTCCAGGGCGGCTTCGGCACGGCGATGAAGACGGTCCTGTGGGTCGTGGACGGGATGCTGCTGCTGACCGTCCTCGTCGCCTTCCTGCTGCCGAGGAAGGCCCGCGAGGACGGCGAGGGGGCCGGCCGCTGACGGCCGGCGCGGGCGGGCACGGACGAGCACGGAAGGCGGGGCCGGGATGCCGGAGGGTGTCCCGGCCCCGCCGCGCGCTGCCGGAGTCCGGCCCCGCCGGGGCCGGCGGCGGGGCGGCCGGTCAGCCGCGGGGCGGCCGGTCGGCCGCAGGGGACAGGGCCTGCTCGAGGGCGTCCATGACGGACCGCCAGTGCCGCCGCCGCTCCTCGCGTCCGGCGGCGTCGGCGAGGCGCTCCTGGTGGAAGCGGACCGTCGCGCCCTCCCCGCGGGGGATGACGGTGACCTGGACCGTGGACTCGGCGCCCGGCCCGGCGGGACGCCGGGTGAGGCGGACGCGCGACCCCTCGTGCCGGGAGCGGAGTTCGCCGGACGTGCCGTCGGCCGCCGTCCACGCCGCCCCGCGCTCCGAGGGGAGGACGGCCCCGTGGCCGAGCCACAGGGCCGTCCCCTCGGCCGAGACGAGGAACCGCCAGACGGCCTCCGGGGGGAGGGGGAGCGTGCGGGAGACGCCGATCTGGAATCCGGCGTCCCGGGTCAGTCCGGTGGGGCGGGTCGGTCCGGTGGGGCGGATCACGGCCCGGTCCTTCCGTCGGCGGTGTCCTCGGACGCGGGGCCGGCCGGTGCCGCCGTCCCCCCGGTGGCGCGGCGGGCGCGCAGGGCCCGCGTCTTGCTGCGGGTCCCGCAGCGCTCCATGGCGCACCAGCGCCGCCGCCCCGGCCGGGAGGCGTCCACGAAGACGAGGAAGCAGTCGTGGGCCGCGCACTCGCGGATCCGGCCGGCGAGCGGACCGGTGAACAGGTCGACCGCGTCGCGGGCGACGGTCGACAGCGCACCGGTCCCGTCGGCGGGCAGCTGCCAGACGCGGGTGCGGTCGGCGCCGATGCACGGGGCGAGCGGCGGGGCGGCCGCGGCGCGGTTGACCTCCGCAAGGTCCCCGGGGCCCCAGGGGCCGCCGCCCGCCGCGGCGCGGGCCAGCCGCCACAGGGCGTCGCGCAGCCGCCGCGCCGCCGCGAGCTCCCCCGGGGAGACGCGGACGTCGCCGGGGCCGACACCGAGCCGGGACAGGGCCAGCCAGCGGGACAGGTCCTCCGGCGCGTGCAGCACCTCGTGGCGGGCCAGGGGGCCCGGACCGCCGGTGGTGAGGAGCTCCAGGCACAGCGCGCCGGGGTCGAAGAGGTACCGGGTGCCCTCGGGGGAGCGGAGGACCAGGCCGGTGCTTGCCGCCGCCGTCATGTCACCAGTATAAGTGGTTGCACCGTCGGGTGGGCAGGATCCCGGGACCCGCAGGACGCCGGAGGACCGCACGGCCGTGCACGGGAAGCTCGTCGTCGACTGCGCCGGCCCCCTCGCCCAGGCCGCCTTCTGGGCCGAGGCCCTCGGCTGCGAGTGCGAGGACAACAGCGCCCTCGTCGAGCGGCTGCTCGCCTCCGGCGTCGTCGGCGAGGAGCAGACCGTCCTCGTCGACGGCCGCCGCGCGTGGCGGCACGCCGCCGCCGTGCGCCACGCCGAGGACCCCGTCGACCCCGCCGCCGGCACCGGCCTCGGCCGCCGCCTGCTCTTCCAGGCCGTCCCCGAGGCCCGGGAGGGCAAGCGGTCCAAGAACCGGCTCCACCTCGACCTGCACGCCGGGGCCGCGCGGCGCGACGCCGAGGTGGAGCGTCTGAAGGGGCTCGGCGTCGCCGTCCTCCGGGTCGTCGACGAGGTGTCCGGCAGCCACGTCGTCCTCGCCGACCCGGAGGGCAACGAGTTCTGCGTGCAGTGAACCCGGGCCGCCCGCCGCCTCGGCGGCGGCGCGCCCCGCAGGACGTGGCAGGCTCGGGGGCATGCACGCCCCGCCCGACCAGGCCCCCGCCCCGCCCGCCGACCGCGGCCCCGTCCCGGCCCCCGCCCCGCCCGCCGACCGCGGCCCCGTCCCGGTTTCCGCCCCGCCCGTCGACCGCGGCCCCGCCGCCCTGCGCAACCCCGTCGGCGCCCACGTGCCGGTCGCCGGCCGGGGGCTGGTCGGGACCGGACTGGCCTACGCGCGCCGGATCGGCGCCGAGGCGGTGCAGGTCTTCGTCGCCAACCCGCGCGGCTGGGCCACCCCGCCGGGCGACCCCGGGCACGACGCCGCCTTCCGGGACGCCTGCGCCCGGGACGGCATCCCCGCCTTCGTCCACGCCCCCTATCTGATCAACTTCGGCTCGGACAACGCTGCCACCCGCGAGCGCTCCACCGCCTCCCTGCGCCACTCGCTGCTGCGCGCCCACACCATCGGGGCGCGCGGCGTCGTGGTCCACACCGGCTCGGCCGTCGGGACCGCCCCGGGCGGCGGCTCCCGGTACGCGGAGGCGATGGCGCAGGTCCGGGCGGACGTGCGCCCGCTGCTGGACGAGCTGGACGGCCTCGGCGACGACGCCCCGTGGCTGCTGCTGGAGCCCACCGCCGGCCAGGGCCGTTCGCTCTGCTCCCGCATGGAGCACCTGGCCGCGTACGCGGACGCGCTCGACCGCCACCCGAGGGTCGGCGTCTGCCTCGACACCTGCCACGCCTTCGCCGCCGGGCACGACCTGGCCGCGCCCGGCGGGATGAAGGAGGCGCTGGACCTGCTGACGGCGGCCGCGGGCGAGGGGCGGCTGCGGCTGGTCCACGCCAACGACTCGAAGGACGTCGCGGGCGCCCGCAAGGACCGGCACGCCAACATCGGCAGCGGGCACATCGGCGCCGAACCCTTCCGCGAGCTGTTCGCCCACCCGGCGACCGCGGGCGTGCCGCTCGTCGTCGAGACCCCCGACCACGAGGGCGGCGGGGCCGGGCACGCGGCCGACGTCGCCCGGCTCAAGGAGCTGCGGGACCGCGGCTGACCGGCGCGCCGCACCGCCCGGCGGCCCCCGGCCCCCGGACCCCTGGACGCGGGGCGGGCGCCGCCCTACGCTGCCCGTCGTGCCAGGACCAGGACCAGGACCCGGATCCGCGGGGCGGCGGGAGCGGCGCGGGAGGCGCGGCGGCACCGTCCCCCCGTCCGCACACGGGCCCTCCGCGCGCCCGCGTCCCGTCCGCGGGGCCGCCCGGTGAGCGCGCCGGCCGTCCGCACCGAGCGGGCCGGGCCGGTCACCACCGTCGTCCTCTCCCGGCCCGCCGCGCGCAACGCGGTGGACGGCCCGACCGCGCAGGCGCTGGCCGAGGCGTTCGAGGACTTCGACGCGGACCCCTCGGCCTCGGCCGCGGTGCTGTGGGGCGAGGGCGGCACCTTCTGCGCCGGGGCGGACCTCAAGGCCGTGGGCACCCCGCGCGGCAACCGCCTGGAGGCAGGCGGCCGCGGCCCGATGGGCCCCACCCGCCTGCGGCTCGGCAAGCCCGTCGTCGCCGCCGTGGCCGGGCACGCCGTGGCCGGCGGGCTGGAACTCGCCCTCTGGTGCGACCTGCGGGTGGCCGCCGAGGACGCGGTCTTCGGCGTCTTCTGCCGCCGCTGGGGCGTGCCCCTCGTCGACGGCGGCACGGTGCGGCTGCCCCGGATCGTGGGCGCGGGCGTCGCGATGGACATGGTGCTCACCGGCCGCCCCGTCGACGCGGCCGAGGCGTACCGCATCGGACTGGCCAACCGCGTGGTGCCGGTGGGCCGCGAGCGGGAGGCGGCGGAGGAGCTGGCGGCCGGCCTCGCCCGCTTCCCGCAGACCTGCCTGCGCGAGGACCGGCTCTCCCTCCTGCAGCAGGAGGGACTGCCCGAGGCGGAGGCCCTGGCCGGGGAGTGGCGGCACGGGCTGCGGTCCCTGGCCGCCGACACGCGCGCCGGGGCGGCGCGCTTCGCGGCCGGTGCCGGGCGCGGCGGCTCCTTCGACGGTGCGGGCGGCGCCTGACGGCGGGCCCCGCCCGGCTGCTGCGGCGGCGCGTCCGCCGCCGCCCGCCTGGCCTCGGGGCCGCCGTCCGCCGGGCCGCCGGGCCGCGGTGCGGCGGCCGGGAACGTCGGCGGGGCGGCGCACGCCGGCGCGGTGCCGGTGTGCGCCGCCCCGGGCGGAACGCGGGTGCGGTGGTGCGGGGCCGCGGGAGGCGGCCCGCCCCCGGCGGGGCGTTACCGCGCGTCCCGGTCGAACGTCGAGGCCGACCAGCGGTAGCCGAGCACGCTGAGGCCGAGGCACCAGGCCAGGGCGATCCACCCGTTGCTGCCGACGGGGGTGCCGAGGAGGAGCCCGCGCAGGGTCTCGATGACGGGCGTGAAGGGCTGGTACCGGGCGACGGGCTGGAACCAGCCCGGCATGGAGTGCAGCGGGACGAAGGCGCTGGAGATCAGGGGCAGCAGGATCAGCGGCATCGCGTTGTTGCTTGCGGCCTCCGCGTTCGGGCTGACCAGGCCCATGCCGACCGCGATCCAGGTGAGCGCCAGGGCGAACAGGACGACCAGCCCGAACGCCGCGAGCCATTCCGGGGCGGTCGCACCGGCGGAGCGGAAGCCGATCGCCACGGCGACGGCGCCGACGAGGACCACGCCGGCGACCGACTGCAGGACGCTGCCGACGACGTGTCCGACGAGTACCGACGGGCGGTGGATGGCCATGGTGCGGAAGCGGGCGATGATGCCCTCCGCCATGTCGGTGGAGACGGAGACCGCGGTGCCGACCACGGTGGAGCCGACGGTCAGCAGCAGGATGCCCGGCACGACGTAGGCGATGTAGGCCGCGCGGCCCGCGCCGCCGCTCATCGCGTTGCCGAAGACGTAGACGAAGAGCAGCAGCAGCATGACCGGGGTGAGCAGCAGGTTCAGCGTGAGGGACGGGTAGCGCCGGGCGTGCAGCAGGTTGCGGCGCAGCATGGTGGACGAGTCGCGCACGGCGAGGGAGAGGGAGCTCATCGCAGGGCCTCCGTGGACCGGTTCGGCTGGTTCGGCAGGTCGGGCGCGCTGCCGCTGTCGGTCAGGGCGAAGAACACGTCGTCGAGGTCGGGGGTGTGCACGGTCAGCTCGTCCGCCTCGACGCCGGTGGCGTCGAGCCGGTCGAGGACGGAGCGCAGCTCGCGCTGGGTGCCGTCGCTGGGGATCTGCAGCGCCAGCGCCTCGTCGTCCCGCGCGGCCCCGGGCAGCGCGAGGGCGGCGGACCGGTGGGCGGCCGGGTCGGTGAAGCGGAGCCGGACGTGCCCGCCGGGGACGAGCCGCTTGAGCTCCCCGGCGGTGCCCTGCGCGGCGATCCTGCCGTCGTGGAGGACGGCGATGCGGTCGGCGAGCTGGTCGGCCTCCTCGAGGTACTGGGTGGTGAGGAAGACGGTGACCCCGTCTGCGACGAGCTCGCGGACGATCTGCCACATGGTGTGGCGGCTGCGCGGGTCGAGGCCGGTGGTCGGCTCGTCGAGGAAGATGATCCGGGGGGAGCCGACCAGGGTCATGGCGATGTCGAGGCGGCGCTTCATGCCGCCGGAGTAGGTGGAGGCGGGCTTCTTCGCGGCCTCGGCCAGGTCGAAGCGCTCCAGCAGCCCGGCGGCGACCCGCCGTCCCTCGGGCCTGGGGAGATGGTGCAGGTCCGCCATGAGGAGCATGTTCTCCTCGCCGGTGATCAGGCCGTCGACGGCGGAGAACTGTCCGGTGACGCCGATCGCGGCTCGGACGGCCTGGGGGTCGGCGGCGAGGTCGTGGCCGCCGACGTGGACGGCTCCGGTGCCCGGGCCGGCGGGGACGAGGGTGGAGAGGATCTTGACGACGGTGGTCTTGCCGGCGCCGTTCGGGCCGAGCAGGGCGAAGACCGTTCCCTCGGGGACGGCCAGGTCGACGCCGTCGAGCACGACCTTGTCGCCGTAGGACTTCCGCAGCCCGTTCGCCGCGATGGCCAGGTTGGTCATGAGGGGTGCTCCTTCAGGGGCCGCGGGCGGTCAGAGGCTGCGGGCGGTGATGTCGCCGTGGTCGGTGGTGGCGCGGATGTCGAGTGCGGGGGTGCCGTCGTTCCTCAGGGCGTTGCTGATGCGGCCGTGGCCGGTGCCGGCG
>NZ_JBIAWP010000047.1:0-11729 GCF_042895785.1 Streptomyces sp. NPDC001380 | reverse complement strand
CGGGCCGGGCCCCCCCCCCCCCCCGCCCGCCCCCCCCCCCGCCCCGCCCGCCCCCCCCCCCCGGCCCCCCCGGGCCCCCGGGGGGCACGGGGGCGGGGCCCCGGCCGGCGGTGACGCCGGCCGGGGGCCCCTGGGTGCGGTCGGTCCGCAACGCTCCTGCGGACGTCGGCGCGGACGTCGGCGCGGACGTCAGCCGTCGGACTCCGGCGACGGGATGAAGGCGCCCGGCACGTCCTCCGGTGCGAAGATCCTGTCCTCGCCGGGGTACGGCTTCCTCCACCCGTGCGTCTGGTACCACGTGAAGTGGTCCATCTGCGCGGGGTTCGCGAAGTCGGGGACGGCGTCCGGCCCGGTCAGCCGCTGGTGCGACTTCCACCGGTCCCACTCCGCCGCGACCTGCCGCCTGTCCGCCGGCACGCTCGCCGACGGGGCGGCCGCCGCACGGGGGTTCTGCGGAGCCGGGGTGTCCGGGCCGCAGGCCGGCTGGGTCCTGAGGCCGTCGGTCAGCGGGATCCGGTTGGGCAGCGCGGTGAACGGCGTGCCGTCCGGCTGCCGGGTGAACGCCCCCTCCATCGGGCTGGCCGCGCTGTCCTTCTGGTTCATCGGGTGGATCCCGAGGATCTGCTCGATGGTGCGGATGATCGTGATCTGCGAGTAGTAGCGGCTGTCGACGGCGCCGTGCCGGGCCCAGGGGCTGATGATCTGGACCGGGGCGCGGTGGCCGTCGACGTGGTCGAGGCCCGCCTGGGAGTCGTCCTCGACGACGAAGACCGCCGAGTCCTTCCAGTACGGGCTGTGCGAGATCCCGTCGACCAGCCGGCCGACCGCGAGGTCGTTGTCCGCCACCTGGGCCGCCGCGCTCGCCGGGCCGCCGGTGTGGTCGTTGGAGAGCCAGAACATGTTCAGGTCCGCCGGACCGTTCTTCTCGAAGTCCTGCTTCCAGACCTCGTACTTGTAGACGTCCGGGACGTCGAGGTCGAACATGGGGAAGCCGGGCGCCGAGACCGCGTTGAGCGACGGGATCGCCGAGCCCGTCCGGATGGGGTACGCGGAGGGCCGGCCGGTGGCCGCCATGTCCTTGGCGTCGCAGTACAGGTTCTGCCAGGACGCCCCCGCCGGCTTGCTCTCGAACGACTGGAACTCGCCGAAGTCCCGCACGCTCCTCCCGGCCGCCTGCGCGCCGGTCCAGAGGAAGCCGGACCGCTGGTGTCCGAGGGCGTCGTTCTCGGTGTCGTAGCTGCGCTGGTACGCGCCGGCCGAGGACTCGGTGTACTCCGGGTCGTCGGCCTGCATCAGCCAGTTGTGCCCCTCGGCGGAGTTCGTGCCGACGTCGTACGTGTTGTCGTACAGTCCGAACTGCCGCGCCAGCGCGTGCTGGTTCGGCGTCACGTTCTCGCCGAACTGCGTCAGCGACGGGTCGCCGTCGCCCTGCGGCATGTCGCCGAAGACCTGGTCGTAGGTCCGGTTCTCCTTGACGACCAGGAAGACGTGCCTGATCGTCGACGGGTCCCCGAGCCGCTTCGGCACCGGCACCGGCCCGGCGCCGACCCCGTGCCCGGCGAGCTCCACGGAGCCGGCGGTCCAGCCGTTCTGCCGGAAGACCTTCGCCGTCAGGGACCTGATGCCGCGGTCGTCCGGCAGCGTGAACCACTGCACGCTCGACGTGGTGTCGCGGGTGCCGTGCCCGGCGGGGTTGTTCGGGCGGCGGGCGTCGATGCCGCGGGTGTTGGAGACCAGCACCTGGTCGCCGACGGTCGCCACCTCCGCGGGGAAGTAGTCCGTCGGGAGCAGGCCGACGTAGCTCACCGGCTCCTGCGGGCCCTTGTACCGGTAGACGGCGACCGCGTCGGCGCGGCCGAGCGTCACCAGGAGGAGGCCGTCGTCCGTGAGCGTCACGGCGGTCGGCTCGTAGCCCACCGACGCCTCCGGCCACGGCCGGGTGCCGATGGTCTGCACGACCCTGCCCTTGCCGGTGTCGATGACCGACACGTCGTCGGAGGCCGTGCCGGTGACGAACAGGGCCTCGCCCTTGGCGTACAGGGCGGTGGGGTGCAGGCCGACGTCGATGCCCGTGGGGGCCGCGTCCGGGTGCGCCAGGTCGATGACGCTGACCGTGCCGGTGGTGGCGGCGCCGGTCCGGGGGTCGGCCGGCACCCGGGTGCCGTACGAGTCGATGGTCGTGTCACCGGGCCTCGCCGGACGGCCGCCCTCGTTGCCGACGTAGAGCCTGTTGCCGACGAGGGCCATGCCGCGGGGCGCGTTGCCCACGGGCCAGCTCCGCCGGACGGCCCCGGTCGCCGCGTCGATGGCGACCACCCGGTCTGGCCGTTGACCGCGGCGTACACGGTGGAGCCGTCGGGCGAGAACACCGCCCGGCCGACGAGCGCGCGCCTGGAGCCGTCCGCCGGGACGGTGACGGGCCTCGGGTCGGAGACCGTGCCGTCCGGGCCGACCGTGAACCTGGTGCACCCGTCGGTCTGGCCCAGCCACAGCTGCCGGCCGTCGGGCGAGTACACGGGGCCCTCCTGGCCCACGGCGTTGCTGCCGAGGCGGGGCTGCGACGACGCGGCGGCGCCGACGACCTGCTGCACCCGCCGGGTCCTCACGTCGACGACGGCCAGCGCACTCCCGCCGTCGGCGAGCGAGGCCGCGAGGTGGGTGCCGTCCGGGCTGACCGAGGACGACATGATCTTGCCGTTGTCGATGACGAGCCGGTCGCCGTACGGGGCGATGTACTGGTCGCTGGAGACGACCCGCCCGTCGCGGGTGACCTGGCCGACCCGGTCGGTGCCGAACCGGTGCGTCCGGGCGTAGCCCACGCCGGCGGTGGCGGCGAGGACCACCGCGGTGGCGGCCGCCGTGAGGGTGGTCCGGCGGCCGGCGCGTCCGCCGCGCGACCCGGCCCGGACCGGCCGGCGGTTGCGGGTTACCTGCATGGGGTCATCCCTTCGAGAGGCGGAGCAGCCCGACGGTGCCGTCGAACTGCCAGAGCGGGTTCGGCGCGTCCCCGGCCGGGGTCCGCACCAGGAAGCAGCCGTTCACCTCCTTCGGTCCGTCGCCGTCCGCGACGAACCGCCCGTCCGAGGTGACGTCGAGCTGGTAGACGGCCGTCCCCGCGGCCTCGGCGCCGGGGAGGTGCCAGGTGACGACGCAGCGCCAGTCGTTGCCCGGCCCCCGGGCGGCGGTCCGGCCGCCGCCCCTGGTGCACGCCGCCGCGGTCCGCAGCTGCGCCTCGGTGACGTCGGGGCGGTTGAGCTGCCCGGTCTGCAGGCGGTAGAGGTGGGCGAACGCCGTGGCGACCGACCGTTCCACCTCCTCCCGCCCGATCCCGGAGCCCGGGGACGGGACCGCTGCGGTGACGGCCGCGACCGTGAGCGCGGCCAGTCCGGCCGCCGGCAGGAGCCCGACGGCGGCCGCGCGGAGCCCGGTGCCGTCGTGGGCCGGGCCGGTGAAGTCGCGCCGCAGGAAGAGCAGGTGGGCCGACGCGGTCGCGGCCACGGCCCACCCCAGGCCGACCGCGGTGGACACCAGGACCGGGCCGGCCTGCACCGGACTGGTGAACAGGCCGTTCCAGGCGGTGAAGGCGTAGCCGGGCAGGGCGAGGCGCACGGCGGCGGGCAGCGGCAGCATCTGGGCGAGCTGCATCGCGAGCGCGACGAGCGCGGGCAGCAGCAGCCCCGTCGGGGACCGCCCCAGCGCGACCGACCCGAGCAGCCCGACCGCGGCGAGGGCCAGGGTCGGGGCCAGGACGCAGACCCAGGCGAGGAGGACCGCCCCGGCGGCGTCCGCCGGGGCCAGCAGGTGGCCGTCGAGGCCGACCAGCGGGCGGTCGCCGGCCGACGCGATCCCGCCGGCCGTACCGGAGCAGGGCAGGCCGGCCACGAGCAGCAGGACGACGGTGAGGCCGGCCAGTGCCTTCGCGGCGAAGACCCGCCGGGGCGACCGGACCGCCACGAGCAGGTGGCGCCAGGTGCCGAGCCGGTCCTCGGAGGCGAACACGTCGCCGGCGACCACGCAGGCCAGCAGCGGGAGCACCCAGGTGCCCGCGAAGCCGAGCACCACCAGCGGCCCGGCCCATCCCGTGGCGTGCATCCAGCGGCCGAAGAGGGTGTCGACGGGGAGCGGGCCCTGCCGGCCCACCGCGGCGACGAAGAGCCCCGGCACGGTCCAGCAGGCGAGGAGCAGCAGGCGGATCCGCCACTGCGAGACCAGCTTGACCAGCTCGAAGCGGTAGACGCGCACCACCGGGACGCGGCGGGCGCCGGCGGTGCGGACGTCGGCGGTGCGGACGTCGGCGGCGGCCGCGGTCACCGGCCGGCCTCCTGCTGCCCGGTGAGGGCGAGGAACGCGGCCTCGAGCGGCGGTACCACGGGTGCGAGCCCCCGCACCGCGACACCCGCGTGCACGAGCCGCGCCACCAGTGCGTCGAGGGCGGGCACCGGCGCGTGCACGACGAGCGCCCCGGCTCCGCGCCGCGGCCCGGCGTCGTCGACGACCCGCACCCCGGCGGTGCCGGCCGCCAGCCGGTGGGCGGTCCGCGGGTCGGAGGTGAGCAGCCGGTAGTCGAGTTCACGGTTCTCGGCGGCCAGCTTCTCCGGAGGGCCGGAGAACACGACCCGTCCGGTGGCGACGACGGTGACCTCGGAGCACAGGGCCTCCAGGTCGTCCATCCGGTGGCTGTCGTCCATCCGGTGGCTGGAGAGCACGACGGCGGTCCCGTCCGCCGCGAGGCGGGTGAGGACACCGTGGACGTGCCTCGTGCCGGCCGGGTCGAGGCCGTTGGAGGGCTCGTCGAGCACGAGCAGCCGGGGCCGGGTGAGCAGGGCGGCGGCGAGTCCGAGCCGCTGACGCATGCCCAGGGAGAAGCCGCGGGCGCGGTCGTCGGCGACATCGGTGAGCCCGACCTGGCCGAGCACGTCGTCGATCCCCGCCGTCCGGGCGTCGAGGCCGCGGAGGGCGGCCAGCGCGGCGAGGTTCTGCCGGGCGGTGAGCGAGGGGTGGAGGCCGGGCCCGTCCACGAAGCCGGCGACACCGTCGGGAGCGTCGAGCGCCCGCCCGACCGGCGTCCCCAGGACCTCCAGGCGGCCGCCGCCGACACCGGCCCCGCCACGGCGCGGCTCGTCGACGGCCCGCGCGGCACGGTCCTGGCCCCCGGCGGCCGCGGGACACCCCGGCCGGACCCTCCGCGTCGGCGGGGCCCCGGCCGGTCAGGCGGACCCGGACCGCCGCCTCGCCCGGCGCCTGCCTCCCGTCGTCGCGGCCGTCGCCACCGTCGCCGGGGTCCTGCTGCTCCTCGCCCTGCGCGCGCCCCGGCCGTCGCCCTCGAGGCCGTCCTCGTGGACCCCGTCCCGGTCGGCGCCGCCGGCGGGGTCCTCACCGCACTCCTCCCCCGGGGCGGAGGCGGGAGCGGGGGCGGGGGCCGGTCGCGCACGCCGTCCGGGCCGTCGGAGAGGAGACTGGAGGGGTGAAGCTTCCCGCGGGTGTCCCGTACAGCCCTCCGCCGTGCCCCGGGCCGGCGGCGGGGGCGGACGTGTTCCGGGAGGTCTTCGCCGCCCTCGGCCTCGGCGTGTGCCTGGTGGACGCGGGCGGCGCGGTCCTCCTGGGCAACCGGGCCGCCGAGCGCCTGCTGGGCCGTCCGCCCGGGGGACTGGCCGGCCGGGACCTCCAGGACGTGGCGGGGACGGGCCGCCGGCCGGGGGACCGCCCGGCCGGGACCGCGTGCCGCCTGCGGGACGCCCTGCGCGAGGGACGGGCCGCCAGGTGCGACGAGGACGTGTTCCTGCGCGCGGACGGCGCGCCGCTGGAGGTCATGTGGACCTGCACCCCGCTGTCCCCGGCGTCCCCGGACGGCGGCGCGGTGGTGGCCTTCCAGGACGTCACCGCCCGGCGGGACGAGCGGGCGCGGCACGAGGCGCTGCTCGCGAGCGGGGAGCGGGCACTGCAGCGCGCCGAGGACGTGAACGCCGCGCTGGCCTGGCTGGCCGAGGTGACCATGGAGCTGGTGTCGGCGGCGGACACGGAGGAGAGGCTGGGGCGGCTGGCGCGGCTGCTGGTGCCGCGCCTGGCCGACCGGGCGGCGCTCGACCTGGTGGCCGAACCCGGCCTGGTGCGGAGGGCCGCCTGCGCGGACCGCTCCGGAGCCGTCGGGCCGGTGTCCGCCCGCGGCGCACCGCAGCAGTTCCGGGTTCCCCCCTCCGAGCCGCTGGGCCTGGTGCTGCTCGGATCCGGCACGCAGCAGTCCGCACCGGGCGCGGCCGGACCGGGCGGCGGCCCCCCGGCGCCTCCGGCGCCCCCGGTCCCCTCGCCCCCCGTGCGGTGGCAGGAGCAGCCCGGTCTCGGTGCGGCGGTCGCCCTGGTCGTGCCCCTGCGGTTGCGCGAGCACACCTACGGGGCGATGACGCTGGCCCGCACCGGTTCCGGCCGTGCCTTCACCCCGGCGGAGGTGGAACTGGCCGAGGAGGTGGGCCTGCGGGCCACGCTCACCCTGGAGAACGCGCGCCTGTACGCGGAGCAGGCCGACATCGCCGCGACGCTCCAGCGCAGCATGCTCACCGACCTGCCGCCCGTCGAGGGGCTGGAGCTGGCCGCCCGCTACCGGCCCGCCGGGCGCAGCGCGGAGATCGGCGGGGACTGGTACGACGCCTTCCCGCTGCCCGGCGGACCCCTGGCCCTGGCCGTCGGCGACGTCGCCGGCCACGACCTGCAGGCCGCCACCCGCATGGGCGCGCTCCGCAACATGCTGCGCGCCCTGGCCGTGGACCGCCCCGAACCCCCCGGAAGCACCCTGCACCGCCTGGACACGGTCATGAGCCACCTGGACGCGGCCGACTCGGCCACCGCGGTCTACGGCCACCTGCACCGGGCGGCCGCCGGCGCCTGGCGGTTCGACTGGTCCAGCGCGGGCCACCCGCCGCCCCTGCTCGTCCGCCCCGACGGCCGCACCACCCTGCTGGCCGAGGGGCACGGGGCGCTGCTCGGGATCCTCCCGGACACCCCGCGCCTCACGGCCGTCGTCCCCCTGCCGCCGGGCGCCACGCTGCTCCTCTACACCGACGGCCTGGTCGAGTCGCGCCTGCGGCCCCTGGACACCGGCCTGGAGCGCCTGCGGCGGGAGGCCGCCGTGCTGGCCGGCCTGCCCCTCGGCGAGCTGTGCACCGCCCTGATGGACTCCCTCGGGACCGCCGACGACGACGTCACCGTCATCGCCGTGCGCGTGCCCGCCAGGGGATGAGGGGCGACCGCCGCGCCCGGTCCCGGTCCCGGTCCCGGCGCCGTCGGCCGCCGGGCCGCCCGGCACGGTGCGGCGGCGGTCGGACCCCTGCGGCGCACGGGCCGGGTGCCCGCCCGCGCGCCGGGGACCTCGGGAGACGCTGCGGGAAATCCTCCGGCCGACTCCGCGGCGTGCTATCGTGGTCCCAGTTGCAGTTGTGGTTCCCATGAACTTGTGTGTGCGCCTGCTGGTTGTGACCACCCAGGCGCACTTTTGTTTTCCGAGGTTCTTTCTCGGCGGGGCGATCATCACGGCGACGCGCGGGACCGCACGGTGCGGCCCTGCGGCACTGCCCCGAAGGAGAGAACATGGCCACCGGTACCGTCAAGTGGTTCAACGGCGAAAAGGGCTTCGGCTTCATCGAGCAGGACGGCGGCGGCGCCGACGTCTTCGCCCACTACTCCAACATCAACGCCCAGGGCTTCCGTGAGCTGCAGGAGGGCCAGAAGGTGGAGTTCGACGTGACGCAGGGCCAGAAGGGCCCGCAGGCCGAGAACATCACCATCCTCTGAACCAGGGATGACGCGTGGCGCAGGCCACGCACCCGTCGCGGGCCCGCACTCCGGTGCGGGCCCGCGCACCGTGCCCGGGAGACCGGCCGGCCGGCGTCCGCCGCCGCCGCCCTCCCGGGCGCAGCCCGGCCCCGCGCCGCTCCCGGCGCCGGGAGGCCGGCTCAGGGCCCGCGGCCCGCCGCACACCGGTGACCCCGCCGGGGCCCCGCGCGCCCGCGCCGCACACCGCGGCGGCCGCACAGCGCCGCCGCCGTCCTCTGCACGAGAAGCATTCCGTACGGCTCCAACCGTCCACGCTTCGCCCCATTCACGGCCGTTCCTGCCGAGTTCCGCGTGCCGCATTCCGTGGATTCCTCCTCGACACGCGCGGTCATCGAGGAGAACTCCGCATGAATCGCGACCGCACCCCCCGATCGCCCGACCGCTTCCGCCGGAACCGCGCCGGCGGCCCGGGCTCCGGCTCCGCCCCCCGCCCCGCCTCCGGCCGGGCCCCCGAGCGCCGCCGGGCCCCCGCCGCGCAGGGCGACTTCGCGGTGCCGGTGTCCACCACGCCGCCCCTGCCGCCGGTGGACGCCTTCGGCGACCTCGAGATGCCCGCGCCCCTGCTGGCCGCCCTCACCCGCCAGGGTGTGACCACGCCCTTCCCCATCCAGGCGGCGACCCTGCCCGACGCCCTGGCCGGCCGCGACGTGCTGGGACGCGGCCGCACCGGCTCCGGCAAGACCCTCGCCTTCGGGCTCGCGATGCTCGCGCGCACCGCAGGACAGCGCGCCGACGCCCGGCGCCCCCTCGCCCTGGTCCTCGTGCCGACGCGCGAGCTGGCCCAGCAGGTCACCGACGCCCTCACCCCGTACGCCCATGCGGTGCGGCTGCGGCTGACCACCGTCGTCGGCGGCATGTCGATCGGCCGGCAGGCGCAGGCCCTGGGCCGCGGGGCGGAGGTCGTCGTCGCCACGCCGGGACGGCTCAAGGACCTCATCGACCGCGGCGACTGCCGGCTGGACCAGGTCCGCACCACCGTCCTGGACGAGGCCGACCAGATGACCGACATGGGCTTCATGCCGCAGGTCACCGCGCTGCTCGACCAGGTGCGGCCCGACGGGCAGCGCATGCTGTTCTCCGCCACCCTCGACCGCAACGTCGACCGCCTGGTGCGCACCTACCTCACCGACCCGGTCACCCACTCGGTCGACCCCACGGCCGGTGTGGTCAGCACGATGGAGCACCACCTGCTGCACGTCGAGGACGCGGAGAAGGGCGACGTCGCCACCCGCATCGCGGCCCGCGACGGGCGCGTGATCATGTTCCTGGACACCAAGCGCGCCGCCGACCGCATGGTGCGCCACCTGCTCGCCAGCGGCGTGCGCGCCGCGGCCCTGCACGGCGGCAAGTCCCAGCCGCAGCGCACCCGGACCCTGACGCAGTTCCGCGAGGGCCGCGTCACCGCCCTGGTCGCCACCGACGTCGCGGCGCGCGGCATCCACATCGACGGCCTGGACCTGGTCGTCAACGTGGACCCGCCGGCCGACCACAAGGACTACCTGCACCGCGGCGGCCGCACCGCCCGCGCGGGCGAGTCCGGCACCGTGGTCACCCTCGTCCTGCCGCACCAGCGCCGCGGGACGACCCGGCTGATGGCCGACGCCGGCGTCACCGCGCGCACCGCGCGCGTCCGGCCCGGCGACGCCGAACTCGCCCGCATCACCGGGGCCCGCACCCCCAGCGGCGTCCCGGTCACCGTCGCCGAGCCCGCCCCGGCCCCGAGCGCGACCCGCCGCCCGGCCGGCTCCGGCGGGCGCCGCGGCGGGCGCGGCAACGGCGGACGCGGCGGCAGCAACGGAAGCAGCAACGGCAACGGCAACGGCGGGCGCCGCTCCCCGGGAGCCCGCCGCTCGTCCCTCGCCGCCTGAGAACCCGCAGCCCCGGAGGGGTGGCGGTCCCGAAGCCGGGACCGCCACCCCTCCGGCGTCCTCCGGCCCGCCCGGCGTCCTCCGGCCCGCCCGGCGTCCTCCGGCCCTCCGGCCCTCCGCCCCTCCGGTCCGTCCCGGTCCGTCGCCGGACGAGGTGAACGTTTGCGTTTCGATCGGGTGAGGCGGTAGCGTCCCATGTGAACGAAACAGTTTCGTTCACAGAGCGTTTCCGCACGTGCGCAGCGGTGCCGGCCGGGAGCCCGGCTCCGGGCCCCGGCCGCTGCGGCATCCGCCGCTGCCACGGCGGCACCCGTGTGCGCGGTGACGGCAGACCGCCGGACCGCACGACCCCTTTCGAAGGGAAACCCGCATGTCAACGTCCACCGCCACAGGCGCCACGGCCGTCTCGGCCCAGGGCCGCGGCGGATCCCGGCACCGGTGGCTCGTCCTGGGCATGATCGCCCTCGCGCAGCTGATGGTGGTGCTCGACGCCACCATCGTGAACATCGCGCTGCCCTCGGCCCAGCAGGACCTCGGCTTCAGCAACGACAGCAGGCAGTGGATCGTCACCGCCTACTCCCTCGCGTTCGGCAGCCTCCTGCTGATCGGCGGCCGCATCGGTGACTTCTTCGGCTACCGCCTCACGTTCACGGTGGGACTCGTCGGGTTCGCCGCCGCCTCCGCCCTGGGCGGAGCCGCCGGGAACTTCGAGGTCCTCGTCACCGCCCGCGCCCTGCAGGGCGTCTTCGGCGCGCTGGTGGCGCCGGCGTGCCTGTCGCTGCTCAACCTCACCTTCACGGAGCCCCGGGAGCGCGCCAAGGCGTTCGGCATCTACGGCGCCGTCGCCGGCATGGGAGCCGCGGTCGGCCTGCTGCTGGGCGGCCTCCTGACGCAGCACCTGGACTGGCGCTGGTGCCTCTTCGTGAACGTCGCGATCGCCGTCCCCGTCCTGGCCGGCGCGCTCGCGCTGCTCAAGGGCAACGACCGCGCCGACGAGCGCCCCGCCCTGGACGTGGCGGGCGCCCTGCTGGTCACGGCCGGGCTGTTCTCCGTCGTGTACGGCTTCGCCAACGCCGAGACCAAGGACTGGGGACACCCGGGCACCTGGGGCTTCCTCGCCGCCGGCGTCGTCCTGCTGGCCGCGTTCGCCTGGTGGCAGACGCGCGCCGCCCACCCGCTGCTGCCCATGCGCATCCTGCTCGACCGCGACCGGGCCGCCTCGTTCCTCTCGCTGCTCGTCGCGGGTGCCGCGATGTTCGCGGTCTTCCTGTTCCTGACCTACTACCTCCAGCAGAACCTCGCCTACAACCCGGTGAAGACCGGTGAGGCGTTCCTGCCGATGGTCGCGGGCATCATGATCACGGCGGTCGGCGGCAACGCGCTCCTCGGCCCGCGCGTCTCGCCGAAGATCCTCGTCCCGGCCGGCATGGCCCTCGCCGCCGTCGCGCTGGCGATGCTCACCCGGCTCGACATGGACAGCCACTACGCGAGCGACATCCTGCCCCCGCTGTTCCTCATGGGCCTCGGCATGGGCGTGCTCTTCTCCTCCGCGATGAGCCTCGGCACCGCCGGCGTCGACCCGGCCGACGCCGGCGCCGCCTCCGCCAGCGTCAACGTGGTGCAGCAGGTCGGCGGCTCGATCGGGACGGCGCTGCTGTCCACCATCGCCGCCCGGGCGGCGGAGTCCTACCTGCAGGGCAAGCGCCCCACCCCGCAGGTGCTCGCCCAGGCGGGCATCGAGAGCTACTCGGCCGCGTTCTGGTGGGCGGCGGGCCTGTTCGCCGTCGGCGCCCTCATCGCGGCCGTGCTGTACCGCCGCGGCGTGCCCGAGGCCGCCCGCACGCAGGGGCCCGTCGTGCACATGTGACCGCCCGACGGTGTCCGGCCGGGCCGGCACGGCCCGGCCGGACACCCCCTCCGGGGCGGCGCCCCCCCCGGGGCGGGCCCCGGGGGGGGGGCGCCGCCACCCCCGCCCAGGGTGTTAATGTGACCCCCCAGTACACCTCCCACCCCCCCCGCCCCCCCGGGGCCCGGGCC
>NZ_JBIAWP010000046.1:0-12579 GCF_042895785.1 Streptomyces sp. NPDC001380 | reverse complement strand
GGACACCCGGCCCCCCGCCGCCCCGGACACCCCCCGCAGCTCCCCACCGAAAACAGCCCCGGACCCCCCGGCGACACAGCACACCGCGACCCGCCGCAAGCCCGCGGAGCACACTGCGGTCCGAACCACCTGCCGTCGATGGCTCCGGGCCGCCCCCACCCTGGAGGGGCACCGCTGGAGACGCCTGCTGAACAGCTGCGCGCGCCGCCGGCCGGGCCGGCCCGCAGGGCCACCGGCACCGCGGCGCGGAGGGGCCGGACCCGCACGCCCGCCCGGGCCGGCGTCAGCGACGGGTCCGGTCGCCCTTGCACGACGGCGGCCTCGGCGCCGACGCCGGACCGCACGGTGCCGGAGGCAGCGGGACGGATCACGAACGCACGGCAGGTCAGGGCAGCGGCTCGCCGCGGGCGGCGACCCAGAGCTGGTACCACTCCTCGTGGGTGAGCGCGGGCTCCTCTCCCGCCGCATCGCGGCACGCCCGGACCCGCTCGGGCCTGCTGGTGCCGATGACCGGGACGATCCCGGCGGGGTGGCGCTGCAGCCACCACAGCACGATCGTCTCCGGGGTGGTGCCGTGGCGCTCTGCGAGCACCCGCACCAGCTCGGCCGCGGCCCGGTCGGCCTCGGTCTCCGGGTTCTCCGTGAACCGGCCCCTGGCCAGCGGACCCCACGCCTGCAGCCGCACCCCGTTCTCGACGCAGTACTCCACCGTGCCGACGGGGAAGCCGAGACCGGCCCCCGCGACGGTGTTGACCTGCACCTCGCTCTCCAGCCAGTCGCGCCGGTGCAGGCTCATCTCCAGCTGGTTGGCCACCAGGGGAAGCTCCAGCGGCTTCTGCAGCCGGGCGATCTGGGGGGCGCTCATGTTGGAGACGCCGAACTGCCGGACCAGGCCCTGCCGGTGCAGCGAGGTCAGTGCCTCGGCGACGTCCTCCGGGTCCGCCAGCGGATCGGGACGGTGCAGCAGCAGGACGTCCAGGTGGTCGGTGCGCAGCCGGCCGAGGCTCTCCTCCACCCGTTGCACGATGCTGCTGCCGCGCAGGTCGTACCGGCCGATCCCGTCCCCCTCGGGCAGCCGGATGCCGCACTTGGTCTGCAGCGTGATCCGGTCCCGCAGGCCGGGCTCGCGGGCCAGCAGCTCGCCGAAGACGGCCTCCGCCTTCCCGTGCCGGTAGATGTCGGCGTGGTCGAAGACGGTGATGCCGGACTCGAGCGCCGCCTCGACCGCGGCCTGCGCCCGGTCCACGTCGGCGGCGGTCCAGGGCCCGCGGTCCCAGCTCCCGCCCAGACCCATGCAGCCGTAGACGACCCGGCTCTCCGCCATGTCCGAACCTTCCGTTCCGTGAACCGTCGACGCCGTCCCTCGGCGTCGACGGCCCACCCTAACGGGCGCTGCGGCCTGCCCACGGATCTCCCGGAGGGCCCGGTGGGGGCGGTCCGTGCCGTTCGCGGCCTCGATCCGGAGCCGGTGCCCGGGAACAGCGAAGAGGCCTCACACCTCGGAGGACCCTCCTCGCCGAAGGGCGGGGAAGCCTCCGCCGCCGAGCCCTTCCCCCAGGCTGTGGGGCACGGACGTGGACCGGCGGGAGGGCGAAGCCCCTGCCCGACCGGCTGTCGGCCACGGGCCGTCCTCTCCCCCGGGGGCTTCGCGCGCTTGTCCACCCGTCCGGGCCGGACCCGCACCGCTTCCGCGCTGCGGCTGCTGCGTCCCGATCCGGTCGCGCGGCACGGCCGGATCGGGACGCGCCGACAGCGGTCGGCCTGCGGCCGCACTCCCCGGCCTCCGGCCGGAGGTGCCCCCCGGCCGACTGCCCTGAACCTCACCGGCACTGCCAGGAGCCGTCCACGGCAGCAGGACCCCGGACACCCAAGGCGTCCCCGGACCCCGGCCTCCGTCGGTTTCACCCGGCCCAGGGCCCACGCCGGCCATTTGAGCCCTGCCACGCACACCAGGACAGGCGTGCAGGCCGCGACCAGCCACCAGCCGCACCCTGAGAACTCGTGCCGCAGACCCTTCCGCCGTCGAGCCGGGTCCGCCCCTGGTCGGCGGGCATCACCCGGCACGTTCGGTGCAGCCTCCCCCGGGTGAGGACGGCCTCGGCCGCCGACGTGGGCCGGGGCGGCCTCGCTCCTCCCAGGCGGAGGCGGACGGGTCAAGGCGCTGCAGCGGACGGGGCGGCCCGGTGGACGGCGTAGACGTCGTGGGCGTCGCCCCCGGAGTCCTGGCTGTCCGGCCGGTCGAAGCGGACGGCCGCGAAGCCGTTGCCGCTGACGCCCTGGATCCGGAAGGACTGCTCCTTGGCCAGCACCCGCTGCGTCGCGGCGTCCAGCACCATGCCGTTGGGCCGGCCGTCCTGCATGATGCTCCCGACGTCGCTGGGCACCCCGACCGATCCGTACAGCCGTCCCCCGATGAAGGTCTCGGGGCGGAAGGTCAGCTGGCCCTCGGGCTGCTGCCACAGACGGCGGCCCGTGCGGAGGTCGTAGGCGTATGCGCGCTCCCGCTCGACGGCGTAGACCCGGTCGTGGTCGGCGTCCCAGGTCAGGTGCAGGGTCTCGGCGTCCCCGATCCTGCCGATCTCGCGCCTGTTGCGCACGTCGTAGTCGTACAGCGGGCCGTCCTCCCACTGGAGGACCGCATGGCCGCCCATGACCCCCCACACGGCCGGGGAGACGTCGGGGTCGAACCGGGATCCTGCCGGCGCCGCCCGGGTCAGGTCCCACCGGCGCCCCCCCGGCCGCCAGGTCGTGGACCGCCAGGGTCCGGGCGTCGGAGGCAGTCCTGGTGTGGACGAACGCCCAGCGCCCGGCCTGGATGTCGTACACCCCGAGGGAGTTCGGGACGTCCCGCCCACTGGCGTCGGTGGGGACGCTGAGCACCGCCCGCCGCCGCGGATCGCGGATCGCGGTCGTACCGGCGGCCTTGTCGGTGGTGACGATCCAGCCGTTCAGGAACTGGGCGTCGCCCTTGTCGTCGTCGGAGGTGAACGTGCCGATCCGGGTCCCGTCGAGCCCGTGGGTGTCGACCACGGTGTGGTGCCGCTCGGGTGTGAGGCCGTCGGAGGGGACGGTCGCGCGGTAGGTGAACCCGATCACCTCGGTGCCGCGGACGTAGCCCTGCTGCCACTGCAGGGTGTTGTCGTCCGCGCCCGAGGGCTCCGGGACGGTGGCGGTGACGCGGCCGGTGACGGCGTCCACGACGCGGATGCCGGGGCCGTCCGGGTAGGCGAAGCGGTCGCTGAAGGACATCCACTCGGGGCGGCTGCGGTCGGACGTGCCGTCCGGCCGGGCGCTCCACGCCGACGTCGGCCCCCAGGCCGGTGGCCGCGTCGAGGGCCGGCGGGGCGGCAGTCGCGCCGGGGGGACCGGCGTCCGCACCGGGTGTCGCGGGGGCCGCACTGCCGTCCGGGGAGACGCTGGTGCGGGAACGCTGGTGGGTGCCGTCGAGGCGGAAGTCCCACAGGTCGCGGAGACCGTGCCCCCGGCCACGTCGCTGAAGGCCACCATGAGGTCGTCGTCCCGGGCCGCGCGCTGGGCGACGGGGAACTCGACCGCCCAGGTGACCTGCTGTCCCACCGCGGGCCTCAGGTCCTCCCTCTGCCGCGTCTCGAGCGCCGTGCAGGAGGGCGGTCCGCTCCCGTCGTCGCCGGCCACCGGCATCCGGTCGGTGAGGACCCGGTGGGAGGCGGCGTCCGCCAAGGCCATGGTGAGGCTCGGCTGGGGGTCCGTCCCGGACGGGTCGTCCGTCCTCCACGACACGGGACCGGCGTTGCGGACCGTGACCGTGACAGGGAACACCTGGCCGGCCGCCTCCTGCTCGCACCGGGGTTCCGCCGGACCGCCGATGCGGACCTGCATGTCGGCGTCCGGCCTGCGGTGACCCTGGAGGCCGGGGGCAAAGTGGTGTTCCAGCCCCTCGTGCCCCTCGTGGCCGCCGCGCGGGCCGAGCGCACCGGTCAGGACGACGACGCAGGCCGCCGCGGTCAGCGCGAGGACGGTGACGAGGACGGCGGGCACGGACGACCGACGCGGCGCCCACCCGCCGGCCGCCGTGCAGCAGCAGCCCGCAGGCGCACGAGGCGACCAGCGTGTACGGGTACGCGAAGAAGCCCCAGATGTGCACGTCGGGACCGGGCACGAGGAGCGCGTTGACCGCCAGGGCGGCGCAGCTCACCGCGGTGTCCGCCGCCCCGGCCCAGGCGGGCAGGCGGACCGTGCGCAGCGCGGCCGGCGCCAGCACGGACGACTCGGCCGGCAGGACGCCCGCCAGGGCGGCGGCCGCGGTCGGCACCCTGCCGCCCTCGATGCCGGTGCCGAGGGCGACGGCGACGTTGAGGAGGGCGGCGACCCGCGTCGCGACCAGGGCCCGGACCTCCGGCCGCGCCACCCGCAGGGACGCCTCCCCCGGCCGCCCGTGCACAGGACCGGCGGCAGCGGCCGCCCGCTCACCGCCGGCCGGCGTCGCCCCCCTCGTCGAAACTGCGTTCCTGAAACGCTCCTGACGGCTCGGCAGGACATGCGGCGGGTGCGGCTGCGTGCCGCGAGGTGCGGGGGGGCGATCCCCCGCGCCGGGGACGGCCCTGCGAGGTGCGCCGGCGCGGAAGCCCCCCTGGGCCCGCGCGCTCCCTCCCCGCCTCCCCCCGTCTCCCGGTTCGGCACGACACCACCGGCAGCCCTGCCCCGTCCCGGACAGGACCGGGATCTGGCCGGGGCGCCGTCCTCAAGGACCGGGAAACCGCGCACCAGCGGGCCGCAGGCACCGCCCGTCCGACGGCGGCCTCACCACCTGCCGGGGTGCCCGGTCCGGCGCGGGGGCCGGGACCGCCTGGGCCGAGCGGCGATCGGCCAGCCGCCGCAGACCACGGGCCGGGCGATCCCGGCGCCCCGGAAACCGGACCGGAAGAGGCGAACGAGCCCGGCCCCCGCCGCGTCGCCGCGCCAGGACGGACCATGCCCGGGAGCGGGGGCCCGACGGACTCTGACCCGCCTGCTCGAACCTGCGGCTGAGCTGAAGGGCCCCCTTGCACCCCGACGCTTGGTGTAACAACAAGTGTTACCTTTCCCCGCGGCGATCCCCCCGGCCGCAGCACGGGACGGCAAAGCATCCGCTTGACACGGCCCCGCGGTCGACCTAGTTTTGTATCGACCACTAGAAAACAGTCGGCATCACCGGGCTGCCCGCCATGCGGGCCCAGGCGGTGCGGCTCGCGCGTCCGAGTCCTTCGGGCCGCGCACTCACTTTGATTCGGAGCACCACCATGGGACAGCTTGACGGCAAGACGGCCATCGTCACCGGCGGCACCAGCGGCATCGGCCTGGCCACCGCGCAGCGCTTCGCCGCCGAGGGCGCGCACGTGTTCGTCACCGGCCGCCGCCAGGAGGCGCTGGACGCCGCCGTCGCGCAGATCGGCCCGCGCGCCACCGGCGTGCGCGGTGACGTGTCGGACCTGGCCGACCTCGACCGGCTCTACGCCACCGTCGCCGAGCAGGGGCGCCGCATCGACGTCCTCTTCGCGAACGCGGGCGGCGGCACCTTCTCCACCCTGGAGCAGGTCACCGAGCAGCACTTCGACGAGACCTTCAACAGCAACGTGCGCGGCACGCTCTTCACCGTCCAGAAGGCGCTGCCGCTGCTGAACGACGGCGCCTCGGTCATCCTCACCAGCTCCACCGCCGGCACCGCCGGCGCCGAGGCCTTCGGCGTCTACGCCGCCTCCAAGGCCGCCATCCGCTCCTTCTCCCGCACCTGGGCCAACGAGCTCAAGGGCCGCGCCATCCGGGTCAACGCCGTCAGCCCCGGCCCGATCGAGACCCCCGGCATCGACGGCCTCCTCCCCGACCCCGAGCAGAGGGCGCAGGTCAAGGGCTTCTTCGCCAGCCAGGTGGCCCTGGGCCGGATGGGCCGCCCGGACGAGGTCGCCTCGACCGCGCTCTTCCTCGCCTCGGACCAGAGCACCTTCATCACCGGCGTCGAGCTCTTCGTCGACGGCGGCCTGAACCAGATCTGACCACCCCCAGCCTACGCACCCCGGTGCAGGGGGCGGGTGCGGCGGGCGACCGCCGCACCGCCCCCACCCCCTCACCCCTGTGGCGAACGCCGCCCGCCGCGCCGCGTCCGGCCCGCCACGGCCAACCAGCCCGCACGACCAGTACAGACGGGACACACAGCATGGACGTGGGACGCACAGGAATCTGGAGCATCGAACTGCGGACCGCAGACCCCGGAGAGATCCGGGACGCCGCCGCCGAACTCGACGCCATGGGCTGGGGAGCCCTGTGGATCCCCGGCCTCGGCGGCGGCGACATCCTCGGCGACTCCGAGCGCCTCCTGAGCGCCACCGGCAGCACCAAGGTCGCGGTCGGCGTGCTCAGCATCTGGCGCCACAAGGCCGCCGAGATGGCCGCCGGACACGCACGACTGCGGCAGCGCTACGGCAGCCGACTCCTCCTCGGACTCGGCGTCAGCGATCCGGCCGCCGCCCGCGAGGCGGGACACGACTACCGCCCTCTGGCAGACATGGGCCGCTACCTGGACGAACTCGACCAGGCCCCGGCCCCCGTCCCGCCCGGCGAACGCCTCATGGCCGCACTCGGCCCCAAGATGACCCGCCTCGCCGGACAGCGCACCGCGGGCGTCCACCCCTTCCTGATCACCCCCGAGCAGACGGCCGCCACGCGCGCGCTGCTCGGACCCCAGCCCCTGCTGGCCCCCTACCAGGCCGTCGTCCTCGAACGGGACCCCGCCGCGGCCCGTACCACCGCCCGCGGCTTCGTCAGCATGTTCCTGTCCATGGACCACTACGCCCGCAACCTGCTGCGCCAGGGCTTCACCGAGGAGGACCTCGCCGACGGCGGCAGCGACCGCCTCATCGACAGCCTCGTGGCCTGGGGGGACGTCGAGACCATCGGCAGCCGGGTCCGCGCCCAGCACCAGGCCGGAGCAGACCACGTCTGCCTCCACGTCCTCGGCTCGGACTCCCCCCTCCCCCTGCCCCAGTGGCGGGAGCTCTCGGCCCTGGCCCGCTGAGACCGCCGATGCCCTACCGGCGGGCCAGCGGGCCACCCGAAGCCGGGCCTCCTGACGTCCCCCGGTCCACCGCCGGCCCCCTCCCGGCGCATCCGCCCCCGCCTTCCCCCGGCATCCCCAGCGAAAGGAACCATCGTGTTCGGCAAGATCGGAACTCCGGAAATCCTGCTCATCCTGGTTGTGGTCGTCGTGCTCTTCGGCGCCAAACGCATGCCCGACATGGCGCGATCGCTCGGGCAGTCCCTGCGCATCCTCAAGAGCGAGACCAAGGCCCTGCGGACCGACGACGCGACCCGCGACCCGCGCCCCGAGGACTCCGGGCAGGCGCCTGCTTCCCCTCTGTCCCCGGAGCGGCCGACCGGTGCCGGATCCCTCCGCAGCCACGGCACCGGCCGCGAAGCGGCCTGACGCGCCCGGCACAGGCCAGGTAGCGCCATGACCTCTCCGCCGCTCACGGCAGAATCCCAGCCCGCAGGCCACATGCCCCTGGCGGACCATCTGCGCGAACTGCGCAGCCGCCTGACCAGGGCCGTGGGTGCGATCGTCGTCACCACCCTGGTGGCCGGGCTGTTCTACAAGCAGCTCATCGGCATCGCCATCGCGCCCCTGCCCGGATGTGCGCCTTCACCCGGCAGCGCGGGAGACTGCGGCCTGATCGCGGTGAACGGGCTGCTGAGCCCGTTCACCCTGGCCATGAAGGTCTCCTTGGCCGCCGGCGTGCTGGCCGCGAGTCCCGTGTGGCTCTACCAACTGTGGGCCTTCCTGGCGCCGGGTCTGCACCGCCACGAGAAGAAGTACACCGTCGCCTTCCTCGCCACGGGGATTCCCCTGTTCCTCATCGGCGCGGCATTCGCCTACGCAGTCCTGCCGACCACGGCACGGGTCCTGCTGTCCTTCACCCCGGACAAGGCGACGAACATCCTCCCGGTGGACGACTTCCTCGACCTGGCGACCCGCATGGTGCTGGTGTTCGGGGCCTCCTTCGAACTGCCGCTCGTCCTGGTCATGCTCAATCTGATCGACCTGCTCAGCGCGCGGCGCATGGCCGGCTGGTGGCGCCCCATGGTCCTCGGCATCACCGCCTTCACCGCCATCGCGACGCCCAGCACCGATCCGCTGAGCATGCTGCTGCTCGCGGTCCCCATCACCGCGCTGTACCTCCTCGCCTGCGCGGTGTCCTGGTGCGCCGACCGGCGCCGCCGCGCCCGCGCGGCGACGGAGGACACGGCATCCCATGAAACGCCTGGTGCCGCACCGCCTGCGGCGCCCGCAGCGCCTGCGCGCGGCCGCCGCTGATGCGGCCGCCGCCCATGGCGCCGAGCCCCGCACCCACCGACATCCGCAGGACGCGCCCGGCACGAACCGGGCGGCCGCACCCGTTCGCAGGAGGCCACCGTGTTCCTCGGCATGGGCCCACTTGAGCTCCTCACCCTCGTCATCCTCGGGACCGTCGTCCTGGGCCCGGACAAGATCCCCCGACTCGTCGCCGACGCCACCCGGATCCTGCGCAGGATCCGGACCCTGTCCGACAGCGCCCGGACCGACCTCCGCGCACAGCTCGGACCCGAGTTCGCCGACCTGGAACTGCAGGACCTCCACCCGCGCGGCATCGTCCGCAAGGCGTGGCAGCACGCCTCGGCCGACGGGCAGCTGCAGGAGCTCCGGGACATCGGCACGGACCTCCGGGCAGACGTGGCGTCGGCGCTCTCCGCCGACCCTCCGGTCCCCCCACCTGCCCCCCGCAGGCCGGAGGACGGCCCTCCCGTGGCCGGCCGGCACACGGCGTCCCGGCCCCCCGGCCCACCGGAGCAGATTCCGGCCGCTTGACCGGAGACGGGAGAGCACCTAGTTTTATATTGAAAGATATAAAACTGCCGCCGCGTCTCTGCCCTTCCCGCCAGGACGCCGCGACAGCCGGCCCACGCGCCGCACCCCACGCGCCCCGGGCGCACCGCACCCACCCCACCGCCGCCGCGCGATACGACGGGTGCCCCCCACCCCCCGCACAAGGAGACCCCCTGATGAGCAAGGAAACACCCCAGAACAACCCGGCCGCGGGCAACCGTCACCGCTTCTCCCGCCGCGGCATCCTGCGGACCGCAGCCATCGTCGGGGCTGCGACGGCCGCTCCTGCCGCCCTGCTGACCGCGAACAGCGCGTCGGCCGACGTCACGACGGCCGGCGCCGCGCCGGTCCAGCACCTCGTCCTTCCGCCCGCCACCGAGGCCGTCCAGCCCTTCCACCTGCAGGTGCCCGAAAGCGCCCTGGAGGATCTGCGCCGCCGTCTGGACCAGGTGCGGCTCCCTGAGCGGGAGACCGTGCCCGACAACTCGCAGGGCGCGCAGCGGGAGCCGGTGGCCGCACTGCTCGAGCACTGGCGTACCCGCTACGACTGGCGCCGCCTGGAGCGCCGCCTGAACTCCCTGGGCCAGTACCGCACCGAGATCGACGGCCTGGGCATCCACTTCCTGCACGTGCGCTCCCGCCACGCCCACGCGCGGCCGCTGCTGCTGTGCCACGGCTGGCCCGGCTCCGTCGTGGAGTTCCTCAAGGCCGTCGGCCCCCTGACCGATCCCGAGGCCCATGGCGGCACCGCCGCGGACGCGTTCCATGTCGTGATCCCCTCGATGCCGGGCTACGGGTTCTCCGACAAGCCCGAGACGACCGGCTGGAACACCGAGCGCATCGCCCGCGCCTGGGTCACGCTCATGGAGCGCCTCGGCTACCAGCAGTACATCGTCCAGGGAGGCGACTGGGGCGGCAGCGTCGCCACCCAGGTCGGCAAGCTCAAGCCGGCCGGCCTGGCCGGTGTCCACCTGAACCTGCCCGAGTTCATGCTGACCGGCGGCCTTCCCGTGGACAACCCCACCCCCGCGGAGCAGACGGCCATCGCGCAGCAGCAGAAGTTCAACCAGGTCTACGCCGGGTACTTCACCGAGCAGGCCACCCGCCCGCAGACCGTCGGCTACGCCCTGAACGACTCCCCTGCGGGACTGGCCGCCTGGATCTACGAGAAGTTCGTCGACTGGACCGACAGCCACAACCACCCGGAGCAGGTCCTGACCCGGGACGAGATGCTCGACGACATCACGCTGTACTGGCTCACCGGGACCGGCGCCTCCTCGGCGCGACTGTACTGGGAGTTCTACCGCAGCAACCACGAACTGACCGTGCTCGGCATGCCCGTCGGCGTCAGCGTCTTCCCCGGGGAGCTGGTGAGCACCCCGCGCGTGTGGGCGGAGCGCGCCTACAGCAACCTGCGCTACTTCAACGACAGCATCGCGGCCGGCGGCCACTTCGCCGCCTTCGAACAGCCGGCCCTGTTCGCCGGGGAAATCCGGGCTTTCGCCCGCACCCTGGCCTGACCCCGCCGACGGAGCACCCGCTGCCCCCCGTCTGACGGGTCACCGGTGAGTGTCCGCCACCCGGATCCGTCCTGCCTCACCCGGAGGCCGGGACGGATCCGGGTGGCGGACCGGCTGCACGGTCTGCGCGGTGATCCAGCGGCTCCGGTACGCATTCGACCCCCACGGGAAACTCTCACGCACTCGTCCACGGGTCCCTGCGGTCCGGTGCAGCGCGCCCGGCGGGAGGGCCGGATCAACGGTGCAGACCTCGGTGCAGACCTCGTGGTAAGCCGATGATCAGCGGCCTGCGGAGAGGCGGCTCCCGAAGGCGGTCCCGGAGGCGTTCAGGGCCGCCCGCCCCCGGGTCGTCCAGTGCCTGCAACCGGCGCCGGACGGGTCGTGCCCCTCGCAGCCGGGGCGGTCGGCGAGCCGGCCCTCCAGGGCGGACCCGCGGATCTCCCTGACGAGCTGCGGGAGCAGTCCGCCGGCGCGGCCCAGGTCCGGGTCCTCGGCCACGGCCCGGTCGACCAGGTGCCCGATCGGCCGGTGGTCGAGCGCATCCCGGTGCGCGGTGGCCGGCGGCGGACCGGCGGCCTCGGCCTCGGACCGGATGGCGTGGATCGTCACCTCGGACATGCGGTGCCTCCCCCTCCCGGTCTGGCCGGCGGCCCACCCGGTCAGAGCGGGTCGGACCGTTGGTCAGGCACTCCGTCCACCCAGCGGCACCGCACGGTGCGGCACGGTCCGCGACATCCACCCCCTCCAGGAGAGAGCATGAACGGTCCTTCCAGTGCGGTGCCGGTCGTAGGGGAGCCTCAGCCGGCCCCCGTACATGGCCGGCACGCGCCGCAGGGCGGCTGGCCGGCGGTCGCCTCCGTCTCGCTGATGTGCTTCGTCCTGGTGCTGACGGAGTTCCTGCCGATCGGGCTGCTGCCCGCCCTTGCCTCTGATCTCCACGTGTCCCTCGGCACCGTCGGCCTGGTCGTGGTGGCACCCGGCCTGACGGCCGCGGTCGTCGCCCCCCTGCTGACCGTCGCCTCGGGGCGGCTGGACCGGCGCAGGGTGCTCGTCATGCTCGCCCTGCTGACCGCGGCCTCCAACATCCTGGCGGCCTGCGCCCCGGACATGGCCGTGATGGCGGCGGCACGGGTCCTGCTGGGAGTCGGCGTGGGGGGATTCTGGGCGATGGGCGCCGGAGTCGCCGTCCGGCTGGTGCCCACCCGCGCAGCCCACCGGGCCACCGCCCTGATCACGGCCGGGATCTCGGCCGGCACCGTCGTCAGTCTGCCGCTCGGCGCACTGGTCGGCCACCTCGCGGGTTGGCGGACCGCCTTCCTCCTCGCCGCGGGCGCCTCGCTCCTCGCACTCACGGCCCTGGTGCTGAGGCTGCCCGCACTGCCGGCCAGCGGAGCGGTCAGCCTGACGACGCTCACCACCGCCCTGCGCAGGCCCGGTCCGCGGACCGCCCTGCTGGGCGCGGCGCTGATCTTCCTCGGGCACTTCGCCGCCTACACCTACCTCACCCCCTACCTGGAGGACCGGGCGCACTTCGGCTCTGCCACGGTGACGGCGGTCCTGCTGGCCTACGGGGTGGCCGGGCTGGCCGGCAACTTCGCCGCGGGCGCCGCCATCGGCCGCAGCCTGCGGACGGTGCACGTCGCCGCGACGGCCCTGGTCGCGGCCGTGGCCGTCCTCCTCGGCCCTCTGTCGGGCGCGGCACCCGCGGTCGTCGCGCTCGTCATGGTCTGGGGTGCGGCATTCGGTGCGGTCCCGCTGGTGCTGCAGACGTCGATCACGCGCACGACCCCGGAGGACCCCGAGAGCGGCATGGCCCTTCTGGTCAGCGTCAGCCAGATCGCGCTGGCCGCGGGTTCGTTCGCCGGCGGCCTGGTGGTCGACGGGTACGGCATCCGGGCCGGCTTCACCTTCGGCGCCGCGCTCGCACTGCTCAGCACGGCCACCCGCCTCCGCCCCCTCCCGTCCTCCCTCCGCACCGTCTGCGGGTACTCGCCTGTCGGCGACACCTCCCGCACGCGGCATCCGCACCCGTAGGAAGCCACCGAGCACCATGACGAGTTCCCAGCAGGCATCGACATCCGGCATGCCCACTTCCAGCGCCGTGCGGCGGGCCCTGCGCCGGGCCCGCGACGGCGTCGCCCTGGACACCGCGGAGGCCGCGGTGCTGCTCGCGGCGCGCGGCGCCGA
>NZ_JBIAWP010000045.1:0-14804 GCF_042895785.1 Streptomyces sp. NPDC001380 | reverse complement strand
ATCCACAAACTCGGACCCGGCCTCTACGCAGCCACAGCCTGGACCTCAACCCCCTTGCCACCAGCACAAACAGGCTAACTTCCCGGCCTTGGGGCAACCTCAGCCAGCACGAGGGGCGCCACTTCACGGGACGCCGTCGCCGACACGCGCTGGCGGCGTTCCTGGAGCGCGGAGCGGCGCGGGACCCCTTCGCCTTCGCCGCCGGGGATCGGCCCGTCGTCCGCATGAACGCCGCGACGGCGGCTGCGTCGCCCACGCCCGGGAGGAGGGCCTGCGCGTTCCGGCAGGCTCATGCGCCTGAGCGGCGGCGGGCACCGCACGGGGGGGCGGGGGCGGGCGGCGGCGTCGTCCGCGGCCACGACGGAGCACGGCCGGCTCACGCACATGGCGGTGGACAAGCACCCGGCCGGAGCCGAGACGGCCCGGACCGAGCGACCGCGCGAGGTGGATCCCGTCGCGCGTGAGCCGCGCCGCCCCACTCGGCGCCGGCGACGGGGTGCGTCGGCCGCGGACGCCGGGTACGTGCCGTCCGCGCCGGCCCGGTCCGCCCACGCCCATCGTCCGACGGTGAGGTGCTACCGGGGGGCGAGGCGCGCCTCGGTCTCCTCGATGGGCACGTCGTGTCCGGCCTCGCACCGCACCGCGGGCACCAGCGGGGCGCCGCAGCCAGCGTGTGCGAGCTCGACTCCGCCGTGCACTCCCTCCCCGGGGGGCCGCCCCCAGCGCATCAGTGCGACGAGCAGTGGAAAGAGGGCCCGGCCCCGATCGGTCAGCACGTACTCGCAGCGGGTGCGCGCACCCGGCTCGCGATAGGGGCTCCGTTCCATGAGCCCGTCGGCTACCAGCTGGCTCAGCCGCTTGGAGGCCACCGTCTCGGCAAGGCCGGTGCGCCGCACGAGCTCGTCGAAGCGGCGCCCGCCGTAGAACGCTTCCCTGATCAGCATCATTGCCGAGCGGGTGCCGATCACCTCCAAGGAGCGCTCCATGGTGCACCAGCCGGCCGCCGTGAAGGCATCCCGGTCGGCGAATTTGCCCGTGCGGGTGAACACCGTGTCCTCGCGGTGCAGGTCTGCGCGTTCCATGACCCCATCCTAGCTGGCTGGCATCGCCAGCAGTCAGGGTGCTACTTTCCTGGCTATGCAAAAAAGCAGTCAGCCATCGGCGTCGAGTGTCGCGGGCCCGCCCGTCCAAGCCGTCCCGGCGCCCGTTGCCGCTTCTGCCGTGCACGGCAGCACACCCGTCCACCCCTGGCGGGGCGTGTTCACCGTGTGCCTCGGCGTGATGATGGCGTTCGTCAACGTCTCGTCCACAATCGGCGCGCTCGGCGCCGTCCAGCAGGACCTGAACCCCTCGGCGAGCACGCTGGTCTGGGTGACCAGCGCCTACTCCCTGGTCGTCGCCAGCCTGGTGATGTCCGCCGGTACCCTCGCCGACCTGATCGGCCGCCGCGCGGTCTTTCTCGGCGGGGCGGTGGTCTTCACCGCCGGCAGCGTGCTCGCCTTCACCGCCGAGGGCACCGGGGTGCTGATCACCGCGCAGGCGGTCATGGGCCTGGGCGGCGCGGCCATACTGCCCGCCAGCCTGTCGATCGTCAGCCACTCCTTCACCGACCCGCACCAGCGGACCAAAGCGATCGGCGCCTGGGCCAGTTGCTCCGGCCTCGGACTCGCCGTCGGCCCGCTCGGCGGCGGTCTGCTCCTGGGCCGCTTCACGTGGCATGCGGTGTACCTGATCGACGTCGTCATCGGCGTGCTCACCATGATCCTCACGCCGTTCCTGGTGACCGAGTCCAAGCACCCGACCCGGCGCCTGGACCTCCCCGGAGTCCTCCTGGGCACCGTCGCGATCGCCTCGGCGACCTATGCGATCATCGAGGGCGGCTCCTCCGGCTACACCTCCGGCCGCATCATCACCATGTACGCCGTCTTCGCAGTCTCCCTGGTGCTGTTCCTGACCGCCGAGGCGCGCCACCACGACCCCATGCTGAACATGCGCCTGTTCCGCAACCGCTCATACACGGCGGTGATGGGCGTCGCCGCGGCCTCCATGTTCGGCTTCGTCGGCATTTCGCTGCTCGCCGTCCTGTACATGGAGCACGTCCAACGGCTGTCCGCACTGGCCACCGGCGTCCGCCTGCTGACCATGTTCGCCACCTACATCGTGGTCAGCGCGCTGGCAGGGCGCATCGTCCAGAGGATCGGCTTCACCCTCATGCTGACCGCGGGCCTCGTCGTCCTGGGCACCGGAGCCCTCGCCCTGCTGGCCGTCGGCCCCCTCACCGGTTACGGCGCCCTGTGGCCCGGCCTGCTGATCGCGGGAATCGGATCCGCGCTGTTGACCGCGCCCTCGACAGCCGCCGCCGTCAACAGCGTTCCGCGATTGCAGGCCGGCATGGCCAGCGCCACGGTCAACATGTCCCGCCAGATCGGTTCCGTCCTAGGCCCCAGCATCCTCGGCACCATCGTCACCACCCGCTTCCCTCGCTACCTCGAGGACCAGCTGGTCTCCGCAGGCGTCCCGTCCCCAAGCGCCGCCCGCATCATCGCTGGCACCGTCCACAGCGGTAGCACGGGCGAACTGCCCGCCCGACTCGCCCGCACAGTCACCGACTCCGCCGCCCGCGCCTTCACCGACGCCGTCCACCTCGGACTGCTCATCGCAGGCATCACCCTGCTCGTCATCGCGGTGCCCACCGCGATCCTCGTGCGGCACCGCAACACGGCAGTCTGAGACAGGCAGGGCGCGCCGCGCAACGTCACAGCACTTCCGGCAGGCCTGTCCGGCAGTGTGATCGGCCCGCGCCCGCCGACCGCGGTGTCCGCCAGCGCGCACCCGGCGGTCCGAGCCGAGGAGCGCCGGACCCAGCCCGGCCATGCCCTCGCGGACCGTCCGAACGGCGGCTCCGGACGGAATCGACTGCTCCGGCGCCGACGTCGTCGGCCTCCTCCTCCGCTGGCCGCGCCAGAAGGCCTGAGCCGTCATCAGGCCGATCGCGGTCAGGGCCGCTCCCCGAGCGAAGGGGAGCGGCCCTGACCGCGTCGGCGGCGGGAAGGAGAGCACCGGAGACGAACGGCGCCCGGGTGGACCACGCCACTCTCGCGGATGATCGGCAGGCCGAACCCGCCAATCTCCACCCGCTGCCCACGTCCGGCGACCGGGCGCATGGCGCACGTCCTCACCACCTCCCGTCCCGGGGGGCTTCACCGCCACCGCGCTGAACACGCGATGGGGCGGCGGCACCACGTGCATCCCGGTCGGGTCGTCGTGGCTCTGCCCGGCCGTGGTGATCGACACCTGCCAGCGCCGGGTCGTCGGCTGGTCCATCGCCGACCGCATGCGCATGGACCTGGTCGCCGACGCCCTCGAGGCAGCCGTGGCCGCCCGCGGCGGAGCCGCAGACGTGGCATTCCGCACCGGTCACAGGCCGCGACACACGAGTCGGTCCTTCGCCTGTCAACGGCCCTGAAGCTCTCCCTGTGGGCGGCCGCGCGTTCTCTCCCTGACGGCCGCAAAGCCCTCCCCGACGGCGGCCAGATATGTCCCCGCCGTCGTTGCCGGTGAGGTCGGCCGAAGGGCCTCACTCCCTGTCCGGAGGCGGCCTGGTCCAGCCGGAAGCCCCCACCCAGGGCGACGACGATGTGGCCGTGGCGCGCGAGGCGGTCGACGGCGCGATGGCCAGGTCCTCGGCACGATCTCTTCGAATTCCGAGGGGCGGAGGTCGCCCCTGACCGCCATCGCCCGGCGTCCGTATGCGGCACCGACCTGGCGGTAGAAGCCCTCGGCCGCGTCCGGGGGGACCGGCAGCAGCCCGGTGTCGTCCACAATGACCAAGTCGGAGCGGATCAGCCGGGCGAGCGCCCAGGCGATCGAGTCGTCCGCGCGGTGGCGGACCAGGACACCCAGGTCCTCGGTGGTGTACCAGGCGGAGGTCATCCCGGCCTCGATCACGGCCTGCCCGAGTGCCTCGGTGAGGTGCCACTTCCCGGTGCCGGATGGTCCGCACACGCAGAGGTCCTCCCGCCGCTTGACCCGGTCCAGCGACTTGAGCGCGTCCCGGGCCTACCGCGGAATCGAGGGGGAGGTCTCGTCTCAGCCCCCGAACGTCCTCCCGGCGGGGAGGCCGGCCCGCTTGCGGCGGACGCGCAGGTTCACGCGGTCCCGGCCGGCCTCTGGGCCGGCAGGAATCGGACCGCCTCAGCGGGGTCCCAGCGCTGAGCCCTCGCGGTCGGATCAGGTCGGCCAGGGTACGGCGGATGCAGGGCAGCTTCAGGCGCTTGGCCGGTTCGATGGCCTCGGCCAGCGGGTCTCGGGTGCTGTTGCGGACGGAGCGGAGCGGAGTGGCCGCCGGATGCTGTCCTCGCCGGTCGCGGCGGGGGTGAAGGTGGTCCCGATGCGGGCCCGGGCGGATGTGCCGGGCTGCAGGCCGGGGCTTTGCGCGGCCCTGGTCGGCCCGGTCGCGTCCCGGCCGGCCTGGTGGTCCAGGATCGACAGCAGGTCCTTCCCGGAGAAGCGGCCCGTCGCGGCGGTGGTGCGCAGGGCGCGGTCGACCTGCGCGCCGGAGCAGTGCTCGGCAAGGGTGACGCCCTCGGCCATCCTCGCCTCGATGCGGCGGGCTCCGCCGGTGGCGGCCTCGACCAGCCAGGCGGCGGCCCTGAGGCCGATCACCAGAAGTGCGTCCTCCTCGGCGCTGGTCGCCCGCGGGGTGCGGTCTGCTTCCTTGCCCCCGCGCGGCGGGTAGTGCGTCTGATCGATGATTGGCGACCCGGCGGGTGCCGCAGGTGCGGCCGCAGTCCTCCCGTGCGGCCGTGGCCGGCGGCGTCAGCCCCTCGTCACGGAGCCTGCGGGCCGACTTCGGCCGCTGCTTGCGCGCGGAGCAGGTCGACGGGGGCAGCTCCAGCACCCGGCAGAGGGGACCGCCTCCGAAGCCGTCGCGCAAGTGGTCGATCACCCCCCCGGCAGGGGGCACCCCTGGCTCGGCCTCGTCCGGGGACGGCCGACCTCCGGGGCGAAGACCACCGAGGCGGCCCCCGGGACCCCGTTCGCCCGCCTCGGCCCAGCCCCTTGCCTGCGGAGGTCTTTGAGCTCATCGCGCTCCGCGCTGGTGAGCCGGTCGCCGCGCTCGCCGGCGTCCGCCTCGGCCTGGCGCACCCAGGGCCGCAGGGCCTCCTTGCGGATGCCGGGGTCGCGGGCGAGGTGCGCCGCCGACAGGCCGCGCTGCAGGGAAAGACGGTGAACCCCCGACGCGCCGCCGGTGTCCCCGTGGTGCCGGTCGCACCCGCACGAACGCCGGGGAGCAGGGTGCTGCACACCCTGCTCCCCGGCCACGCCGGGCCCTGACGTCCCACCCGGCTGCTACGCCCCGTCCTTGGACCGCCTCGGCGCAGATGCCTCCTCAGGACGGGGGGGCGGTCCCGTCCCGTTCCTCGGCCGGGCGGGAAGCCCGGTGGCGGCCCAGCCGGCCAGGAAGGTGAGGGCCTGCGCACTGGGCGAGTGCGGTTCCGCCGTGTAGACGAGCAGGCTCTGGTCCGCAGCCCCCCGCACATCCAGCACCTGGAAGTCCAGGATCAGCTCCCCGGCGACGGCATGGACAAACTCCTTGCGGCCAGGCCGCTGGGACCGCACCCAGCGGTCGGACCACCATCGGCGGAAGTCCGGGTCCTTCATGGAAAGCTCCCCGACGAGCCGCGCGAGCTCCGGGTCGTCCGGGTAGCGTCCGGCGTCCATGCGGAGATAGGCCACACACTCCTGGGCAACCCTCTCCCAGTTCGCATAGAGCCCGCGGACCTCGGGGTCGAGGAAGGTGAGCCACATGTGGTTGCGCCGCCTGGACGGCAGCCTGGAGTAGTCGGTGAACAGCGCGGCGCTCAGGCTGTTCCACGCCAGGATGTCCATGCGACGGCCGAGCACCAGCGCCGGAATGTTCACCATGCTGTCCAAAAGGACCTGGGTCGCCTGCGAGACCTGCTGGCTCCTCGGTCCGGGCGGCTTCGCCCCGCCGAAGGCACTGGCCTCCACCGCGCACCGCAGAAGGTATTCCTCCTCGTCGGGCCGGAGTTCGAGGGCCCTGGCCAGGGCCGTGAGGATGGCGGACGAGGCGGACTTCACGCGGCCTTGCTCCAGCCTCACGATGTAGTCCACGCTGACGCCCGCCAGTGACGCCAGTTCCTCACGCCGCAGTCCCGGCACCCGGCGGTGCCCGGTCGTGGGCAACCCCACCTGCTCCGCGGTGACCCGGGCGCGGCATGCGCGCAGGAATTCACCGAGTTCAGTCACCGCAGTTTCCTTCTCGTTCGACCTCTCCGCATCCTGCAGCGGGTCAGGCGTCAGCCTTCACGTCGTCGTGATCGGTGGACAGGGCCAGTTCCCGCCAGGCGTCGGCCTCTTCGCGAAGCTGAGCGATCTTGTGGTCCATGGCTGCGGCGCAGTCGCTGCCGAGCTGGGCGCGCAGCGGCGGGTTGGCGGCGTCGGCGAGGGCGAGGATGGCTGTGGCGCCCTTGACGGGGTCACCGGGCTGGGCGTGGTTGAGGCCGGGAACGGCCCGGCGCACGGCGCCGGCGGTTTCGGCGTAGTCAGGGATGAGCCGGCCCTCCGTGTGCAGGCTGGTGGCGTCGAGGAAATCGGTGCGGAAGTACCCCGGCTCCACGATCGTGACGTGGATCCCCAGCGGCGCCAGTTCCTTGCGCATGGCCTCGGAAAGGCCTTCCACGGCGAACTTGGTGGAGCAGTAGACCCCGAAGCCCGCCGCGCTCTCGAAGCCTCCGATGGAACTGAGGTTGAGAACGCGGCCCGACTTCTGCCGACGCATGACCGGCAGCACGGCGCGGGTGACGTTGGCCAGGCCGAAGACATTGGTGTCGTAGACCGAGCGGAACGCCGCGTCGGAGGTCTCCTCCACCGCGCCGAGCACACCGCGTCCCGCATTGTTGACCAGGACGTCGATCGTGCCGAACCTCCCGAGGGCCGCCTCCACCGCTTCGTGGGCCTGCGCCTCAACGGTGACGTCGAGCGTGACGGCGAGCAGGTTGTCACCGTACCGGGAGAGCGCGTCCTGGATGTCCTGGGCCCTGCGGGCCGTGGCCACGACCTTGTCGCCCCGCTCCAGCGCCTGGCGGGCGATCTCCAGGCCGAACCCGCGGGATGCACCGGTGATGAACCAGGTGGACATGTCATTACCTTTCGTTTGTCTTATCTAGGAAAACATTCTAAATGACCGGGCGGTATCCGGCCATTCGCGCTGACCGGGCGCGCGGCGTCCGATGCGGCGCATCGCAGGGCGGAGGACGGGCCTTCCATTGGACGTCCCCAGCCGGCTCAGGCAACGCGGCGAGCCGCCTAGCCCGAGGGCGCCAAAGAGCAATGCTCAGACATGGCCTGGTCTCCGCCTCACCGCGCTAGAACCGGATTCCCCGCGCTCTGCGGCCCGCAGCGGCCGTCTCGGGCTGTGGTGCCGGCCGCCCCCGGCGGCAGCGATGGCCGCTGCCACCACGGCGAGCACAGCCACCAGCAGTCCGAAGCCCGTGAACGCGGGAGCGACGCCGAACCGGGACGCAGCGGCACCCACGGCCACCACCGGCACGCTCACCGCCAGGTAGGCCAGGGCGAAGAACCCCGGCAGGAGCTGGGAGTGCCCGCCGGCGATCACCGCTGCCGCCACGGTGCTCGTGGAGCCCATGAAGGACAGGCCGAAGCCTGCACCGGTGATCGCCGCACCCGAGAAGAACAGCAGGGTGCAGGCCATGTCGAAGCCGGCCACGGACACGCCGACCCCGGCCACGAGCAGCGCACAGCCGGTCACCGACGCCGCCCGGCCGCCCAGCCCGCGCAGCAGCATCGGGGCAATGCCGCCGCAGCCCTGCACCACCAGGATGACGAGCGCCGACAGCGCCCTGTCACGGGTGTGCAGCAGACCGGCGACCAGGTCGACCCCCAGTGCCAGGTACAGGCCGACGACCGCCCAGCCGGCCGTGACGACGGGAGCCACCCGGAGCAGAACGCCACGTGGCTCCGCACCCATCCGCAGCACCCGGGGGCGCCAGGGCTGCAGCCGTTCCGGAGCGACCTGCCAGGGGGGAATGGCCCGCACCAGTGCGAGTCCGCAGAGGGACAGGACGGCCAGTACGGCGAACGGGGTGATCAGCGGCGCGGGAGCGAACTGCACGGCGAGCCCCGAGAACACCGCGCCGAGCGCGATGCCGGTGGAGGTCGCCGCGCTGTTGGCCGCCGCCGCGGCCTGGTGGCTGCGGTCGCCGTGCAGGTCGGCCAGCGCCGAGCCCGCACTGCTGGTGAGCATCCCGACTGCGACGCCCTGGACCAGACGGGCCAGGCACAGCATCCATGCTCCCGTGGCCAGGAGGAACACGAGGAAGCTGACGACAATGGTGACCAGCGCCGCCGCGATCGTCCGCTGGGTACCCAGATGCCCGGCCAGGTCCCCGGCCAGCAGCAGGGTCAGGATCGCGCCGAGCGCGTAGCAGGCGTAGACGATCGTCGACGTGGTCGTCCCGAAGTGCCATTGCTGCTGGTAGAGCCCGTACAGGGGAGACGGGGCGCTGCTGGCGGCCATGACCACGAAGACGATGCCGACCACGGCCCGAAAGTGCCAGGGGCGGCGCGCCCGGCGGTGCCGGGCGGGGTGTCGGCTCCCCCGGGTCGCGAAGGGGGCCGGCTTGCCGACGTTCATGTTCTGCCGTCTCCGATGGGAATCCAGCCCCGGCCGTCAGCGGCCGAGGACGACCTTGGTCTCCAGGTACTCCTGCATGCCGTCGGGGCCCCATTCGCGGCCGTTGCCCGACTGCTTGTAGCCGCCCCAGGGCGCGGTCCAGTCGAACGCGGCGTTGTTGATGATCACGTAGCCCGCTTCGATCCGGGACGCGACGTCCGCAGCGTCCGAGAGATCATTGCCGGTGACATAAGCGGCAAGGCCGTACCGGGTGTCGTTGGCGATCCGGACGGCCTCGTCCACCGTGTCGTAGGTGATGATCGACATCACCGGGCCGAAGATCTCTTCCTGGGCGATGGTCATGTCGTTCGTCACCCCGGAGAACACCGTGGGCTTGACGAAGTGCCCGTCCTCCAGGCCGTCCGGCTTGCCCAGGCCTCCGGTGAGCAGCCGGGCCCCCTCGTCCAGGCCGGTCTGGACATAGCGCTGGACGGTCAGCCACTGCTCGCGGGAGATCAGCGGCCCCATGTCGGTGCCCTCCGCGCGCGGGTCGCCGATCCGGAGCTCCTCCACGCGCGGGAGCAGCACCGACAGGAACTCCTCCAGCCGCTCGCGGGGCACCAGGGTCCGGCTCGGCGCGCTGCAGATCTGGCCGGTGTTGGCCATCAGCCAGGTGAGCACCGTGTCGACCGCAATGTCCAGATCCGCGTCCGGCATGATCACCTGCGGTGACTTGCCGCCGAGCTCGGTGGCCACACGCTTGGCGCTCTCGGCCGCGGCGGCGTTCACCTGGAGCGCCGCCTCACCCGAGCCGGTGAAGGACACGACGGCCACGTCGGGGTGCGAGGCAAGCGCGTTTCCGATCACCGAGCCGCGGCCGGTGACGAGATTGAACACACCCGCAGGAACGCCGGCGGCCTCCAGGATCTCGGCCAGGACGACGGCGGAGTAGGAGGCCAGCTGAGCCGGCTTGAGGACGACGGTACAGCCGGCCGCCAGCGCCGAGGCGGTCTTGCCGGCCGGCTGAAGAGCGGGGAAGTTCCACGGCGTGATCAGAGCAGCCACGCCGATGGCCTCCTTGCGGATGTGGGTGGCGCCGCGGTCCTCGGTGAACGGGAACGTCTTGAGCACCTGGGCAGCGGCCCGGAACTGGATCAACCCGGCCGCGACGTGCATGGCACGGGACAGCGGCAGCGGGCAGCCCAGCTCGGCGGTGACCGCCTGAGCCATGTCCTCGGCGCGGCGCTCGTACTCGTCGGCGATCCGCTCCAGCAGGTCGATGCGCTCCTGGCGGGTGGTGCGGGAGAAAGAGGGGAACGCCCGGTTGGCCGCGGCGACCGCCAGGTCGACGTCGGCCACGCCGCCGAGCGCCACCCGGCCGGACACCTCGCCGGTGGCCGGGTCGGTCAGCTCGGCAGCCGTGCCGTCGAGCGGCTCGCGCCAGGCACCGTCGATGTACAGCTTGGTGTAGTCACGCATGTTGTCTCCGTGAGAGTCGCGATCCGCCCTGCGGCGGGGGCGTCCTTCCGTGCATGAGGGCGCCTTGCGGAATCCATGGTCGTGGCGGGGAGCCCCGGCATACAGGGAGGCCTTTTCCTGTGCATCGGTCCCTGGGAAAGCCGGTGCCAGGCACCCAGGCCGCACGCGTCCGTCCCGGCCCGGGAGCGGCCCGCCGCACCCCCGGCCGTCACCGCCGGCCGGCCGCGCACCCGGCGACCGGGAGGGACCCGCGGGTCAGGGCTGGTGGATCTCGGCGTCCTTGCAGCGCCGTGCGCCGACCCGCCCCCGAGCGACGGAGGGCGACGGGCACCCCGTCGAGCCGCTCACCGCCGGCTCGCCGCTGACGGGCCCCGATCGAGTACGGCCCCCGGGAGCCGGCGCCACGAATGGCAGACCTGCATCACCTCTTCTAGCATTGGCAACGCACCGCTCCGGTTGGCCCGGATGCTTCGATGCCCATCACCCTGGGCAAGATGAACCGAATCGAGTCGCCATGAAGCATGTCGACACCCCGGCACACCCCCGTGAAGCCGCACCAGGTATTCCGGACGTAGAAATCACGCTCGACGTCAACGGTGAGCCGCATCGCATGCGACTCGACGCGCGCGTCACCCTCCTCGACGCCCTGCGTGACCACTTGGGGCTCACCGGAGCCAAGAAGGGCTGCGACCAGGGCGCCTGCGGCGCCTGCACCGTCCTCGTCGACGGGAAGCGCATCGTGTCCTGTCTCGCCCTGGCTGCTCAGTACGACGGCCGCGAGGTCACGACGATCGAGGGTCTGGCTCAGAACGGCGTGCCTCACCCGATGCAGCAGGCGTTTGCGCGCCACGACGCTTTCCAGTGCGGCTACTGCACGCCCGGGCAGATCATGTCTGCGGTGTCCCTGCAGGCCGAAGGCCGGGCGGAGACGGAAGAGGACATCCGTGAGTTCATGAGCGGCAACATCTGCCGCTGCGGTGCCTACCCGAATATTCGTGCAGCGATCCGCGAGGTTGTGTCGGAGGTCCGGGATGCGTCCCTTTGAATATGTTCGGCCCGCAGAGGCCCGCCAAGCGGTGGCTGTCGTGTCGGCAGACCCGCAGACGTCCTTCCTGGCCGGCGGAACGACCCAGCTGGATCTCATGAAGGACGGGATCCTGGAGCCAGGGCGACTGGTCGACATCACGCGGCTGCCGCTCAGGGGGATCATGCACGACGAATCATCCGTGCATGTGGGCGCGCTGACCACCATGGAGGAACTCGCCATCGATCCCGTTGTGCGCGAGCGGCTCCCCTTCGTACGCGACGCGCTCCTGCTCGGAGCGTCCACGCAGTTGCGCAACATGGCGACGATCGGCGGCAACCTGCTGCAGCGGGCGAGGTGCCGCTACTTCAGGGACCCGACCGTCCCGGCGTGCAACAAGCGCAGTCCCGGATCCGGCTGCGCCGCCATCACGGGGTTCCAGCGCATGCACGCGATCCTGGGAACGAGCAGTGAGTGCATCGCTCTGCACGCGTCGGACGTCGCCGTCCCCTTCGTCGCGCTGGACGTGGTCGTGCACGTTCAGGGACTTGGCGGATCCCGGACGGTCCCGCTGACGCAGTTCTACCGGCAGCCCGGGGCGACACCGCACATCGAGAACGTGCTCGACCACGGGGAGCTGATCACTGAGGTGGAGATTCCCCTGCTCCCCGAAGGAACCCGGTCGCACTACCTCAAGGTGCGGGACCGCGTGTCCTACGAGTTCGCCCTCACCTCGGCCGGTGTGGCCCTGCAGATGGAAGGCCGCACCATCACCGAGGCCCGGATCGGACTGGGCGGCGTGGGTACGGTTCCGTGGCGGGCCTGGGACGCCGAAGCGGCGCTGCGCGGGGCACCGGCGAGTGCTGAGAGCTTCCGGTCGGCCGCGGAGGCGGCTTTGGAGGGTGCCCGGACGCTGCCCGGCACCGCGTTCAAGGTGGAGCTCGCCAAGCGCACCCTGATGCGCACCCTGGAGAGCGTGGCAGGAGTCCAGTCATGACCACTTTGGAGACCCCGGCCCAGGCAGTCATCGGCGCGGGGGTCGATCGCGTCGATGCTCCGCTGAAGGTCACCGGGGACGCCCACTACCCCAACGACTATTCCTACCCGGGCATGGTGCACGCTGCCCTGGTGGGCAGCACCGTCGCCGCGGGGCGGATCCGCAGCATCGACGTGTCCGAAGCCCGGCGGGCGCCCGGCGTCCTCGCTGTGATCACTCATCTGAACGCCCCGCAGCTGGAACGCGGTCCCATGACGCTCCTCGGGCCGTCACCGCCGGCGCCCATGCAGGACGACCGGATCCTGCACTACGGACAGCACATCGCAATCGTCGTGGCCGACAGTCCGGAGCGGGCACGGCACGCCGCCTCGCTCGTCCGTGCGGAGTACGAGTCCACCGAGGCGCTTCTCAACGTCGAAGACCCTCGTGCTGAGATCGTGGAGAACCCCTGGGGTCTGGACAGCGAGCGCGGAGACGTCGCTGCTGGATTCGCCCAGGCCGACGTCGTGGTCGACGAGCGCTACACCACACCGGACAACACCAACAACCCGCTCGGCCTCTTCGCCACGATCGCCTCGTGGCACGGCGACTCGGTCACCCTGCACGACTCCACCCAGTGGCCGCACAACGTGCGGACGTCGCTCGCGAAGATCTTTCGGATCCCCGAGAGCGGTATCCGGGTACTCGCACCGTTCGTCGGCGGCGGCTTCGGGGCGGGGCTGCGGGTCTGGCCCCACACCATCCTCACGGCGATGGCCGCTCGCGAGGTCAGGCGTCCGGTGAAACTGGTGCTGACGCGCCCGCAGATGTTCACCTCCGTGGGGCATCGCCCCGACAGCATCCAGCGGATCAAAATCGGCGCAACCTCGTCCGGGGGCCTCGTGGCCCTCGAGCACCACGCCGTCTCCTCGGTGGCGATGGAGGACGACGACTACGAACCGGTCGCCTCGGGCTCAGCGGTCTCGTACGCGTGCCCCAACGTTCTGACACGCGACCGCCAGGCCCGGCTCAACATCCCCTGCCCGGGCTCCATGCGCGCCCCCGCCGAAGGCCAGGGCAACTTCGCCCTGGAATGCGCCATCGACGAGGCGGCTCACGCCATCGGCATGGACCCACTGGAGTTCCGCATCCGGAACTACGCCGAAGAGCATCCGGTACTCGGACTGCCCTGGTCGAGCAAGGCCCTCCGCGAGTGCTACGCCCTCGGCGCGGAGCGGTTCGGCTGGTCGCGCCGTAACCCGGCAATCGGTTCCATGCGCGACGGCAGGTGGCTGATCGGGTATGGCATGGCCGGCGTTTCGTATCCGTTCTACCAGGTGCCCTGCCAGGCACGGGCGTCCCTGCGCCATGACGGCTCTGCCTACGTGCGCAGCGGCGCCACCGACATCGGCACGGGGACCTACACCGTCATGACCCAGCTGTCCGCCGAGCTTCTGGGTCTGGAACTCGCCAGGGTCCGATTCGGCCTGGGCGACTCCGACATGCCCTACTCCCCTCAGGCCGGTGGCTCCGGTCTGACCGGAGCACTGGCCAACGCGGTCGACATCGCCTGCGGCAACCTCATCAAGGAGTTCCTCGGTCTCGTCCGCGACGACGAGGCCTCCCCCCTGCGCGGCGCAGCACCCGACCAGGTCACCGTCGGTGGCGGGCGGCTGTACCGGGTCGGCGCTCCGGACCAGGGAGAGGCGTACACCGACATCCTCAGCCGCCACGGACTGGAAGAGCTCAGCGCGGACGGCCGCAGCACGCCCCCCGACTCCCAGCGGATCGGCATGGCCACGGCCGGCGCCTTCGGGGCGAAGTTCGTCGAGATCCGCCTCGACCCCCAGCTGGGTCTGCTGCGAGTGGCACGTGTGGTCAGCGCGATCGACGGTGGGCGCATCCTGAACGAGAAGACAGCCTCCAGCCAGATCATCGGCGGGACCGTGGGGGGCATCAGCCAAGCCATGTTCGAGGCGACGGAGACCGACGCGGTCACCGGAAGGATCGCCAACGCCACCTTCGGGGACTATCTGATGCCCGTCAACGCCGACATTCCGGCTATGGAGGTCATCTTCTGCGGTGGACCCGACCGCGCCACCGAGGTCGGCACCAAGGGCGTCGGCGAGGTCGGCCTGGTCGGCATGGCAGCAGCCATCGGCAACGCGATCCACCACGCTACGGGCCGGCGGCTGCGCTCGCTTCCCTTCACCATCGATCAACTGCTCTGAGCCTGGCGTCCAACCTCGCCGGTTCACTCGAACCGCCGGCCTGCGGTTCTTGCCAGGACAGCGGCCGCGGCCGTTCCCCGCCCTTCGAGGCCTCAAGTGACGAAGCCCGAGAGAACGGCCGCTGCGTGTGAGTCCTCCCCCGCTGGGGGGCGTGGCGTGCAGCGGCGGCCGCCCGCACGGGTGGCGGTGAGCACGGTGGCCCCCCGGGCGCGGGAGGCCGATCGAGCTCTGCAGGAGGGGCGGCCAACGGAGCCCTCAGGATGATGCGGGTCGCCGGACCGGCCCCCGCGCCCCGCGACTCCGGAAGCCGTACCGGCGACCCCCCCCCCCCCCGGGGGGGGGGGGGGCCCGCCCCCCCGGGGGCCCGGGCCCGCGGGCCCGGCCCCCCCCCCCCAAGAAGGCCCCAACCGCGCATATACCCCCCCCAGCCCCCGC
>NZ_JBIAWP010000044.1:0-15084 GCF_042895785.1 Streptomyces sp. NPDC001380 | reverse complement strand
CCGAGGCGGTGGCGGTGGCGACGAGGAGGCGGTAGACGCTCTCCTCGATCGCCGTCAGGCCTACCGCCTGGAGCATCCCCGGGACTCCTCTCGCCTCCGTCCGGTCCGCGACGTGCGGACCAGGTCGTTGACTTTTGTATCAGGCATGGGTGTGTGCACGAGCGCCGGCGGGCGCCGGGGCTCTTTCGCCCCGACGCCCGCCGGTCTCAGCAGTGCGGCCTGCCCGCCGTCACCGCCTCGAGTCGCTGCCGCGGTGCAGGTAGGCGCGGTCGACCGTCTGCCGGACGCTGTCGCCGGCGGCGTCGGTCGCGGTCACCCGCAGCGTCACGAAGGCATCGCCGTGGGCGCGGGAGGGCCGCTCCACGGTGGCGGTGAAGTGGCCGCCGCTGCCCTGCCCGGCGGTGGCGGCCGTCCTCCAGGTCCGCCCGTCGTCGTAGGAGGCCTCGAGCGTGAGCCTCACCCCGCGCGGGGCGGGCAGGCCGTCGGGCAGCCGGACGTCGAGCCCGAGGGTGTGCGCCCGCTGCGGGCCGACCGCGTTGTTCGCGTCCACCGGCACGGCGTAGTCGACGGTGAGCAGCGGGAGCAGGGTCACGTCGGCCGCGGTGTCCGAACGGAACGTCCAGGACGTCGTGGTGTTCGTGGCGAAGCGCCAGTTCTCCGAGGTGCGAGCGGTCTGCAGGTCCAGCCGGTAGTCGGCCATGCCCGCCGCCACCTCGAAGTCGCCCCAGGCGCCGGCGGTGGACCGCGCCACCTTCTCGCCGTCGCGGTAGAGCTCGGCCACGGCCGTGTCCCCCGCGTCGGGCTCCCTGAAGCCGATACCGCCGAAGGCGGAGCCCTCGGCGAACGACCAGTGGCCGGCGCCGTCGGTGAAGTCCGGGACGTGGAAGGAGAGGGTGTCGCCGCGGCGCGCCGAGGACGGCCAGCCGGCCACTCCCTGCGGGAGGGCGGGGCGCACCGCCGCCGCGAACCAGCGCTCGGCGGCCCGCTGTCCGGGCCGGTAGGTGTGCGCGGCGTCCCGCATGCCGGCCTGCAGGGCGAAGTCGCGGCTGGTGACGGTGTCGTGGTGCACGGTGTGGCTCCACAGCGTGTCCCCGGCGCTCACGTACTCCACGCGCTTGAAGCCGACGGGCACGTCGCGGGTGTACTGGTTCCACGCGGTGGCCTGGTACGGCCGCCACCCGAAACGCTGCTCGCTGCCCCAGGCCGACGCACCGGTGCGGGTGTAGGTGCTGGTGACGACGGCGCTCTCGCGGTCGGAAACGGTGTGCACCAGGTGCTGGGGTATGCGTCCCTTGGACACCTGCAGCACGTCGTAGAGGTAGGGGCTGCGCACCGTGCCGGTGAAGTGCACCCGCGTGGTGCGCTGTGCGGCTTGCTTGAGCAGGGCGGTGCCCTCCACCGCGCCGGCGCGCATGACCGGCAGGGCCAGCCGGTCCCCGTCCGGGGCCCACTGCGTCCACGGGTAGAAGCCCTCGGGCATGACGAGCATCAGCGCCTTGGCGCCGGCGTGGGCGGCGGCCTGTGCGAGGGCGGTGTCGTCCGCGAAGTCGTAGCGGATGACGGCGAGTTTGCCGCGCACCTTGGCGGCCTCGAGGTCGGCGGCGGTGCCGGCGCCTGCGTCCACCGCGGTCAGCCGTACGCCCTTGTCGTCGAACGCCGGGGAGGCGGCCAGGTAGTACGGGGTGAACCGGGAGCTGCCGGAGACCTCCGCCCTGATCTGAGGGGCCGTCAGCTGCCAGCGGGAGGCGTACTCGAAGGTGCCGTCGGTGACCTGGGCGGTCGGGCTGACGTAGAGCCGCTTGCCGATGTCGAAGTACATCACGCCCTGGATCAGCCCCTTGCCCGAGATGCGGCGGTAGGTCTGGTAGCTGAGGATGCCGCGCTGCTCGGCGGGGCGGGGGGTGCGGATCTTCACCTCGGTGACCTTGGAGGCGTCCAGCGTCACCGTCATGTCCTTGGTGACCTCGACCTGCGGATCGACCACCTCGCGCAGTTCCTGGCCGTCGGCGGCGTCGTCCAGTGTGCTGAAGCTGAGCTGGTAGGTGCCCTCCTCGACGACGGCGACGGCCGGTTCGATGCTGGTGTAGGGCGCGAAGCCGTCGGCGCCCCAGATCGTCGGCGTGGCGTAGGGGATCACCTTGCCGTCGCGGTCGCGGGCCACCACGGTGATCCGGTGCTCGGGCGCGTGCACGGCGAGGAAGAGGGTGGTGTGGGCGAGCACGGCGCCGTCGGCGCCGGTCGCGGTGGCGTAGCCGTAGTAGTAGCCGCGGGCCGCGTGGGCGGGGTCCGTGCGCAGCGGTACGTCGGCGACGGCGCCGGGGGCCAGGTGCACGGTGTCGGTGGCGGGTGTGACCGCGTCGGCCGCCAGGGCGTCGCCGTCGGCATCGGCCAGGGTGACGGAGAGTTTCAGGTCGAGTGCGTGGTCCCCGGTGTTGGTGTAGTGCAGGGTCGCAGCCTGTGCCTGTCCGCCGGTGCCGCCGGTGCCGCCGGTGTGCAGGGCGGGCAGGGTGACGGTGCCGGTGGCCGTGAGGGGGCCCATGGCCGCGGGGATGTCGATGCGGCCGCCGCCCTGGCCGTTCACCTTGGTGCCGGGCACCGTGCGCGCGGTGCTGATGAGGGCGTCCTTGAGCTGTCGCCCGTTCCAGTCCGGGTGCTGCTGGGCCAGGAGCGCGGCGGCGCCCGCCACGTGCGGGGTCGCCATCGATGTGCCCGAGGCGGCGGTGTAGTCGGCATCGACCGGGTCGCCCATCGCCGTGCCGGAGGCGCGCGCGGCGACGATGTCGACACCGGGCGCGGTCACGTCGGGCTTGACGGCCTTGTCGCCGAGGCGGGGGCCGCGGCTGGAGAAGCCGGCGAGGGAGTCGTCGCGGTCGACGGCGCCGACGGTCAGCGCGGCGTCGGCCGCACCAGGGGAGCCGATCGTGGAGTCGCCCTGCTCACCGTTGTTGCCGGCGGCGACGACGAAAAGGGTCTGACCCGACACGGAGAGCGTGTTGACGGCCTGGCTCATCGGATCGGTGCCGTCCGTCGAGGCGTCCGAGCCGAGGCTCATGTTGACGACCTCGGCGTGCTCGGCGGCCGCCCACTCCATACCGTCGATGACCTGCGACTCCGAGCCGTAGCCGTCGTCGCCCAGCACCTTGCCGATCAACAGCTCGGACTGGGGGGCGACGCCACGCCGCGTACCGGAGGACGCCGCACCGCTGCCACCCACGATCGAGGCGACATGCGTGCCGTGACCGAAGTGGTCTTCGATGCCGGTACTGCCGGAGAAATCCTTGGACTCGGCGATCCGGCCGACCAGGTCCGGGTGGCCGGTGTCCACACCGGTGTCCAGGACGGCCACCTTCACGCCCTGGCCCTCGTAGCCGGCCTTCCACGCCGTCGGCGCGCCGATCTGCGCCGTGCTGCGGTCCAGTACCGGCGCCACCCGGCCGTCCAGCCAGATGCGCGGGGTCGCCGCGACGCGGGCGGCGCCTTGGGCAACGCCCGGCCGCAGCGTCTTCCAGAAGGCGCCGAGGTCGTCGTCGGCGACGCGCAGCGAGCGCGCCCCGATGCTGTCCAGACGCCGCTCGGGAGCCGAGGGCTCGTTGAACGCGGCGACCCGCTCCGCGACCGCCGCCGCGGCCTTCCTGCTCTGCGCGGTCGTCCTGGCCACGTCGCGGACCGGCGCGGCCGACACGATGAGCGGCAGCGCGGAGGCGCCGGCCTCGTCGTACCCCTGCGCGATCAGACCGGTGACGTCGAACAGGCGCCGGTCCAGCGCCCCGGCGGCGACCAGGTCCGCAGCGTCCGACGGCAGCACGGTCAGGGAGCCGCCGTCCTGCTCGAAGGTGCGGAAGACGATCCCCCGCCGCCCCGGCCCCGGCTCCACCGACGCGGTACGCCGCCCGTCGGGCCCGGACGTCACCGTCACCCGGTCACCGGTCACCAGCCGCACGCTCGCGGCCGGCTTCCCGCCACCGCCCGCAGGTGCCGCCGCACCGGCCGGGGACGCGGAGGCGAACGCGGACGGCACGCCTCCCGCGGCCAGCAGCAGCCCTGTCGATATCGCCGCCGTCAGGCGGATCCATGCCATCGTCCAAGCACCTCTCGTACAACGGGTATTCACGTGCCGTCCGACAGAATCCGCTGCCGCGCCGGGCATGTCACCGGCCTCCGGTGGCACAGCTGCGACATGTCGCAACGGCGCCACACCGCAGCTCGCGCCCGCATACCGGGCCTGCGGCCGCCCCGCGGAGTGCGGGCCGCACCACCACCTCAGGATCAGGACGGCTCGCCGCGCCCGGGGCCGGCGGCCGCCGGCCCCGCGCACCCGGCCCCGCGCCCGGGAAGACCGGGCCGGCCAGGGCGGCCGCCGGCCCGGGCAGCAGCGCCCGCCCCCCGGCGCTGCCCAGTCCGGGACCGCCGTCCGGCACCGGGCGGCCTGGCTGGTCGCCTCCGTACGCGACCAGGTGGGCGGCCGTACGCCTCGCTCGCCCTACCGGGGCCTCAGGCCCCCACCGATCCCTCCCAGGCCGTCTCCTCGTGTGCCGCGGACCCGTCCTTACCCACGCGCTGGACCTCTACCGGCAGGCGCAGATCACCGGCCGGCTGGAGCGCATCCGCGCCCGCGCCGCCACCGACCGCGCCCGCCTGCAGCACACCGCCCGCACCACCGCCGACCGTGAGACCACCGACCGGCACACCCGCCCCGCCACCTGGTCGCGCCCGGCCGGGCCGCGCCCGGGGCCGGGGGGAGGTCCCGGGGCTGGGCCGGTAGCCGCTCCCGGTTCGCTCCGCTGCGGCCCTGCGGCCCTGCGGCCCTGCGGCCCTGCGGCCCTGCGGCCCTGCGGCCCTGCGGCCCTGCGGCCCGGAGCGGGGGCGGGGGCGGGGGCGGGGGCGGGACGGTCGAAGGAGCAGCCTCCGGGGGTGTGGGCACGTCCGGCCGGGGGTGGCAGGATCCTGGGCTGTGGACCGGTCCTCCTTCTCGGCCGCGTGGCTGGCGCGGTGGCGTGCGGACCTCACCGGCGCAGTGCAGACCCTGCCGACAGGCTTCGAGCGCACGCACGGCTACCCGCCGGGCGTCAACGAGGTGCGCCCGCCGGACGAGACGGGGCGGCGGACGGCGCAGCAGTTCTCCGGCGGCCTCCTGGGCTTTGAGGACCTGGCCCTCTTCTACGACACGGTCGGCGAGGTCTGCCTCCCCGACATCGCAAACGGCTTCTTCCTCCACCACGCGGGCGACGTCCTGCACCGGCTCTCCGAAGACGGCCCCGTCCACCTCTCACCCGCCGGCGACCGCCCCGGCCTGGTCATCGCCTCCGACGGCGGCGGACAGCAGTACATCGCCGACCACCAAGGCCCGGTCCACCGCACCCGCACCGCCTCCACCGACACCGCAGACCTCGACCAGGTCGCCGACACCTTCCCCGCCTTCCTCGACCTGGTACGCCACACCGTCCTGCGCTTCACCCGCACCGGCGATCCCGGCACCCTGTGACACCAGGCCGCCCGACCCCCTCCCCGCCCCTCCGAGCCGCACCGGGCCGCGCCCGGGGCAGGGGGAGGTCCCGGGCGCGGGACCGGTGGACCATCCGCCCCGGGCCGGGCCGCGTCGTGTCCGCGTGCCGGTCCCCGGCCGTCCGGCGCCGCCACGGTGCGGTGCGTGGGTCTAGGGTCGGGGGGTGACCGATGCCGCCCTGCGCCGCCTGAACCGTGCGGAGTACGACCAGGCGTGGGACCGGGTGGAGGCGTCGCTGGGCTTCCGCCCGAGCCTGACCGACTTCCCCGGCGTCCGCGAACCCGCCCCCTCGGTCACCTGGAGCCTGCGGGAGCTGCGCGAGGACGACCCGCGCGGGCACCGCCGCGACCGGCTCATCGACACCGTCCAGGACGCCCTGACGGCCTGCACCCCGCCCGGCGCCCGCCTCCTGCTCCTCAACTGGCAGCACACCTGCTGGACGCTACGCCCGGACCTGCCCTCCACCGACGACGTCTTCCTGCCCCGCGTCCTGGACGGCCGCGCCCGGCCGGGCTGGCCCCTGAGCCCCTACCCCGACCACGACTACTACTTCTTCCTCGCCGAGGACCTCGGCCACGGCACCTTCGGCCACCCCTGGGAACCCTCCCTGTGCCTGTTCGGCGCCCCTCTGCTGCAGCGGGCCGCCGACGCCCTGCACCGCCTGCTGCCCACCGTGCTGCGCCGCGACGGCCGACCCGTACGTCCCCGCGAGCAGGCCCGGCCGGCGCAGGAGGAGCGTGCCGTGCGGCACGTGAGGGTCACCTGGACCCACGACTTCGCGGACGAGCCGGTGGAGATCCTCAGCGAACTCGACGAGGAGGACCGGGAGGGGCGCAAGGTGGAGGTCTTCCATGGCGGCCGCCTGGCGCGGGCCGACGCCTCCCACGAGACCGCCGCCACCGGCCTGGGCGAGGTGCCCTTCCCACCGCTGGAAACCATCGACGCCCTGGAGGACTTCACCGCCCGCCCGATGACCGCCGCCGCTTTCGAGCAGGCCTGGACGGCCGCCCGCCGCACCGGACGCACGCCACCGTCCTCGCCCTAGCCCGACCCGCCCCCGCCACGAGCCGCCTCCAACACCCCAGGACGGTGCCGGGCGGTCAGCAGGCGTGGGGCAGCTCCCACCGCCCGCCCGGTGCCTGGGCGGCCAGCAGGGCGTCGAGGAGGGCCAGGCGCTCGGCGTCGTCCAGCCGCAGCAGGCGCACCAGGTCGGCCAGCAGGGCGAAGGACGGCTGCCTGACCGCGCCGGCCTCCGGGGCGCCGTAGTGCCGCAGGCTGATCCCCGGCGCGCGGGCCGACGGCGGGCCGGGGACCGCGAAGTGCTGGCCGCGATCGTCTACGTGGCGACTACGGGCTGCACCTGGCGGCAGCTGCCACCGGTCTTCGGGCCGGCCTGGCAGACGGTGCATCGGCGCTTCGCCCGGTGCAGCCGGGCCCGGGTCCGGGCCCGGCTGCACCGCGTCGTCCTCGACGAACCCGGCGCCCGCGGCGACCGCACCGTCCACGGCGACCTGCGCGCCGACACCATGGTCCGCGGCCACCACCGCGGTGTCGTCCTCGTCGACTGGGCCCACGCCACCTGCGGCCCCGCCCTCATCGACCCCGCCCCTCCTCGCCCCCAGCTTGTCCTCGCCGGCTGGCGCAACCTCGCCGCCGCCGTCGACCACTACCGGTCACACCCCGACCACGCACTTGACCTGATCAAGCCCACAACCTGAGAAAGATCGCGTCCTGCGTCGGCAGGCACGGTCTTCCCCTCGGATCACGGGGCGTCGGGAACTCCATGCTCTTGGAAGTCCGTGCCAGTCGCGTTCCCGGGCCCTGTACAGCGGCCGGATCCCCACGAACCGGACGCTGTCCGACTACGCCGAAGCCCTGGGGTCTATCCGGACGTGTGCGTACGTGTGACACCCGCCGGAATGCGACGTTGATCACACGAGACTTTCGTGCCCTGCCTGTAAGAAGAGGGCCGCTGCTCGCATTTCCAGGTATGAAAGCCGAGATGAGGGGGTGCTCGTGACATCTGCCGAGCGCTTCCACGAGGTCTACGAGGAGTGCTACCCGCGTGTCTTCGCCTATGCCACGAGCCTGGTGGGACGCCAGGTGGGCGAGGACATCACCAGCGAGACGTTCACCATCGCCTGGCGGCGGATCCATGGCGACGTCCCCCTCCCGACCCTGCCGTGGCTGCTGGGGGTGACCCGCAACCTGGTGCGGGAGATGCGCCGCCGTGACACTCTGCGGTACCTCCTCGCTGCTGAGGAAGCACGGCGCATCGCCGGCAGCGCCGAGGACCAGGCCGGTGACGTGGCGACGGTGGTCGCCGATCGGCACATCGCGCTGCAGGCCCTGGCGAGCCTGCCCGAGAGCGACCGGGAGTTGCTGACCCTGATCGCCTGGCACGGCCTGAGCACGAAGGAAGCCGCCCAGGTCCTCACATGCACCAGCGCAGCACTGGCCGTGCGCCTTTACCGTGCGCGCCGGCGCCTGGAGAAGGCCCTGGAGGCGGCGCACGCGTCCGGGCCGTCCGAGGCAGCGTCGGCACACGCCGTCGGCACCCCCCGACCGCATTGCGAAGGAGCAGCCGCATGAAGAACGCACAGCACCGATCGAAGCGACCCGACATCATGCAAGTGCTCGCGGACGCACGGCCCGATGAGCTGGACCCGGCACGGCTGACCAACGCTGCCCGGCAACGGCGGGACCTCGTACGCATCGTCGCCGGGCCCGTGGACGGACGTGTGGCGCGCCGATCCCCGCGTTTCCGCCCGGTGAGAACGGTCGCCCTCGCGGCGGTGGCGGCGTCCGTGGTGGTGTCCGTGGGCACCTTCGACCGGCAGGCACCGGTCGACGGGTCCGCGGCGCGGCCCCGGACCTCCGCCGAGGCCCAGGCGCCGGGCGGGGCCACGGACATGCGGGTCGACGGCCGTGTCGAACTGCTCAGCGCGGCCATGAAGGCCGAAGCCTCGCCCGCGGAGGGGACGTACTGGCAGACCACCACGCATGCGCAGTACGTGGACGTCGCCGAGGCGAACGGACGGCTCTTCGCCGTGCGCACTTCGTCGACCGAGAACTGGTCGGTGGGTGTGCGCCCTGGGACGAAGAGTCTGATGGTCTCCGGGCTGGACTCCGAGACCGAGCCGCGGACGCCGGCGGACAAGGCGGCGTGGCAGGCGGCGGGTTCGCCCCGCAGGGTGCAGCTCGAGGTCTGGGAGCCGACCGGTTCCCATGCGATCCTCTCCAAGATGGGGACCGGGCGGCCGACGGTCCTGCGGACGAACATCGGCGGCAAGATCTACGCCGTCGGCCCGGACAACGTCTCCTACAAGGACCTGCAGGCGCTGCCCTCCACCAGCGCTGGACTGCGCCGCCACCTGGAGGAGTTGTACGCCCAGGACAACGGTGCAGACGGCCGCGCGTGGGGGCGCAGCGCCTGGATGCTGCGCCAGGCGGGCAACCTCGTCACGATGCCCGTGAAGCCCGCCGTCCGGGCGGCGGCGTACCGGGTGATGGCCGGTCTGCCCGGAGTCCGGGTGGTCGGTCACGTCACCGACCCGCTGGGGCGCGAGGGCGTGGGAGTGGAGTTCCCCGGCACCTACCGCACGGCGCTCGGGACCACGCAGCAGCAGCTGGTCATCGACGCCGCCACCGGTGACATGCTCAGCGACGAACTCCTGCTCGTCGACCCCTCGGCCAAGGCCGAGGCGACGGGCCTCAAGGCGGGCACCGTGGTCACCTACCAGGCGACCAGCCGGATGGGCTGGAGCGAACACCAGATCATCGTGCCGAAGAACGCCCACGGCTGATCCGGGCGCCCGCACACCGTCGGGCAGTCACGAGAACCACACCGCCGGGCCGCGCCCCCCGCCAGGGGCGCGGCTCCGCAGGCGCGGCCAAAGCCTGCTCCCCTGCCCCGCAACAGGCGGCCGCAACCGGCCGTCCGGCACCGCACGCCCCCGTCCGGGGCTCTTCGTACCTCCCTGTGCCTCCCCATACCTCCCCGAACCTCCCCGCACCTCCCGAGAAAGCCGATACTCGTGCGCCCGAACATGGTCTATCTCTCAGCGACGGCAGCACTCGTCGTCTCCGCGCTGGGGCTCACCACGTACCACCAGCTGGCCGACAGTGACGCCTCTGGGACCCACTCTCAGGGCACGAGCGCCTCCCGGGCCGACGGAGCGGCGACCGGAGAGCCGGCCCCCGCGTCCGCCGCTCCGCCGGCGACGGCTCAGTCACGGCCCCAACTGCCCGCCCGGTTGCCGGGGCTCGGCCCGAAGACGCTGGCACGCATCCCGGCCAATACCCGGCAGGTCGTCGTCGTCACGGGAACCGGCAAGAACTCGCCGTCCTCGCGGGTGGTGCTCTGGCAGCGTGTCGACGGCGGCTGGCGCCGCGGGGAGGTGTGGGCCGCCCACAACGGCTACAAGGGCTGGACGGACAAACACTACGAGGGCGATCTGCACAGTCCCATAGGGGTGTTCGGCCTCACCGACGCCGGCGGACGACTGGCCGATCCGGGTGCCAAGCTGCCCTACCACCACTCCGGTGCCCTCTCGGTCAGCGGCACCGGCTTCGAAGGAGAGCCGCTGGCCGGAGCCTTCGACTACGTCATCGCCCTCAACTACAACCGCCAGCCGGGAACTTCACCGATGGACGGCACGAAGCCGATGGGGGCGAGCCGCGGCGGGGGCATATGGATCCACGTCGACCACGGCGGCCCCACACACGCCTGCATCAGCCTCTCGAAGGCCCACATGCGGGAGTTGTTGCGCACGCTTGATCCCGCCGATCACCCCGTGGCCGTCATGGGTGACGCGGCCTCCCTCGCCCGCTGATCGTCGCGACGGGCCACCGATGCTCGACGGCCCGGCTCTGGCCGCGGCGCTCCCGGCGCCGCACCCGGTCCTTGCGGCTTCGCCTGCCGTCGGCCGAGGCGGCTGCTCGGATCCTTTCCGGCCTTCCTCGCCGTCCTGGGGAGGGGGATGCGCCGGGCGGCACCCCGCGTCGAAGGTCCCGCGCCATACCTGGAACGACCGTTCACGGGGCCCGGGTTCACCGTCGTAGGTGCCGCCCGCAGAAGGGCGTACAAACCGCCGGGCTCGCGTCCCTCCGCGGTCCTCGGCCCGGACCGGCTCGTCGGCAACGCGAGCAGCACGTCGCGGCCCGAGGCCCTGGACACACCTTCCCGACATCGCCGCCCGGGGGAACGCGTCGATGACGACCTTGCTCAGAGAGGAACCATGAACACCAGCACTCACCGTCGGAGCGCGGACGTCGTGCCGAAGCTGCACGGCATGGGCGCCATCGCCACCGATGGGTCCCGCGCAATCGGCCGGTCGGTGGTCGAACGCCTCGTCGCCGACGGGGCCCGCATCGCCTTCTCCCACCTGTCCGGTGCCGAACCCGCCGCTCAGTTGGAGCGCAAGACGGCGGCGGACGGCGGCGCCGCATGGCCCTTGCGACTGGCATAGGCCGCGAAGACGCCGATCTGGCAGTTCTCCGTGCGTTCTGCGATTCCGGAGTACTGACGCTGCACGCCGGCGGAGATGGTGCCCTTCTCGATGAAGCCGGTATCGCCGATGATCAAAACGCCGTCCGGCCCGCCGAGTTGCTCGGCAACATACTCCTGCAGGTCATCGCGGACACCGTCCGCGTCCCACCGGCCCAGGACAGCAGATGCCGCAACCCGTGCGGCGACGAATGGCCGGCATGCTCGGCCGGTTGCCAGCCGTTCTTGCGGCCCACCTGGCCCAGCAGCCCACGCACGTAGTCCCGCATCCGGCGCCGCGGCTACCGACCCGTCCCTGCCCGCCCACGAACCGAGGACCCCTGGAGCACCCGACCCAAGTCGCAGGAGAGCGTCGAGCAGCAGCGGATTCCCGTCCGTCACGTGCAGGACCGCGTCCACGAAGGCGGCGGAGTCCTCCGGTTGGATCCGCGGACCTCCGCCGGTCTCCTCGGCGACGAAATCGATGAACTGCGCCGCGAACGGGGGGTCTGCAGCCAGCGGTGCAACTCGGGTGGGGTGAGTTACCGGCGGCCGATGGAGAGCCGGCCGTCGAAGGCGATGTCGAAGGCCTGCAGGGCAGGCCTCCAGCGCATCGTCCAGCGTTTGCGTCCCTGGCCGGTCGGGTCCAGGCTCATCACGGCCAGGTGGACGCACGTGAGCGCCGCCTGCTCGTGGGGGACGTGCCCGCAGGCCCGCACCGCCTTGCGGATCCGCGCGTTGACGGACTCGATCGCGTTCGTGGCGCAGACGACGCGGCGGATCTCCGCGCCCGCGGGGATGGTCCCACCCACACGGGCCCGGGGGCGGGCCGTGTGCACCGCTCTCCGCGCCTGCGGGGGTCCCCACCCGCTCGGCTCCGGTCCGGGGGCCTGACGACGGACAAGGGGCGGGCCGCCCTGCCGGCGCCCGCTCCCGCCTCACTCCTGACCCGCGTCTACCAGCGGATGTCGAGGGCGTCCAGGGCGGCCGTCTGCTCGGGGCTGAGCTTGTCGCGGCGGGCGCGGGTGTTGTTGACCCACACCCCCAGCGCCACCGTCGTCACGCCGCCGTCCGGGCCCGTCACGGGCTCCTGGTGGGCGCGGGGGACCCGCAGGTGTCCCTCGCGCGCGTGGAACGCGCGGACAGCCTCCAAGCCCTGGGCGAAGCGCTGCTCGCGGCTCAGGCCCGGCCGGGCGGCGGCCTTCGCCACCCGCCGTGCCCGCTCCCGCGCCGCCTGCGGGTCCTCCTCGATGCCGAGGGCGGCCAGCAGCTCCCGCTGCCCGGGGTCCAGGTCGGACCAGGCGGCGCGCTGCGCCGGCACCCACCGGCCGATCGCTTCCCCGTCGACGGCCGCGTCGGCGGGCAGGGCGGCCCAGTCGACCTGGCCGTGGCTGGCAAGCCACCAGGCCCGCGCGGCGGTGCAGGCGCGCTGCCACGCGATGGGCCAGGCGGGGCACCACCACGGGTCGATCGCCTCCAGCTGCCGGCGCCGCCCTTCCGGCAGCGCCCCCGGCGCGCCTACCGGCCGGGTGGCGGCGGCCCGGGCGGCGGCCAGCCACGCCCCGACCGCATACCCGCCCAACCAGGCGCGTGCGGGAGCGGCGAGCGACCCGTGATGGGCGGCGGCCCACTCCCGCGCCCAGTCCAGCCCGGCCTGCCACCGCTGGTCGCTCACATCCCACACCATGCCGAGCTGGTCGAGCATGAGCACGCGGTGCCCGGCAAGGGTCCCCGCAGCATGCTCCGCCCGCTTCTCCGACAGCCACCGGCCCAGCGGAAAGTCCCCCACCACACCGGAGTAGGGCACGTCCAGACCCCCGTGCTCGGCGTGCCAGGCGCGGGCGGCGGTGATCCCCTCACGCCAGTACTGACTCTCCCCGGTCAGCACCCGCAAGTTCACGAACAGCGCCAGGACATCGGGCTCGGGCGGGGTCTGGAACCGCACCGGCAGGGTGAAGGACGGAACACCCCCAACCTCCCCGTGAGCGCCCTGACCAGGAGCTACAGCCGACTCGGCGCTGCGCCCGGTGGTGCGCCCCCCGGGCCGCTGGGGCACGGCGAGCGTCTCCACGACCTTCGCGTCATGCGCCCGGATCGCCGTCAGGATCCTGACCAGCGGCTCGTAGCTGCGGGAGCCGAGAAGGTCACCGGGCTCCTCGCCGTCGGCCAGGAACACCGGCACGATCAACGACGCCGTCTTCCCCTCCCCGGGCTGCATGCGCAGGGCCCGCCCGATGGCCTGCACGATATCCACCATCGACCCGCGCCCCTGGAGCAGGACACTGTCCGCCGCCGGGATGTCCACCCCTTCACCCAGGACCCGGCAATTCGACATCACGGCGTAAGGAATCCCGTCACCCTCACCAGCCTGCGCGAATTCGCGGATGATGGCCGCCCGGAAACCCGCGTCATGCTCTCCGGCGAGCCACTGCGCCCACACTTCCTCATAGTATGTGCCGGGGTCTTCCAGCCACAGCCGCTCCGCGGTCTGGTTCAGCGTCTCCGAGAAGTACCGGGCCTCGATCGTGCGATGGTGAAAAGTGATCGTCTTCCGCAGCCCACGCTCGGCGGCGGCCCGCAGCAGCCCGGCCTGGATGGCCGCCACCCGCGCCGGCCGCACCTCGTCCCCCTCACCGCCCTCGTCCTCCCCCACCCCCGGACCCCACGGCACCGGCTGCCGCGCCGCCAGGTCCGCGTGCTGCTCCGGTGCCCGCAACTCCAGCACCACCACCTCGAACGGCGCCAGCAACCTCCGGTCGATCGCCTCCGCCAAGCCCAGGCAGTAGACGGTACGGCCGTAGAGGGCCGGATCGTCCATGGAGCACACCACCCCCTCGCCCAGCGGCTGCACGGCCCCCTCCCGCACTCGCGAGCGGGGCGGCTCCCACACCCTGGGGGTGGCCGTCATGTACAGCCGCCGCACCGCGGGGATCGCGGTCTGGTCGTGCACCACCGCCCACCGCTTCGCCAGCGACCCGGAGGTGCGGTGCGCCTCGTCGCACACCATCAGCTCCAGCGGCGCCAGGACCTCCCCGCGCTCCGCGGCCGCCGCGTAGGCGTCAGCCACCGCCCCGACGCTGGCATAGGTGGCGTACAGCGTGATCGGCACCGGCCGCCGACGGGCCCGCAACCAGTACGCCAGCATCAGCGGTGCCGTACTCACCGACACCCCCGCCGGCACCTCGCCCCGCTCCAGCGAGCACACCGCGTACGCCTCGCCCGGGCGGCCGGCCGCCCGCCACGCCCCGATCATCTGCGCGAGCAGGTCGAGGGTGGGCACCACCACCAGCACCGGCCCCTGCGGCGCGAGCCGGGCCGCGGCCACCGCCCCCACGAAGCTCTTCCCCGACCCGGTGGCCATCTGGACGGTGGCCCGCAGCCCGCTCGCCAACACCCCCATGCCCGGGGCCGGGCTCAGCGCCCGCACGATCGCGGCCACCGCCTCCTCCTGGTGGCCGCGCAGCCGAACCCGCCCGGACGGCGCCGGATCGTCGAGGCCGTCGAGAGTGATGGTCACCAGCTTTTCCCCTCGTTGGTCCGGGACCGCGCAGCACGTTTCCCGCGTTTCTTGGGCAGGCATTTCTGATACACCGGACAGGCGGGCGAACCTGGCGAGCCGTTCGGCGCGGAAGACGCTGTCAGGAGTCGATAGAGGAATGGACGGGAAACTCCGAAGGCAGGAAATGAAGCCCAGGAGCAGGGGGCGGTGAGGCGGGATCTGGTGACGCTCTAAAATGATACACCGGCACTGCGGCCTGACGGGCCCCCAGAGGAGGCGGCATCGCACAAGACTGCCTGACAGGCCGTCACCAAACACCAGGCGCCCCGGCGCGCAAGCGGACCACCCCCGCCCTCCTAGCCAGCCTCATGGCCCGGAGCGAAGCGGAGGGCCGATGCCACCTGCCAGAACCACCTCCAGGCAGTAGCGCTGCGGGAACGTCAGCAGCGGGGTGCGCAGCGAAGCGGAGCACCCCGCCAGGACGGCCGCGAAGCGGGCCGGCCGGCACCGAGCGAAGCGAGGTGCCAGGACACGCGGAGCGGGTCCGACCGGCGCCGAAGGCGCCGGCGCTCCCTCCGAGCGCAGCGAGGAGGG
>NZ_JBIAWP010000043.1:0-18256 GCF_042895785.1 Streptomyces sp. NPDC001380 | reverse complement strand
CGTGTGTCGGGGGATGGGGTGGGTCCGGGAGGGGCCTCGTGGCCGGGGACGGCGGCGGGGCCCCTTTCGCATGCCCGGAAACGGAACACGACCGGCTGCCGGTGCCGCAGCGTCAGATCTTCTCGTCGCGCAGCACCTCCAGGTTCATGAACCGCGGTTCACCGCTGCACAGTTCGCGCATCTTCTCGGCGATGGTCCGGGTCTCCGGCAGGTCGCTGTTCCGCATGGCCTGCTCGTAGGACGGGAACTCCACGATGTCCACGAAGTGGCCGGGCCTGTCCCGGTCCTGCGTGTGGAGCTCGTGGAAGGCTGTGCGCTTGCCCTCGCTCGCGCGGACCCACTCGTCGAAGATGCTGTCCAGTTCGTCCTTGCGCGTCGTCTCGTACTCGATGACCTGCACGAATCCCATGACGCTCGGCCTCCTTGCCCGGCCGCTTGCCGCAGGTGGACGGAGCATCCACTCGGTTACGCCTGTCTGCTGCTGCGGCATCGCGCGGGCCGGCCGTTTCGCGTTCACGGCCTCGCCCGCACGGGGCGGCCGCCTGGAGTTTCAGCATCCTGCGGGGGACCTGCCCCGGCAACCCTTCCTCAGGCCTGCGGGACAGGCCTGAGGGGCGGCGGGCGCCGTCCCGCCCGGAGGCAGCCGGCCGGCGAACGGTCAGGAGGGACCGGACCGGGCGGCCGGGAGCAGCCGCGCCAGGCACCACAGCACGACGCCCGCCAGGCACCAGCTGGCCAGGACGTCGAGGAACCAGTGGTAGTCGCACCAGAGCAGGCCCACGCCGACCCCGGCGCTGAGCAGGACCGCCGCGGCGCGTACGGCGGTCCGGGCCGTCACCCGCGTCAGGACCCGGGCCAGGAGCAGGGCGCCGGCGCCGTAGGCGATGGCCGAGGTCGCGGTGTGGCCCGACGGGTACCAGCCCCACTGGCCGGGCAGCAGCGGCGTGCCGTCCGGCCCCGGCCGCGCGAAGTACGCCTTGGCGGGGACGACCAGCAGCGGGATGAGCGGAGCGGTCAGGCCGGCGGCCGCGAGCGGCGCCCACCAGCGCGGGGTGCGGGAGCGGCGTGACCGCCAGGCGGCGACGGCGGCGCAGCCCAGCAGGACGGGTACGGCGAAGCCCGCACCACCCAGGTCGGAGAGGAGCTGTGCGGCGTGGTCGGCGGCGGGCCGCAGCGTGCCGGAGGGCAGGGCCTGGTCCGTGCGCGCGACGGCGTCGCGGACCTCGTCGTCCAGTCCGAGCAGGGGGCCGTGCCCGGAGACCTGCAGGCTGACGGCCAGGAAGAGGAGCAGGAGCACGGCGGGGAGCCAGGGCCCGGGCACGCGAGGGAGCCGCCCCGGAGCGGGGGGGAGAGCTCCGGGGCGGCTCGGGTGATCGCCGTTCCGTACGTCCCGGGGGGTGTGGGCCGGACGGCCGGTCGATCGGCTCTGCGGCTGCGGGCTGGCGTCCGCTGCGTTGTCCTCGGCGGTGGTTCGCCGGCCCGCTCCGTCAGGAGGCGTGACCGGTGGTCGCTCGTTCTCCATCTAGCAGGAACAGTACGTCACTCCCGGAGGGGCGCGGCCGCGTCACACCAGGTCGGCACAGCATCTTCACCGGGACGGGCGCAGCCGCCGCACCGTGGGGCGCGGCGGCTGCGGGACTGCTCCGGCTCAGTGCGAGGCGAAGGCGCCCTCGAGGATGTCCAGGCCCTCCAGGAGGAGGTGCTCGGGCATGACCAGCGGGGGCAGGAAGCGCAGCACGTTGCCGTAGGTGCCGGCGGTGAGGACGACCAGGCCCTCGGCGTGGCAGGCCTTGGCGATGGCCGCGGTGGCCTCCGGGTTGGGCTCCTTGCCTCCCGGCTTGACCAGCTCGACGGCGATCATGGCGCCGCGGCCGCGGACGTCGCCGATGATCTCGTGCTTCTCCTGCAGGCTGCGCAGCCGGTCCAGCATGACCTCGCCGATGCGGCGGGCCTTGGCGTTGAGGTCGAGCTCCTTCATGGTCTCGATGGAGCCCAGCGCGGCGGCGCAGGCCACCGGGTTGCCGCCGTAGGTGCCGCCGAGGCCGCCGGCGTGCGCGGCGTCCATGATCTCGGCGCGGCCGGTGACCGCGGCGAGCGGCAGGCCGCCGGCGATGCCCTTGGCGGTGGTGATGAGATCGGGGACGACGCCCTCGTCCTCGCAGGCGAACCATTGGCCGGTGCGGCAGAAGCCGGTCTGGATCTCGTCGGCCACGAAGACGATGCCGTTGGCCCTGGCGAACTCCGCGATCGCGGGCAGGAAGCCCTTGGCGGGCTCGATGAAGCCGCCCTCGCCCTGGATGGGCTCGATGATGATCGCAGCGACGTTGTCGGCGCCGACCTGCTTGTTGATCATGTCGATGGCCTGGGCGGCGGCCTCGGCGGCGCAGTTCTCCGCGCCGGTCAGCCAGCGGTAGGGGTAGGCCACCGGCACCCGGTGCACGTCCGGCGCGAACGGGCCGAAGCCGTGCTTGTACGGCATGTTCTTGGCCGTCAGCGCCATGGTGAGGTTGGTCCGGCCGTGGTAGCCGTGGTCGAAGACGACGACCGCGCTGCGCTTGGTGTAGGCGCGGGCGATCTTGACGGCGTTCTCGACGGCCTCGGCGCCGGAGTTGAAGAGCGCGCTGCGCTTCTCGTGGTCGCCCGGGGTCAGCTCGTTGAGCTGCTCGGCCACGGCGACGTAGCCCTCGTACGGGGTCACCATGAAGCAGGTGTGGGTGAAGGCGGCCAGCTGCGCGGAGGCGCGGTCCACCACGGCCTGGGCCGCGTTGCCGACGTTGGTGACGGCGATGCCGGAGCCGAAGTCGATCAGCGAGTTGCCGTCCACGTCCTCCACGACGCCGCCGCCGGCGCGGGTGACGTACACCGGCAGCGTCGTGCCCACGCCCGCCGCGACGGCCGCCGTCTTGCGGGCCTGCAGCTCCTGCGACTTCGGACCGGGGATCGCGGTGACGAGGCGGCGCTCCTGGGGGAGCGACGGGCCGCCGGGCAGCTGCCCGGCGCTGGACGGAGCAGCGCTCATGGAGGTTCTCCAGACGATTGGGGGTCCGGCCGTGGGTGTCGGCTCTTTATCTTCCAGGTGCAGGCTACGACCGGCCCGCGCGGCGGTGCATGCGCCACTCGGGCGTACTGGGCCCCCCGACTTGGCCCGCCCGGACATCCCCGGCCGGACATCCCCGCCCGGGTGCCGCCCCCTGGGCGTCGCCTCCCGGACATCGCCGCGCAGCCGCCGCCCACCGCGGCCGCGGGTCGCCCGCCGCCGCTCCTGCCGCTCCCGCGTGCCTCTCCGCGCGGCATGCCGCCTCCACTACATTGAGTCGGGGCCGGTCGGCGGGGTGGGCCGGCGGAGGGCGACGGGCGAGGGAGCGGGGCCGCGATGGGACCGGACGGCACGTACGGACAGCGCACCGGCGGCGAGCCCCCGGTGTCCGCGCCGCCGTTCCTCCCCGGGGCCCGGGGCGGCGTGCCGGAGCGGCCGCCGCACCCGCCCGCGACGGCCGCGGACGGCCGCCCGTTCGACCTGGCCGCTTGGCTGGCCACCCCGCGCGCCGCCGACGTGCCCGGGTTGTACGGGTTCGGCCACCGGCCGAGGCGCCGCGAGGGCGGCGCTGCCGCGGCGGCCGTCCCGGGGCGCGTCCTGCTGGCCAGGGCCGCGCTCAACATGGTGGTGGCCTGGCTGGCGTTCCTCTACGGCGGGCCGCTCGTCTTCGACCTGCTGAACTGGGTCCTCCGCCTCGACCGCCTCCCGGCGGACGGTCTGGCGAGTCCGTACGTTCTGGTGCAGGCGGCTCTCCAGATCGCCATGCTCGCCGTCCTCGTCCGGGTCTTCGGCCGGATGGGCCGCTGGCCCGAGGTGTGGCGCCGGTACGCGGCCCCTGCCCTGGCACGGCTGGTCACCCACGAGCCGCCGGAGGCGGCCGCCCCGGACGCGTCGGGCACCCCCGGGGCGTACCGCCTGGACCCCTGGGAGGGGATGCGGGTCGCGGGGGCGGAGGCCGGCGTGGCCCGGCTGGACGAGGAGGTGCGGCGCGGCGCCGTCGGTGACGTCGACTACGTCCGCATCCGTCGGGCCTGGGAGGGCGTGGTCGCCGATCCCGGCAGGCTGCCCGCCTTCGCTCAGGAGGCGGCCGCCCGCGGTGCCGCCGCCTGCGCCCACCCCTCGGCGGCCCGCGACCTGCCGCGGCGCGCGGAGCACGACCTGCTGGCGGGCCAGGTGCGGCTCGGTACGGTCCAGGACGTGCCCAAGAACCCGGCGGACCATCGGGGGGCCGGCTTCGCCCTCGACCCGGCGCTGCTCGGCACCTCGCTGCTCGCGGTGGGCCCGGCGGGCACCGGCAAGACCGGGCTGCTGGTCCGCCCGGTCGCCGAGGCCCTGTGCCTCCAGGCGCTGACCGGCACCGCGTGCGCGGTGGTCGTCGGTGCCGCCGACGCCGACCTGGGACCGGACGCGGCGTACGACGTGGTGGTGGCCCCCGGCGACCCGGACTCCCCGTACGGGCTGGACCTGTACGGCGCCGCCCCCTCCGCGGACGAGGCCGCCGCCCGCCTCGCCGACGCGCTGCTCCCGGACGAGCTGGCGCTGCGCGCCGAGACGGCCCGGACCGCGGTGCAGCAGGTCGTGGGACCGTTCCAGGCCGCGTTCGGCCGCGGCCCCGGGGTGCAGGAGCTGCGCGACCTGCTGCTGGGCGAACCGGCGGCGTGGGAGGGGCTGCGGGAGGCGCTGCGCGCGGGAGGACGCCTGGAGGAGCACCGCCACGACCTGCAGCACCGCGAGCGGCAGCACGGCAGGGCCGACGACCCGGGCACGCTGCTGGCCGACCGGCTGGCGCTGCTGGACCGGCCGGCCTTCGCAGGCTGCTTCAACGGCTCCGGTGACGCCCCGGCGTCCCGGCCGCTGTACGCGGTGCGGGCGCTGGACCACCCGCTGCGGGTGCGGGTGAAACTGCCGGAGCACACCCACCCGGAGGCGGCGCGGATGCTGGCGCGGCTGGTGGTGGGGCAGTTCGTGCAGGCGGCCGCCGGCCGCCGCGACCGCTCGCTCTTCGCCGGGCTGGTGGTGGACGACGCCGCCGCGGCGGTGGACGGCCACACGGTGCGCGGCCTGCAGCGGATGCGGGGGGCCCGTGCGGGCGCGCTGCTCGCCCTGCGCAGCCTCGCCGACCTGCCGGAGGGGCTGCGCGCGCCGCTGTTCGGGGCGGTGGGCTGCCGGGCCGCCTTCCCCGGGATCGCGCCGTGGGACGGGCGGCTCTTCGCCGAGGCGTGGGGCACGGTGTGGGTGCAGGAGAAGGCGGTCACCCACGCCCCGGACACCTCCGGCGGGCTGCTGCGCCGTACGGCCCGCGCCTTCCGCGGCCTGCTGGCGGGGGCGCCCGTGCAGACGGAGAGCGTCACCACCCGCTCGGTGGAGCGGCAGCTGTGGTCCCCCTCGGACCTGGCGCACTCCCTGCCGGCCGGCCACGCGGTGGTCTCGCTGGCCACGGTGGAGGGACGGCAGGTGCCGCCGCTCCTGGTGGACCTGCGCGGCTGAGGCTGTCCGCACCGCCGGACCGGACGGACAGCCGGGCCGCCGGACCCTACGGACAGCCGGACTGCCGGACCGTATGGGCATGCCGGACCCGACGGACAGGCCGGGCCGGCCGGAACGGCGGCCGGCCGGCCCGGTTCCGCGCCGCCGCGGCGGACTCCGTGGCGGAGGTTGTCCGGGGCGTCCATAATCATGTGCGTAGCCGCACGTCCCGCCCCGTCCCCACCGGCCGTGCCGCGCCGGCGGCGCCGCGAGGAAGCGGTGCCCTGCCGGGCGGCGCGGCGCGCCCACCGAAGGTGCCATGCCCCCGACCCTCGTCTCCCTGGTCCGCAACTCCTCCCTGCGCCTGACGGTCCTTGCCGGGGAGGGGCAGCTGGACCGCCCGGTGCGCTGGGTGCACACCAGCGAGCTGGACGACCCCACGCCCTTCCTGGAGGGCGGCGAGCTGCTGCTCACGACCGGCATCAAGCTCGGCACCGGAACCGGAACCGGGACCGGCACCGGAACCGGCAGCGATGACGGCTCCGGCAGCCGCAGCGCGGACGACGACGCCCTGCGGGCCTACGTGCACCGCCTGGCCGACGCCGACGTGGTCGGCCTGGGCTTCGGCGTGGGCCTCTCCCACTCCGAGGTGCCCCGGCCGCTCGTGGAGGCCGCCGCCGAGCGCGGGCTGCCGTTGCTGCGGGTGCCGCAGCCCACGCCGTTCATCGCGATCAGCAAGGCCGTCTCGGCGGCGCTGGCCGCCGAGCAGTACGAGGCCGTGACCACCAGCTTCGAGGCCCAGGAGGAGCTCACCCGGGCCGCGCTCGGCAAGGACGGCACGGCGGCGCTGGTCCGCCGGCTGGCGGCCCGGCTCGGCGGCTGGGCGGCGCTGTACGACGCCTCGGGCGCGCTGTCCCTGGTCGCGCCGGACTGGGCGGCGCGGCGCGCGGCCCGGCTGGCGGGGGAGGTGGACCGGCTGCGCCGCCGCCCGGCGCCGTCCAGCGCCGCCCTGCAGGGCCCGGCCGCCGGCACGGACACGGCGGACGAGGACTTCGTCGTCCTGCAGTCGCTGGGCGCCGACCGCCGGCCGCGCGGCTTCCTGGCGGTCGGCACCGAGGACCGGCTCAGCCCCACCGAGCGGTACGTGCTCAACGCGGCGGTCGCGCTGCTGACCCTCACCCTGGAGCGCTCCCGCGACCTGCGCCGCGCCGAGGAGCGGATGGGCACGGCGCTGCTGCGGCTGGTGCTGGCGGGGGAGGCGGCGACCGCCCGCGAGGTCGCGGGGGAGCTGTACGGGGGCCTGCCGGAGGGTTCGGTGCGGGTCCTGCTGGCCGGGACGCCGGAGGGGGTGCAGGACGAGGAGGACCCGCTGGGCGACCTCGCGGACCGCGCGGAGCAGGCGGCCTCGCGGGCCGGTGAGCGCCTGCTGGTGGCCCGCGACCGGTCGGGGACGGAGGAGCGCCTGGTCCTCCTGGCGCAGGACGGCGGCGCGGTGCACCGGGACTGCCTGGAGGCCGCGGAGCAGGGCGGTTCGGCGGTGCTGGGGGTCTCGGCGCCGGCCCTGGTGGAGCAGTCGGGCGGGGCGTTCGCGCAGGCGGAGCGGGCGCTGGCGGTGGCGCTGCGCGGGGGGCGGCGGGTGGTCGACCACGACGAGGTGGGCGCGGGGTCGCTGCTGCCGCTGCTGGGCGACGAGGCGGTGGCCGCGTTCGCCGAGGGACTGCTGCGGCCGCTGCGGGAGCACGACCGCACCGCCCGCGGCGACCTGGAGGCGTCGCTGCGGGCGTGGCTGTCGCGGCACGGGCAGTGGGACGCGGCGGCGGCCGACCTGGGCGTGCACCGGCACACGCTGCGGTACCGGATGCGGCGGGTGGAGGAGCTGCTGGGCCGCTCCCTGGACGACACCGACGTGCGGATGGAGCTGTGGCTGGCCCTGCGCGCCTGCGGCCGCTGACCCGGCCCGGCCCTGAGCCCGGCCCGGCCCTCCCCGGTTCCGTACGGCCCGGACAGCCCCGTGATGACCCCGCGTGGCCCCGCGTCCCTCACCGCGGCGCCCCGTGTACTCCGCAGCGGAGTGTCCGCGGGTCCGGCCACTCCGCTGCGGCCAATCTCGGGGGCCGGGTGTGCGCCCTACCGTGGTGGGCGCGGCCGCACGTGGCCGCCCATCGCACCGAGACGACCAGGGAAGGGCCGGTACCACTGTGACCACCACCCATGAGTTCTGGCTGGCCGGCCGCCGGGAGAGCGGCCCGGAGGCCTTCGAGGTCCACCACCCCTGGGACGGCAGCCTCGTCGGCCGTGTCAGCGTCCCCACCGAGGAGCAGGTGGAGGAGGCGGTCGCGGCCGCCGTCGCCGTGCAGGCGGAGTTCTCCGCGACCCCGGCGCACGTCCGCGCCGCCGCGCTGGACCACGTCGCCCGCCGCCTGACGGAGCGCACCGAGGAGATCGCCCGGCTGGTCACCGCCGAGAACGGCAAGCCGATCAAGTGGGCGCGCGGCGAGATCGGCCGCGCCGCGTCGGTCTTCCGCTGGGCGGCCGAGGAGGCCCGCCGGTTCAACAGCGGTGAGGCGCAGCGCCTGGACACCGACGCCGGCGGCGTGGGCCGCCTGGCCCTGACCCGGCGCTTCCCGCGCGGCGTGGTGCTGGGCATCGCCCCGTTCAACTTCCCGCTCAACCTGGTGGCGCACAAGGTCGCCCCGGCGATCGCGGTCGGCACCCCGATCATCCTCAAGCCGGCCCCGGCCACCCCGCTCTCCGCCCTGGTGCTCGGGGAGATCCTGGCCGAGACCGACCTGCCGGCGGGCTCCTGGAGCGTGCTGCCCGTCCCCAACGACCGCATGCCCGCCCTGGTGCAGGACGAGCGCCTGCCGGTCATCTCCTTCACCGGCTCCGGCCCGGTCGGCTGGGGCATCCTCGACTCCGTGCCGCGCAAGCACGTCACCCTGGAGCTGGGCGGCAACGCCGCGGCGGTGGTCCTCGCCGACTGGTCCTCCGAGGAGGACCTGGAGTGGGCCGCGACCCGCATCGCGACCTTCGCCAACTACCAGGGCGGCCAGTCCTGCATCTCGGTGCAGCGGGTCGTCGCCGACGCCTCCGTCTACGACCGGCTGGTCGAGAAGGTCGTCGCCAAGGTCCGCGCCCAGGTCACCGGCGACCCCTCGGACGACTCCGTGGACGTCGGCCCGCTGGTCAGCGAGGCCGCCGCGAAGCGCGTCGAGGCGTGGGTGGACGAGGCCGTGGCGGCCGGCGCCAAGCTGCTGACCGGCGGCGGGCGCCACGGCGCCACCTACGCGCCGACCGTGCTGGCCGAGCTGCCCGCCGGTGTGACGCTGGCCTGCGAGGAGGTCTTCGGGCCGGTCCTCAGCCTGCACCGGGTGCAGGACACCGCCGAGGCGTTCGCGGTGGTCAACGACTCGCCGTACGGCCTGCAGGCGGGCGTCTTCACCCACGACCTGCAGACCGCCTTCCGCGCCCACCGGGAGCTTGAGGTCGGCGGCGTGGTCGTCGGCGACGTGCCCTCCTACCGGGCCGACCAGATGCCGTACGGCGGCGCCAAGCAGTCCGGCGTGGGCCGCGAGGGCGTCAAGTACGCCATGGACGACTACACCTACGAGCGGGTGCTGGTCCTCAGCGGCCTGGCCCTGTGACGCGGTAGCCGCCGGTCCGCACGGACGGACGAGGCCCCCTCCCCGGCAGCAGCCCGGGGAGGGGGCCTCGCTGCGTCCTGGCCGCGGCGCGCCGCAGCGGGCTGCTGCGGGCTGCTGCGGGCCGTGTGGACCCGGCGACCGCACCCCTCGTCGGCCGCCCCTCAGCGGGCGCACTCCTCGTCGGCGGCCGGCCCGCCGTGCAGGCGCCGCCGCAGCGCGGGGACGGCGGCCGCCAGCAGCACCAGCCCCACCGCCGCCGCGACCCCCTGCCAGGGCTGCGGGAACAGGGCGCCGCCCAGGACGCCGACCGCCTGGTAGCACAGGGCCCAGGCCACCGCCGCGAGCACGTCGGAGCGCAGGAACCGCGCGACCGTCCAGCCGGAGACCAGGCAGGCCGCCATCACCGGGATGCGCCCGGCCGGGACGAGGCGGGAGAGCACCAGCACGCTGCGGTCGTGGGCGTCCAGCCGCTCCTGGGCGGCGCGCATCCGCGGCGTGTCGAGGTGGTCGCCCAGCTGCCGAGCCCAGCGGCCCCCGGCGTGCGCGGCCAGCCAGTACAGCACCACGTCGCCCACCCAGGCCGCGGCCGCCGCCACCCCCAGCACCACCGGCAGGTCCACGACCGGCCAGCGCGAGTGCCAGGCGACGGCGGCGGCCGCGCTGACCAGGGCCCCGGTGGGCAGCACCGGCAGCACCGCGCCCACGGCGACCAGCAGGAAGAGCATCGGGTAGCCGACGGCCTGCGGGGCCGACGAGGCCCCGGCGGCCCCCGCGGCGAGGCCCGTCCCCAGCGGGTGGATCACCGGCCGTCCTCCCCGCGTCCGCCGTCCCCGTGCGCCGGACGGGCCTCCCCGTCCGCCCGGCCCCTCCCCTGCGGGCCGCCGGCCGGGACGCCCGGGCGGGCCAGGTCGGCGCTCTGTCCGGGGGCGAGCTCGTGCACGGCGGTGTCCGGCGCCAGCCGGGCGGCGTGCCGGGCGAACTCCCGGCCCGGCGCGTGGAACCAGGCGCCCGGCCGCCCGCCGAGCCCCACCGGGCAGAAGGTGCCGAAGTGGACGGGCACGGCGGTGCGCGGCGCCAGCAGCCGCACGGCCTCGGCGGCCCGCTCCGCGTCCAGGTGCCCCGGTCCCAGGCCCGGCCCCCAGCCGCCGACCGGCAGCAGCGCGTGGTCGCAGGCCCCGACCTCGTCCGCGAGCCCCGGGTAGAGGTCGGTGTCGCCCGCGAAGTAGGTCGTCTCCGCCCCCTGCACGACGTAGCCCAGCGGCCGGACCCGCTGGGGGCCGAACGGCAGCCGCCGGCCGTCGTGGCGGGCGGACACGGCCCGGACCGCGACCGCTCCGACCGCCGCCTCCCCGCCGGGGGAGAGCTCGACCAGGTCCAGGTGGCCCAGGCGCCGCAGTGCCGGCACCGCCCGCACCGCGCCGCGCGGCAGCAGCACCGGGGTGCCCGGGGCCAGCGCCCGCAGCGAGGGCAGGTGCAGGTGGTCGGCGTGCAGGTGGGAGACGAGTGCGGCGTCGGCGCGCAGCGCCGCGGCGCCGGGCAGCGGGCCGCGCCGCCGGCGCAGGTGGGCCAGCCGGGCGGAGAGCAGCGGGTCGGTGAGCAGCCGCACCCCGGAGTCCTCCACGGTCGCGGTGGCGTGCCCCCACCAGGTGATCACCGCCACGTCCGGCCCCCTTTCGCCGTCGTCCGCCGGGCTGCGGGCTCCTGCCCCGCCCCGGCCAGGTTACGTCCGGCGGCCCGCCGTGCCCGGCCGGTCCGGGGAGGCCGGCGGCCCGGCGGCCGGAGCACCGGGCGCACCCGGCCCACCCGGCGCCCGGGGCGGGCGGGGCGCGCGGGGAGGCCGGGCCGCGTCCGCCGCGGGCCCCCGGGGCAGACTGGACGGGGGCGGCGGCGACGGGCCCCGGACGCGGGCCCCGCAGGCGGGCCCGGCGGCGGGCGGCGAGGAGGCGGAGCCGGGGATGGCGCGGTGGCGGAGCGTGTCGCGGGCACTGGCCCGCACCGTCGCGGTCTGGCTGGCGGCGACGGCGACGCTCGCGCTCCTGGCCGCCGTGCTGCCGGGGTTCCGGCTCGGCACCGGCCCCGGGCCCGGCCCGGTGGGGCCGCTGACGGCCGCCGGGACGGCGGCGGCGTTCACCGGCGTCCTGGGCGCGGTGCTGTGGCCGCTGGTCGTGCGGGCCCTGCTGCTCGTGCCCGCCCTGGTGCTGGCGCTGCTGGTCTTCGCGCTCGACGGCGCCGTCGTCTTCCTGGCCCTGGAACTCGTCCCCGAGGGCCCCGGCGGCGTCACCCTCTCCACGGCCGCGGTGGTCGCCGCGGCCCTCTCCGCCACCACCTCGGCCGTCCGCGGCGCCCTCGCCGCCCGGGACGACGAGGCCTACCGCCGCCGGCTCGCCCGGCTGGCCGGCCGCCGGGCGGGGCGGCGGATCCGGGCGGGCGCGCACCTGCCCGGCGAACCGCCCGGGGTGGTGTTCTTGCAGCTGGACGGCGTGGGCCACGACGTCCTGGTGCGCGCCCTGCGGGACGGCGCGATGCCGACCCTCGCCGGCTGGCTGTCGTCGGGCAGCCACCTGCTGACGCCGTGGCGCACCGACTGGTCCAGCCAGACCGGCGCCAGCCAGCTCGGCATCCTGCACGGCGACAACCACGACGTGCCGGCCTTCCGCTGGTACGAGAAGGACACCGGGCGCCTGATGGTGTGCAACCACCCGTCGAGCGCGGCCGAGCTGGAGCGGCGCCGCGCCGACCGGCCCGGACTGCTGGCGGGCGACGGCGCCAGCCGCGGCAACCTCTTCAGCGGCGGCGCCGGGCAGTCGGCGCTGGTGCTCAGCGTCTCCGGCCGGTCGGTCCGCCGTGACCGCTCGGGGTACTTCGCCTACTTCGCCGACCCCGCCAACGCGCTGCGGACCCTGGGTTCGCTGCTCGCCGAGGTCGGACGCGAGCTGGTCCAGGCGGCCCGGCAGCGGCTGCGCGACGTGCGGCCCCGGGTGCGGCGCGGCGGCCTGTACCCGCTGGTGCGGGCCTTCGCCACGGTCGTCGAGCGGGACGTGGTGGTCGCGGCCGTCGTCGGCGACATGCTGGCGGGCCGCTCCGCCGTCTACGCCGACCTGGTCGCGTACGACGAGGTCGCCCACCACTCGGGCGTGGAGCGGCCGGAGACGCTGCAGGTGCTGCGCCGCCTGGACCGCTGCATCGCCCTGGTCGCGGGCGTCGCCCGCTACGCGCCGCGCCCGTACGAGGTCGTGGTCCTCTCCGACCACGGGCAGAGCCAGGGGCCGACCTTCGCCCAGGCGTACGGGCGCACCCTGGAGCAGCTGGTGCGGGAGGCGTGCGGCGCGGCCGCGCCGGACCCCGGGCACGCCGCGGGGCGGCAGCCGGCCGGGCCCGACCGGGGGCGCGGCGCCGAGGCCCGCACCGCGGCGCAGCTCGCCCTGTACGGCCGCGAGCCCGCCGCGGAGGCGGCGGAGCCGGCCGCCGGGGAGCCGCTGGTGCTCGCCTCGGGCAACCTCGGCCTGGTGTACTTCCGCGACGTGCGGCACCGGCTGACCCTGGAGGACGTCGAGGAGCGCCATCCGGGGCTGGTGGGGGCGCTGGCCGGGCACCCGGGCGTCGGCTTCGTGCTGGTGCGCGGCGCGGGGCGCGGCCCGCTCGCCGTGGGCGCCCGCGGGGTGCGGGAGCTGGCGACCGGCGCCGTCGAGGGCGAGGACCCGCTCGCGGTCTTCGGCGGGGACGCGGCGGCGGAGGCCGTGGCGCGCACCGACTCCTTCCCGCACTGCGCCGACCTGATGGTCAACAGCTCCTACGACCCGGTCACCGGCGAGGTCCACGCCTTCGAGGAGCAGGTGGGCTCGCACGGCGGCCTGGGCGGCGGGCAGGGCCGGCCGTTCCTGCTGCACCCGGCGTCGCTGCGTCGCCCGCCGGGAGAGCCGGTGGGGGCGGAGGCCCTGCACCGCCTCTTCGCCGGATGGCTCGCCGAGCTGCGGGAGGCCCCCGCCGGCGCGGACGGGACGCGTGGGGCCGGAGGGACGGACGGGACGGACGTGAATGCGGTGGCGGCGCCGGGGCAGAAGTAGCCCGTACTCACGTCTGGTGATGTTGGCGTCACGGTGGGTACCGTCGGACCAGTACCCGCTGGTAGCGAACCGTCCCGGCCCCACCCGGAGCCGGCCCGGGACGCGGTCCGTCGACAAGCCGTCCCGTAGATGCGGTGAGGTGAGCTGCATGTCCGCACCGACCCACCCGCGCAGCGCGAGCGCCGACGCGGCACCCTCCGGCCCCCGGGTCACCGAACGCGAGGCGCGCCGCGTCGCCGAGGAGGCCCGCGAGAAGCAGTGGCGCAGGCCCAGCTTCGCCAAGGAGCTCTTCCTCGGGCGCTTCCGGCTGGACCTCGTCCACCCGCACCCGCAGCCGGACGAGGAGGCGGTGCGCGAGGGCGAGGCGTTCCTCGCCCGGCTCCGCGCCTTCTGCGAGACCCGCGTCGACCCGGCGCGCATCGAGCGTGAGGCCCGCATCCCCGACGAGGTCGTCCGGGGCCTCAAGGAGCTCGGCGTCCTCGGCATGAAGATCGACCGGAAGTACGGCGGCCTGGGCCTGAGCCAGCTCTACTACAACAAGGCCCTCGCCCTCCTCGGCAGCACCAGCCCCGCCCTCGGCGCGCTGGCCTCCGCCCACCAGTCGATCGGCGTCCCGCAGCCGCTGAAGACCTTCGGCACGCAGGAGCAGAAGGAGAAGTGGCTGCCGCGCTGCGCCACCACCGACATCACCGCCTTCCTGCTCACCGAGCCGGACGTCGGCAGCGACCCGGCGCGCCTGGCGACCACGGCGGTGCCCAGCGACGACGGCAGCGAGTACGTCCTGGACGGCGTGAAGCTGTGGACCACCAACGGCGTCGTCGCCGACCTGGTGGTCGTCATGGCCCGCGTGCCGCGCACCGAGGACCGCCGCGGCGGCATCACCGCCTTCGTCGTCGAGTGCGACTCGCCCGGCGTCACCGTCGAGAACCGCAACGCCTTCATGGGCCTGCGCGGCATCGAGAACGGCGTCACCCGCTTCCACCGGGTGCGGGTGCCGGCGGAGAACCGCATCGGCGAGGAGGGCGCCGGCCTGCGGATCGCCCTCACCACCCTGAACACCGGCCGGCTCTCCATCCCCGCCATGTGCGCGGGCGCCGGCAAGTGGTGCCTGAAGATCGCCCGCGAGTGGTCCGGCGTCCGCGAGCAGTGGGGCCGGCCCATCGCCCGCCACGAGGCCGTCGCCGTCAAGATCGCGTACATCGCCGCGACGACCTTCGCCCTGGAGGCGATCGTCGACCTCACCAGCCTCATGGCCGACGAGGACCGCAACGACATCCGCATCGAGGCGGCCATCGCCAAGCTCTACTCCACCGAGCACGCCTGGATGATGGCCGACGAGCTGGTCCAGATCCGCGGCGGCCGCGGCTTCGAGACCGCCGAGTCGCTGGCGGCCCGCGGCGAGCGGGCGGTGCCCGCCGAGCAGCTCCTGCGCGACCTCCGGATCAACCGCATCTTCGAGGGCTCCACCGAGATCATGCACCTGCTGATCGCCCGCGAGGCCGTGGACGCCCACCTCTCCGTCGCCGGCGACATCATCGACCCGGACGCCGACCTGAGGGCCAAGGCGAGGGCGGCGGCGCGGGCCGGCGGCTTCTACGCCCGCTGGGTGCCCAAGCTGGTGGCCGGGCCCGGCCAGCTGCCCACCTCGTACGGGGAGTTCTCGCCCCGCGGGCACGCCGACCTCGCCGCCCACCTGCGGTTCGTCGAGCGTGCCAGCCGCCGCCTGGCCCGGTCCACCTTCTACGCCATGTCGCGCTGGCAGGGCCGCATGGAGACCAAGCAGGGCTTCCTCGGCCGGATCGTCGACATCGGCGCGGAGCTCTTCGCGATGAGCGCCGCCTGCGTCCGCGCCGAGATGCTCCGCGGACGCGACCCGGAGCAGGGCCGGGCCGCGTACGAGCTGGCCGACCTCTTCTGCCGCCAGGCCCGCATCCGCGTCGAGGAGCTCTTCGACCGCCTGTGGCGCAACACCGACACCCGCGACGCCGCGGCCGCCCGCCGGGTCGTCGACGGCCGGTACGCCTGGCTGGAGGAGGGCGTCGTCGACCCGTCCGGCGACGGCCCCTGGATCGCCGACGCCGCCCCCGGCCCGTCCGAGCGGGAGAACGTGCGGCGCAGCCTGAAGTGACCGCCCGGTGGCGTGCCCGGCCCCCCGGGCACGCCACAATGGGGCGCATGGAATCCCTCGCCGACCCGCACCTGCGCTTCGAGCCGACCGTCGCCGACCCCGCCGGACCCCGCGGGCTCGTGGTCCTGGGCTCCACCGGCTCCATCGGCACCCAGGCCCTCGACGTGGTGGAGCGCAACCCCGACCGGTTCCGCGTGGTCGGCCTGTCCGCCGCCGGCGGCCGCGTCGACCTGCTGGCCGAGCAGGCGGTGCGGTTCGGCGCCGAGGCCGTCGCGGTGGCCCGCACCGACGCCGAGCCCGCGCTGCGCGAGGCGCTGGCCGCCCGCGCGGGCGGCCGCCCGCTGCCGCGGATCCTCGCCGGGCCGGACGCCGCCGCCGAACTGGCGGCGATGGAGTGCCACTCGGTGCTCAACGGCATCACCGGCTCCATCGGCCTGCGGCCCACCCTCGCGGCGCTCGAGGCCGGACGGGTGCTGGTGCTCGCCAACAAGGAGTCCCTCATCGTCGGCGGCCCGCTGGTGAGGGCCCTGGCGCGGCCCGGCCAGATCGTGCCGGTCGACTCCGAGCACACCGCCCTCTTCCAGGGCCTGATGGGCGGCAGCCGCCGCGAGGTGCGCCGGCTCGTGGTGACCGCCAGCGGCGGCCCCTTCCGCGGCCGCACCCGCGAGGAGCTCGCCACCGTCACCCCCGAGCAGGCCCTCGCCCACCCCACCTGGGCCATGGGGCCGGTGATCACGGTCAACTCGGCGACCCTGGTCAACAAGGGCCTGGAGGTGATCGAGGCGCACCTCCTCTACGACATCCCCTTCGACCGGATCGAGGTCGTCGTCCACCCGCAGTCCGTCGTTCACTCGATGGTGGAGTTCACCGACGGCTCCACCCTCGCCCAGGCCAGCCCGCCCGACATGCGGATGCCCATCTCGCTGGGCCTCGGCTGGCCCGACCGGGTGCCCGACGCCGCGCCGCCCTGCGACTGGACCAAGGCCGCCACCTGGGAGTTCTTCCCGCTCGACGACGAGGCCTTCCCCGCGGTGTCGCTGGCCCGCGAGGTCGGTACGCTCGGCGGTACCGCGCCCGCGGTCTTCAACGCCGCCAACGAGGAGTGCGTCGACGCCTTCCTCGCCGGCCGCCTCGCCTTCAACGGCATCGTCGACACGGTGGCGAAGGTGGTGGCGGAGCACGGGACCCCGCAGCGGGGAACCTCGCTGACCGTCGAGGACGTATTGCATGCGGAGGCCTGGGCCCGCACCCGCGCCCGGGAGATCGCGGCCGGCTGACGGACCCGCCCGGCGGTACCCGGGCGGCGCGGGCGGAGGCACGGTGAGGAGCAGCATGGCGAAGCGCACGGCGACAGCGGAGGACCCCCGATGACGGCACTCATGTTCCTGCTCGGCGTGCTGGTCTTCGTCCTGGGACTGCTGGTCTCCATCGCCTGGCACGAACTCGGCCACCTGTCGTGGGCCAAGGCCTTCGGCATCCGGGTGCCGCAGTACATGGTCGGCTTCGGCCCGACGGTCTGGTCCCGCAGGAAGGGCGAGACCGAGTACGGCGTCAAGGCGATACCGCTGGGCGGCTACATCCGCATGATCGGCATGTTCCCGCCCGGGGAGGACGGCCGGATCACCGCCCGCTCCACCTCGCCCTGGCGCTCCATGATCGAGGACGCCCGCGAGGCCTCCTACGAGGAGCTGCAGCCCGGCGACGAGACCCGGCTCTTCTACACCCGGGCCCCGTGGAAGCGCGTCATCGTCATGTTCGCCGGGCCGTTCATGAACCTGGTGCTCGCCGTCGGGCTCTTCCTCACCGCCTTCATGGGCTTCGGCGTCAAGCAGACCGTGCCCACCATCGCCTCCGTCCCCGCCTGCGTGGTCAAGGCCGGGCAGTCCACCACGGCCTGCCCGAAGGGCGCCCCGCCGACCCCGGCCGCCAAGGCCGGGCTGCGGCCCGGCGACACCGTCCTCTCCTTCGACGGCCGGCCGATCACCACCTACGACCAGCTCCAGGCGGACATCCGCAGCGCCCCGGACAAGCAGGTCACCCTCGTGGTGCGGGGCAAGGACGGCACCCAGCGCACCCTGCGGCCCACCCTGGTGAGGAACCAGGTCCCCGCCCGCAACGCCGACGGCACCTACGTCCCCGACAGGACCGTCACGGCCGGCTTCCTCGGCATCGACCCCGCCGAGGCCGTCGTCCACCTCGGCCTCGGCGAGAGCGCCCACCGCATGGGCGACATGGCGCAGTCCGGCCTCCACTCCATCGTCGCCCTGCCCTCCAAGATCCCCGGGCTGTGGAACGCCGTCTTCAACGGCGCCCCGCGTGCCGCCGACTCGCCCGTCGGCGTGGTCGGCGCCGCCCGCGTCGGCGGCGAGATCTTCACCCTCCACCTCCCCGCCTCCCAGCTCGTGGCGTTCTCCCTCCAGCTCATCGCCTTCTTCAACCTCTCGCTCTTCCTCTTCAACATGCTGCCGCTGCTGCCCCTGGACGGGGGCCACATCGCCGGCGCCCTGTGGGAGTCGCTGCGCCGCAACCTGGCCCGCGTCCTGCGCCGCCCCGACCCGGGGCCGTTCGACGTGGCCCGGCTGATGCCGCTGGCCTACGTCGTGGCGGGCGTCTTCGTCTGCTTCACCGTCCTCGTCCTCCTCGCCGACGTGGTCAACCCGGTGAAGCTCTCCTGAACGGCCGGGGCGCGGCGCCGGTGCAGGTGTGCCCGGCGCCGCGGCCGTGTCGTACCGTTGCTCCGGGTGCGCCGCCGTGACCGAGGCGCCCCGGCCCGGCCGCCGACGCGGCCGGACCGCAGCCGCGACCTTCGGGAATCCCACGCAATGACCGCGATCTCGCTCGGTATGCCGTCCGTGCCGCTCCAGCCGCTCGCCACCCGCCGCCGGTCGCGGCAGATCATGGTGGGGGGTGTGCCGGT
>NZ_JBIAWP010000042.1:0-18671 GCF_042895785.1 Streptomyces sp. NPDC001380 | reverse complement strand
TTCGCGCGGACCGCCTCGGCCTCGGCCTCCAGCTTGGCGGCCTTGGCCGACTGCTCCGCCCATCCGGCGGGGCGGATCTCGGTCACGGTCACGGAATGCTCCTCATCGGAGTCGGGGCCGGGGCGCGGTCGGCGCCTCGGCCGGGGCGGCGGTCAGGAGGCGACGGGCTCGTCGTCGTCGATCGGGGTCCACCCGGCCCAGCGGGTGACCGGGCCGACGGGCAGCGCGACCAGGTCGGCGAGCGACCAGTCGGTGAAGGGCAGCGGCGCGTCGTAGAGGTGGGCGGCCCCGGCCCCGATGAGGACCGCGGCGGCCAGGAGGGGCCAGCCGGTGAGGCCGTGGCCCTGCAGCAGGTGCACGGAGAGCAGGGCGGCGGCGACCATCACGGCGAGATGGCTGTACTCGGCGGTGCGGTAGACGGCGGTGGCGAGCAGGTCGCGGCGGGTCATCGGGCTCCTCCAGCACGGGCGGCGGCCTCACGGGCCTGGCGGGCGGCTTCGGCGGCCGCGCGGGCGGCGGCAGCAGCAGCGGCGGCGCGGGCAGCGGCGGCGGCCGCGGCCTCGCGGGCGTCGGCGGTCACCGGGCACCCCCCGCCAGCAGCCGGGCCGCCCGGTCCCCCGCCAGGGCGGCGACCGCCCGCGAGGCGCCGGGCAGGGACCGCAGCAGCACCAAGGCCGCGGCGGCCAGCAAGGCGGCCGGGGTGTGGCCGGCGGCCCAGCCCAGGACGGCGACGGCGGCCTCGGTGGCCCACGCCTTGACCGGGAGCTGCAGCGCGGCGGCGATCAGCAGCAGCGCCAGCACGGCACGGGTCCCCCGGCTCATGCCGCCACCAGCTCTCGGACCGCGTCGGCGGCCAGGGCGACGGCCTCGGCGGAGGCGGCCGCCGGCACCCGGCGGTCCTGGCCGGGCTCGGCGAAGTCGACGGCCTGCTCGCGGCGGGCCCAGGCGGAGCGGTAGTGGTCCGCGACCCGGTGCCGGGCCATCGAGGCCAGCAGGCCGGCCGGGCTCGCGACGGTGTTGCCGCGGCGCAGGTACTGCAGCAGGCCCAGCCAGACGTCCTGCGCCAGGTCCTCCGCGAGGTGCTCGTCGGCGGGGCGCAGCGAGGCGGCCACCTGACGCAGCACCCGGTCCGAGAGCTGCAGGTAGAGGCGGGCGGCCAGGTCCTGCTGCTCGGGGCTCAGGGGGTGGGTAGCGTGGTGCATGGGTCGTGCTCCTCTCGATGGAACGGCCCGTCAGACGGCTCCGGTGTTCGCCCACCGGAGCCGTTTTGCGTCTCAGGGCACCCCGACTGCTAAGCCAGGGCTAGCCCTATTCGAGATTGAGGGCTAGCCCTATGGCGTGTCAATAGGGGTAGCCTTTACGCTCAGAAGCAGACGAGAGGAGTGGCCATGCGCGGATACCGTGACCTCGCCGCCGACCTGCGGCGACGCATCGAGAGCGGGGAGTTTCCGCCGGGATCGGTGCTCCCCAAGATCACTGACTTGATGGAGGCTCATGGTCTGGCGCGCCAGACGGTGCGGGCCGCCATCGCAGAACTGACCAACGAAGGGCTGGTCGTACCGATCAAGAAGCGGGGCACGGTCGTCCGGGACCGCAGCCCAATCCGGATCCCGCTGAGCAGGTACAGCGGTGTTCTCCAGCCCGGCGGGACCCGGGGGCCGTGGGAGAGCGCGTGCGCCGCCCAGGGACTGGACGGCCGCATGGTCATGACCGGCGTGAACCGGGCACCAGCCAACGATGAGCTGGCCGACCTACTCGAGGTGCCGGTCGGCACGGAGCTGGTGGGCCGGCGAAGGCAGGCCACGATCGAGGAAGACGTGGTCCAGGTGCAGCAGGCCTGGTACCCCGCCGACCTTGCAGATGAGGCAGGGCTAGCTGGAAACGGGAAGGTCAACGGCGGCATCTACGGCGCACTCGCCGGAGCCGGTGTAACGCCCACCACTATCAGCGAACAGGTGACGTCGAGGATGCCGACCGCAGAGGAGGCGGCGCAGCTCCGGATCGGCGGCAGCGTCCCGGTCCTGGCGCTGCAGCGAGTCACCCGGGCGCAGGATCGGCGGGTGCTGGAAGTACTTTTCGCAGTCGCCCCAGCGGACCGACTGAAGCTGGTCTATGACGACGTGCCATTGCGGGGGAGCCTGCCCTGACCTGCTGCGTTAAGAGACCTGACTTCCCGTTCGCAAAAAGATCCCGAGACCTTGTAACACTTCGGGGGCCTCCACCGTCCCCTATGCAGGGCAAGCATCGCGAGACACAAGCGGCACCATGTGTCTCGATGGACCACGCACGACAGGACACAACCGACGCGACCCAGACAAGATCCCGCTGTCGGCCCCAGTCGCTACAGTCAGTAAGCGGCGCATTCGACCGAAAGAGGTACGGCAGATGGCAGGTGAACGAGAGTGGCTCACCGTTTCCGAGATCGCTGCGCGGTACGGGATCTCGACCCGGACGGCGTACCGATGGGTCGCGAGCGGCCGAGGACTGCGCGTCCTGCGGACCGGACCGACCGGGCGAGGCATCCGGGTCAACCGGGACGACATGGAACGACTGGAGCGCGAGAGGACGTGGGGGGCGATGAGCGAAACCGCCGCCTGACGTGCTGGGGGCCGCCCTGCGGGAACAGGACGGCCACCCGGGAGAAATACGACCGAGAGCCCTGTCACAAGTTCTGGTCGTGAGCCCAGCGCAAGAGCTGCGCTACACCTTTACCGTACCCAAGCCTCCGCATCCCTATGAGAGTGGGAGCCTGTTTTGGGCATGGATGGCGCAGCTCTCGCCTGGCCGCGGCCCTGACCACGGAGAAGCCCCCGTGTTCGAAAACCGCAGGTCAACGAACCTTTCCGTCACCAGCAACGCCACCGTAAACGGTGGCACTGACACCGACGGGCCTTCCACCCCCCGCGCCAGCACTGCGACGGCCGAGCTCACCCGGCGGCCGCCGGCCAACGTCGGGGCGCACCAGCTGGCCGTCGCCCTGACCTGGCTGCGCCGCGGCGCCCCAGTGATCCCATGCAGCCGCACGGAGAAGCGGCCCCTCATCGGGGGGTTCGGCGCAGACGCAACCCTGGAGCAGCTCGCCCCGTTCTCCGACCCGGACCAGGTCGAGCAGTGGTGGCGCGGCCGCTACCGACGGGCGCACGTCGGCATCCTCACCAGGTCGCTGGTGGTGGTCGACCTCGACATGCCGAAGGCCGGCACCCCGGAGCCGGCAGGCCGGTGGGCGGGCTGCTTCGGCGGCACCGACGTCCTGGAGCGGCTGATGACGGCGGCCGGGGCAGAGTGGCCGGAGACCTACACCGTGCTGACTCCCTCCGGCGGCATGCACCTGTACTTCCAGCAGCCCGAGGGGGAGCCGATCGGCTGCGCCACGGGGGAGGGCCCCACCGCCCCGCACCTGGGCCCGCTGGTCGACGTCAGGGGCGTGGGCGGCCTGGTCATCGCGGCCGGGAGCTACAGCGCGGCACAGGGGCGCCCCTACACCCGGGTGAGCCCGCCCGACGTTCTCCCGCGGCCGCTGCCCGGGTGGCTGCTGGAGCTGCTCCGCCCGTCGGCTCCGCCCGTCCGGGAGCGGCCGCCGGCCCCGGCAGGGTGGGCGGCGGTACACCTCGCCACCCGGGCGGAGCGGTACGCGGCCTCCGCGTTGCGAGGGGCAGCCGACGATGTCGCCGGCGCGGCCGAGGGCGAGCGGAACCGGATGCTGTTCGCACGGGCCCGGCACCTCGGCGAGCTGGCGGCCACCGCACCCCGGGTGCTGACCGAGCAGGCCGTTGAAGAGGAGCTGCTGGCGGCGGCTCAGGCGTGCGGCATGGACGGCGGAGACCGTGCGGCGCTGCGGACGATCCGGTCCGGGTGGGCGCGCGGCACGCAGGCCGGGACCATCGGCGGTGCCGCGTGACCCTGGCAGGACGCGACACTAAGCCATCGACCTCCGTAGACACCGCCTCGGAAATGCAGATCGCCCCGGCAGCGCACCACCGCCCCGGGGCATGGCACCCGAGGAGCACCCTCGCATGCAGCACCCTTCTACTGCCCCCTACTCCCTTGCGTCGCTCGGTGCAGCGCCCCAGCCAGAAGGCGGGTGCCGCGTGACCACTGAGGCAGAGGTCGTAGCCTTCCAGGCTTTCCAGCGCGACAAGGCTCGCCAGGAGAAGGCTCGGCAGGCCCTCGAAAGCGCGGACTCGGAGCAGCTGGCAGCGTTCGTCGCTTGGAAGGAAGAGCAGGAAGCCGCCGCACAGAAGACCGCTGCTCAAGCCGCGCGAGAAGCAGCGGCCGCTGAGAAGAAGGCCAAGGCAACTGCCGCCGCACAGGCCGGCGGCGGCACCGAGATGACCGACGCGGTGCTCGCTGAGCGGGTTGCACAGATGGTCATGCACGACCGCTACTGCTGGTCTGCTGGCCTCGGGTGGATGCGGTGGAGCGGCATCCGCTGGGAGCGCAGCCCTCAGCAGACCGTGATCGAAGACGTGCGGCAGTTCCTGCTCGAGTCGGTCAACGACCAGCTGCGCGCCCCGGACACCGACTGGCGCAAGCGGCAGGAGCTGATGAGCCTTCTGTCCAAGTCCCGGATCACTGCCGTGGTCGAGCTGTGCAAGGGCGTGGTGCAGGTCCGCGACGACCAGTTCGACACTCAGCCCGACCTGCTCAACACCCCCAGCGGCGTGGTTCATCTGCCCACCGGTGGAGTCCGGCCGCACTCTCCCCGGTACTACCTGACGAAGGTAACGGCCGTGGCCTACGTCCCTGGCGCCACTCACCCAGACTGGACCAAGGCCCTCGAGGCAGTGCCAGCAGAAGCCCGGGACTGGTTCCAGATCAGGGCTGGCCAGGGCATCACCGGGCACATGACCCCGGACGACGCGCTGTTGCTCCTCCAGGGCGGCGGCGAGAACGGGAAGTCGACCGTCCTGGAGAGCATCGCCCGGTGCCTGGGTGACTACGAAGTCTTCCTCTCCGACCGCGTTCTGCTGGCCGACCCCGGGTCGCACCCCACTGAGCTGATGGACTTGCGCGGGGCCCGGTTCGCAGTCGCGGAGGAGTTGCCAGAAGGCCGCAAGCTGTCCGTGAAGCGGCTCAAGGACGTGATCGGCACGTCGCGGATGAAGGCCCGCTACATCCGGCAGGACACCGTCGAGTGGGACGCCACACACAGCGTGTTCCTGTCCACCAACTACCTGCCGGTCGTCGAGGAGACCGACCACGGCACGTGGCGTCGGCTGATGCTGCTCAAGTTCCCGTACAAGTTCCTCAAGGCCCACCAGGAGCCGCAGCACCCCAACGAGCGCCGCGGTGACCCGGGCTTGCGGGAGCGCATGAAGTGGGGGATGGAGCAGCGGCAGGCTGTCCTCACCTGGCTCATCGAGGGAGCCCGACGCTGGTACGCGGCCGACAAGGTGATGCCGACCCCGCCAGCGTGCGTCGCCGCAGACAGCAGGGCCTGGCGTGCCGAGTCCGACCTGGTGCTGTCCTACTGGCAGGACCGGATCGAGGCCGACCCCGACTCGCACGTGCTCGCCCGGGAGCTCTTCGACGACTTCAACGGCTGGCTGAGCAGCAGGGGTCACCAGAAGTGGTCGGACAAGACCTTCACCGCTCGGTTCGGTGGCCATGATGAGACAAGCGCCCAGGGTGCTGAGCGCAGGAAGATCCGGGCTACCTCCGGCCTCAGCCGCCCCCCTCGCTCCTTGTCCGAGTGGGATACCCCGACCGTCCCGTCGACCTACTGGGCGTGGCTCGGTGTTCGATTCCTGGAGGATGGGGTCAAGATCGAAGACGAGTAGCAACCCCTGACTGAGCCCCTCTCTCCGCCCCCGCTGGCCACCCAGCGGGGGCTCTTTCATGCCCCGCAACCCTCCCGTTTCAAGATCATGTTCCGCCTGTTCCACGTTCTCCAGAGAAACAGCTATGCCCTACGCGTAGTGACTTCTCGGAAGACGTGGAACACGTGGAACATGATCATGGAATCCACAGGTCAGAGCCGCGCTCGGCCAACAGTCCCCGCCACCCGGAAACCTCCGCCGGGGGGTGGTTAGCCTCAGAACAGCCACCCACCCCCCGCCGCTCCGGCAGCGGCGCTGTACGCCCGTTGGCGGCTGCCGCTCCGATGTGGTGCGGCGCAGCCGCTCCGCTCTGTCTTGACCCGCAGATGGCCGCTGACAGAGGCCCGCGGCGCAGCAGCGGCGTGTGTCGTGGGGCGGCCTGTTGGCATGTCTTCTGGGCTGGCATGTTCGCGGGTCTTACGGGTCAGCGGGAGCGGTTTGTCTCGTGGCCCGGCCGGGGTCGCGGGTGAGGGGGGCAGCCTCTGTCGGGGTGGCGTGGCACGGCATGGTCAATGCACGGTGGCTGACCTGCGGACTGCCGGACGGTCGGGGCGTCATGACTTATGGCGTCGGGGGCGGGCGTCATGACCCGGCTGGGTCCCCGGTGACAGTCGGTCGGCCCGTGAGAGGAGGGGAGCCTTCACCGGTGCCCAGTCCTGCCTCTGCTGTCTGCTGCTCGGGTTTGTGCGGGAGGCTGGGCGAGGGAGCGGGTCCGGTTGGCTCGACCGTCTCAGCGGTGGTCCGGATCCGGCATGGGGGGAGCAGGAGGAATGTCGTGGCGGTCTGGGACAGGGCTCATCTGTGCGTGGAGGGACACCACGACGTGGTGGACGTTACGGGCGAGGTCGAGCTTTTCAACCGGCTCTGGGCGACGGCGAAGTCGGAGCATCGTCCGGTGGTCTGGGTGGAGCGGCGTCCCAGCGGCCTGTGGCGGGCCGGTGTCGACATCTTGACCGCCTCGGTCCCTCCGCTGGCCCAGGAGTCCTACGAGGCCCTCCAGCGGCTGTGTGCGGCGCTCGTGGCGTCTGGGCAGGCCACCGACGCGGCCTACGGTCGTGACCGGGCGATAGCGGAGGGCCTGCTTACCGTGCGGGAGGCCCAGGTGGTGGCCGGGGTGCTGGCGGATCTGTTCGCGGGGCACACCCGTGCCGGAGTCTGCCTGCAGCGGGTCCTGGCCGCGTTGAACCGACCCGTCCACGGCTAGGCATCCGGTTCGGCGGTCCGCGGTCGCGGCCGTCGGCCGGCGCGGGGCGGAGACAGGAGCGCGGCCGGGCGGCCGCGCAGCGACCCTTGAACCCGTAGAGAAGGTTTTTACTCACAGGTCAGCGGCTTGCCGGTCTCAGGCCGCCCCGTGCTTTTGGCAGACCGAGCGGACCGTCATCGCGGACCAGGTCGCGGCCCGGCGCGGGCGCAGCCCCTCGGCGTCGAGCTGCTCCCCGATGGCCCGGTAGGACCTGCCGGCGGCGCGCAGCTCCAGTATGCGGGCGACGGTGGCGGCCTCGGCGGGGTTGGGGGCCGCGTCGCGCTCCCGGCCCTCGCCCTCGCCGTGGGTGCCGTAGGCGTAGGCCCCGACCGACTTGCGGCCGGCGGCACGCTTGGCGGTGCGTCCGTCGCGCAGCCGCTTGACGACCATCCGGCGGTCCAGCTCCGCGAAGACGCCGACGACCTGCCGCATGGCGGTGCGCATCGGGTCGTCGGGGTCGTCCTGGTGGACCTCGCCGGTGTCGGTGGTGAAGACGTGGCCGCCGTCGCGCCAGACGATGGCGAGGGTGGCCTCTTGGACGGTCAGGGCGCGGGCGAGCCGGTCCAGGCGGGGGACCAGGAGGCCCTCGGCGTCGTCCTCCCGGATCATCAGCAGGGCCTCGGACAGGCCGGGGCGGTCGAGCGCCTCGGTGGCGCCGCTGACGCCCTCCTCGCGGACGATGCGGACGATGCGGTGCCCGTGGGTCTTGGCCCACGCGCGGACGGCCTTCTCCTGGACGTCGAGGCCGTAGCCGTCGGAGACCTGGCCGGCCCCGGATACGCGGATGTAGGCGACGAGCTTCACGGGTCCCCCTGCTGCCATGATCCTGTAAGTCTTTCCGTGGAAAAACTTACACTGCTGGTCAGGGGATTTCAACGGTGACAGCCGTGCCAGGAGACGACACCGGCCGACAGGCCGGACCCGGGAGCCGAGCCAGGATCACGCGCGGTGACTGCAGCGGCCTTCCGACTCCGGACTTGGCGGCGCGGGATGATCGGCGGGTGAGTGCTGCGCGCCGCCCGCTGGGGCCCGGACCCATCACCCCGCCACAGTCGTCCAAGGACGCCCCCGAGGGGTCCCGGCGGCTGCCCGCGGAGCCCGCGGTGCCGGTCCCCACCCGCGAGGCGGGCTGGCATCCTCGCCCTGCCGGCGCGGCCTCGCTGCGGCGCATCCTCGGCCCCGGGAGCAAGGCGGAGCAGTAGGTCCTGCGGTGCTCCACCGTGAGGTCGCCGGGGCGCCGGCATGAGTGAATGCCACAGAAATCCTGGCGGGCACCGTGAGGAATGCCCGGCCGCAGCCGCGGCCCGCACCTCACGGAGGACCCTCAAGTGACCACGCCCACGAAGAAGCCCCGCACCAGCCGCCGCACCAGCCGCCGCACCGGCTCCGGGCTCGCCGTACAGTTCCCCCTCTACGCCCTCGTCGTCCTGGTGGCCGTCCTGGTGCTCTCCGGCAAGGCCAGCGCCCCCGAGGCCACCACGGTGGCCTCCGTGCTCAGCGGGGCCGTGTTCGGCATCCGCAACCAGCAGGGCAAGCGCAAGCGCAAGGGCAGGCGCAAACGGTGACGCACGCGGCCCGGCCGGGGAGCCGTCCGTCCCCGGCCGGGCCGCCGCCGACTACTCCCCGCCCGGTCGCGCTCGACCGCGCAGCGGTCGCACCGGCAGCAGCGGGCGGGCATCCCGCCGTCGGGCGCGGTCATGTTCTCCGCGGCCGGAATGGGCGGGGCTGCGGTCGCCCGCAGCCCCGCGCTGGGTCAGGGCTTGAGCCAGGGGATCAGCCAGGTGATCATGATGCCGCCCAGGGTGAAGGCGGCGCCCTTCCAGGCGTTGATCAGCCCCACCCGGCCGTAGCGGCGCCAGGCCGGCCGCGGCGTGGTCGTACGGTTGACGGTGGGCCGCTTCTTGCGGAACCACATGATGGGGAGCTTCTTCAAGGGGTAACTCCATCTCTGCCAGCAACCCTGCTGGCCTTGATGCCGCACCGTTCTTCTTCTGGTTGGCCCCGGGAGGAGCGGTGCGGCGTTTCGGGTTTCGGGGCCTCACGACCCCGAAGTCGTCACGACGCCGGCCTCGGTGTCCGGAGTCGGAGTGCCGAGGCCGCGCGGCGAGAAGGGCGGCCACAGCGCGTACAGGGGGCGCGAGGCGCGCCCTGACCTGGTGCTGAGCGTGTCGTACCACTCGTCTCCGGTGTGGACGAGGATGTTGTTGTTGATCAGCTCCCTGATGCCCTTGCCGGCAGTGTCAGGGGAGATGCCGTACCACTTGGGCATCCGCTCCTGCGGCAGCGTGAAGTCGGTCTTGCGCTGGCTGGAGGCCACGAGGAGCATCGCCTTGCCCGGCAGGCTCAGGGTGTTGTGCCAGTTGTTGTCCCAGTAGTCGAAGGGGAGCTGGAAGTACGGCTCGCCACCCGCCGGCGGGCTGTACGGGGATCCTGATCCGTCCTCGTTGAGCTTGGTGATGACGGTTTTCCCCCCCTTGCCACGCTTCCGGGAGATGAGGTTCAGCTCCTCCAGCACCTTCCACGCCCGCGACACCGCTGCGGTCCCCGAGGTCTCGTCGAAGATGCCCACGGACCGGGCCCAGGTCGTAGACCACTCGGTGACGGAGAAGTCGCCGCCGCTGGTGACGGCGCTGACCAGGATGTAGAGGTCGAACGCGCGCTTCTGCGAGCGTCGCACCAACTCGTGCAGTGGTCCCGGCGTCTTCGGACCGGTGCTGGCCCCCTGCTGGAGGAACGTCCGGCGGATCGGCACCGTACGGGTCGGACGCTGCGACCGGTCCAGGATGAGTTTGATCGTCTGGGGCTGGCTGAGCTTGCCCTGCGCCGGTACTGACGGCGAGTTGGAGGAGACCTGTGATGTCGTCACGGTGTCCACCATGCCATAGGTTTGTGGGTCTCATCGCCGTCGGCAGATAGATTTGGGCACTCTGACTTGCGCGATCAGCGGGTGCCTTAAGATGACTAATTAGGAAAACACTAAGATCACCGGTTAGATGGCTAATCTAAGAAAGCTATGTAGAAAGATGACTTGCCAATCCAGGGCCCAGCAGGTCCTCGTCGACCGATTGCTTGGATGGGCAGCCCAAGTCCGTTGACTTGAACATCTCGATCTGACCCGGCGGTCGATGACACTCCGCATCGGCAGCGGCCCTCGCGGCGGGCCCGGCGCGGGATGATCGGCGGGTGAGTGCTGCGCGCCGCCCGCTGGGGCCCGGACCCATCACCCCGCCACAGTCGTCCAAGGACGCCCCCGAGGGGTCCCGGCGGCTGCCCGCGGAGCCCGCGGTGCCGGTCCCCACCCGCGAGGCGGGCTGGCATCCTCGCCCTGCCGGCGCGGCCTCGCTGCGGCGCATCCTCGGCCCCGGGAGCAAGGCGGAGCAGTAGGTCCTGCGGTGCTCCACCGTGAGGTCGCCGGGGCGCCGGCATGAGTGAGTGCCACAGAAATCCTGGCGGGCACCGTGAGGAATGCCCGGCCGCAGCCGCGGCCCGCACCTCACGGAGGACCCTCAAGTGACCACGCCCACGAAGAAGCCCCGCACCAGCCGCCGCACCAGCCGCCGCACCGGCTCCGGGCTCGCCGTACAGCTCCCCCTCTACGCCCTCGTCGTCCTGGTGGCCGTCCTGGTGCTCTCCGGCAAGGCCAGCGCCCCCGAGGCCACCACGGTGGCCTCCGTGCTCAGCGGGGCCGTGTTCGGCATCCGCAACCAGCAGGGCAAGCGCAAGCGCAAGGGCAGGCGCAAACGGTGACGCACGCGGCCCGGCCGGGGAGCCGTCCGTCCCCGGCCGGGCCGCCGCCGGCTACTCCTCAGCCGGGCGGAACCCCGGTTGCGGGTCCCTCCCGGCTATCGCCCTGCAGCGGGCAGCTCTCGCACCTGTCGCACATCTCGCACCCTTTGCGGCTACTGGCCTTCTTCCACCCGTCGCTGGACCTCGTCGAGGTGCGCCAGCGCGACCTGGACCACGGCCGCCATCACCACGTGCTTGGGTCGCCGGGTCGCATAGTGCAGCTCCTCCACCGCCTGGGCGAGCGCGTCGGCGGCCTCCTTGGGCATGTACCAGGACCGCCGGTCCATGACGGCCGCCGGGCCCTTCCCGGGGCGCTGTGCGGCCTCTGACGGCCCGTGCGGGGCCTTCCGGGGCGCCGGGGCGGGCGACGGTGCCGCAGCGGCGTCCGAGGGCACGTGGCGGCTGCGCAGCAGCGCGGTGAGGTCGGCCCCGCCGGACGACGGCGGCGGCAGCTGCTTGCCCGGGCTCACCGCGCCTCCTCGAGGGCCTTGGCCATCGCGCGGTACACCGCGGCGTGCTCGGAGTCGGGGGCGTAGTCGACGACGGTCCGGCCGTACCGCCACGCCTCGGTGACGACGACGCCGAGCGGGACCGAGCCGAGGATCGGCAGCCCGTCGAGCTTCGCCAGCTCGGCCAGCACCGAATCGGCGAGCCTGTTGGTCGGCCGGCGCAGCAGGGAGACGACCAGGCCGTGTAGCCGCAGCGGGGTCTCCCGCAGGTCGGCGTCCACCGAGGCGATCTGCGGCAGCAGCAGCCGCAGCGCCTTGAGGCTGGAGTCCTCGGCCTGCACGGGGATGACCACGCCGTCGGCGGCGGTCAGCGCGTTGTCTGTCAGGATGTCCAGGCTCGGCGGCGCGTCGATTAGGACGTGGTCGTAGACGTCGCGGAAGACCGACAGCAGCCGGGCGAGGCGGTGCTCGCGGGCGCGCTGCTTGTCCAGCTCCCGCACGGCCATGAACATCTCGATGCTGTTCGGGACGACGTCCAGGCGCCCGGAGGGCTGGGAGTGCGGGGCGATCAGGTCGGCGACCGGGCCGGTGTACTCGCCGATCAGTGCGCGGTACAGGCTCGCCGCGCCGTCGCCGGTCGGCGCCTGGTCCAGTCCGAGCCCGTCGGTCAGGTGGCCCTGCGGGTCCAGGTCGACGACCAGGACGTGGTGCCCGGCCTCGGCGAGCGCGCCGGCCAGGTTGATGGTCGTCGCCGTTTTGCCGACGCCGCCCTTCTGGTTCGTCACCGCGGTGACGGTGGTGGTCTTCATGCCGCCGCAGCGTAGCCGTCGCACTTGTGCGACAAGTGCGACACCCTGCACTGGGCCTTGTGTCGCTTGGCTCGCACGGGTGCGAGAGGTGCGAGAGGTGGCACTCAGCGGCCCAGCCGCAGCCACTTCTCCAGCAGCGTCGCCAGGGCTCCGCGCCGCTCGGCCCGCTCGACCCTGGTCCGCCAGCGCGCGACCGCCGACGCCTGGTAGCCGGTCAGCGCCGCGATCTCCTCTGCCGACATGCCGACTTCGAACGCCTCGGCGGCGGCCGCCTTCGCCCGCGCCGAGACCTTCCGGTCCTGCTGGCGCACCCGCGCGTGCTGCCGCCCGATCCTCGCCAGCTCGGCCCGCAACTGGTCCGGCCCCGTCATGACTCCCCCTCGGTCGGAGATGTGCGAGAGGTGCGACGTCTCGCACCCCGTGTGCCGCTGCTGGTGCTCAGCCTCTGTCGCCCGCCCACCTTGCCAGCCTGACCCCGCGGCAGGCAGCAGAACGCCCCGGCCCGCGACCGCCCGTCCGGGCCCGCCGCGTGCGGTGCCTCCTGCCGCGGGGCTGGAATACCTGGACCGTCCCACGCGCGCGCATACGCGCACGTGGGTCGGTCCAATCGGTCCAACTCGCGACCCCGCCGGCGTGGGTGGCGCCCCGGTTTCGGGGGCCCCCGAAACGGCGGCCGCGGGTCGGCCAATCCCCCTGCCCGCATACCGGTCGGTCGGTCCGGACCCACCTGCGCGCGGGGCCGTCGGCGACCGGTCGGTGCGACTTTTGAGACCGCCGCCCCCTCGCGCGCGCGGACCCGCGCGAGGCCCCCCGGGTAGCGGGCACTCGTGCGGTTGAGTCCCACCCCAGGTGAAGGTGAGTACGGGTACTCAGGTGGGGCGATGATCACCGGCCCAATGATTCAGCCATGCGATCGATCTTCCTCACGAAGTCCCTGCTGGCCGCGACCCTCGGCTGCGCCGTCCTCTCCGCGTGCGGCACCTCGGCCCCGGCCGCCGACGCCGGCGCGGGCCACGCCTCCGCGGCCCCCGCCGCCGCCCACGCCCCGGCCGCCCGGCGGGACGCCGCAGCAATCGCCGGAGACCCGCAGATGCGCTTCCTCGACCTGATCGACCGCACGTTGCAGGACTGCGCCTCCCGGACGCTCGGGGACAAGGGCGACGCCTCCGCGCCCCAGGGCCTGCCGGTCCGGCGCCCGGGCGACGCGGCGCCGCGGCCCGAGGACCTGCCCGGGTGGGAGGGCCCGCAGACCCCGCGGTTCGGGTCGGGGCAGACCCCGCCCGGCACCCCCGACGCCCACGGCGACATCGCCGTCCCGCTCCCCGCGGACGCTCCCGAGCCGCCCGCGTCGACCGCGGCCGTCCGCACCGGTGCGCCCCGCGAGGTGCCGCTGAGCGAGGTCGAGGCGTGCGAGGGCACCGTCCACGCCGACCGCATCACCGCCGCCCTCCGCGGCACCGCGGTCACCGGCTACGAGGCGCTGCAGGCGAAGCTGACCGGCCTGGACTACCCGGCCGAGCGCATCCACCGCATGCCGCAGCGCCCCGGTGAGCCCCGGGCCCGGGTCGACCTGCGCTTCATGGGCGGCCACCTGGTGCTGGAGGTCACCGCCACCCGCGACGGCGTGACCGTGGAGCCGTTCGGCGCCCCCGAGACCGGGGACGTGCGCGTCGTCGACGTGCAGCGTGCCCGGTAGCCGCCCGCACCCGGGCACAGGGGGTGCGAGACGTGCGAGACCCCCGGCGGCGGGGTGCCGGCGGGGGCCTGGGCGGGGCGGTATCGGCCTGATCAGGAAACGGCGTGGGCGGCTTCGCCGGAGCAGGGCCAGCAGCAGCCGAGCGAGCGGGGGATGACGTACCCGGCGTCGCGGCCGCAGTCGGGGCAGGTGCGCCGGGCGCGCATCGCGGCGGCCAGGGCGCGGACCCGGCCGGGGGTCATGGGGCGGACCGGCGCGGCCTGGTCGACGCGGTACAGGTGGGCGGTGCGCCGGCCGCGGCGCCACACGATCTCGGCGACGGGGTCCTGCCCGCCGGGCCGCAGGCCGACCGCGCGCAGCTGGCGGCGGGTGGCCAGGCCGAGGGGGGCGCAGCGCCACCGGTAGGCGGGTATGACCCCGTCCTCGCCCGGGGTGCGAGAGGTGCGAGATGTGCGAGAGGCGGTCACGGCCGGCCTCCGGCACGCTGGCAGGCCGCGCACGGCACTTTCACCTCGCGGGTCTTGCCGTCGCCCGAGTGCAGCTTCGTGGTGATGGTGACCATCCCCTTGCGGCAGCCCTTGACCGGGCAGCGGCGCCCGCGGCGGCGGGGGGTGGGCTCGGGTCCGGCGCCGCCGGTGCGGGCCTGCCAGGCGGCCGCCAGGACGGCGGAGGACGCCCGGCCGGCGGCCTGCCCGGCGCCCTCGCGAGCGGCCCGCTTGCGGCCGCGCCACCAGGACCGGGCGGAGCGGCGCACCTCGGCCTTCCCGGCCCGGACACGCCTCCTGCCCTCGGCGCGGAACTGGTCGGCGACGACGCGGACGTCGTCCAGGGTGAGCTCCGGCTGCCGCTCGCCCTCCAGGACCAGGCCCCGCCACTCGGCCACGAAGGTGTCGCGGTCGGCGGCGGTGGTGCGGCCGGTGCAGGCGGCGAGCGCGGCCGCCACCAGGCCGTTGGTGATGACCGGGTGGTCGGCGGCGTGGCCGCAGGTGGTGCAGCCCAGGCGGGCGGGCCAGGTCTCGCGAGGCCCGCACCGGTCCAGGGTCAGCGCCCCGACCCCGCCGCAGCCGGGGCAGGCCACCGGCTCACCATCGAGGAGGAGCAGGCCCACGAGCTTGAGGTCGGGCGCCATCACCGGCCCCCGCTCTGGCGGTGGTCCACCCGGGAGGTGGCGCGGCCGAACAGGCCGGTGGCGGTGGTGTGGTGGTGGTGCTCGGTGCGGTTGACCACGGTGGTGCGGCGCGCGGCGGGCAGCACCTTGACCGCGACGACCGCGGCGGCGATCAGGGCCACCGAGGAGGTGGCGCCGGCCAGCGCGGAGACGACCTCGCCGACCCCCCATCCCACCCCGGCGGCAGCGACGCCGGCCCCGGCCAGGCGCTGGGCCACCGGGTCCAGGCCGGTCCGCACGACCCTCGGCGCGGGGTCGACGTCTGCGATCGCAGACGCGGACGCGGGCTGCGGGGCGGCGGCCAGGGCGTGGGCGGGCACGTAGGCGGCGACCATCCGCCCGTCCGGGCCGGGGAGGTAGGCGACGGTCAGCGGGCCGTCCGGCAGCACCACGGGGGCGGGCGCCGGGTCGGCGGGGGCGAGGGGCTGCGGGGTGTAGACGGCGGGCTCCATCACGGGGGCTCCTTGTCAGGATTTGGGGTGATTCGTAGACCCGGACAGTGCCCGGACGGGCGGGCATCTGCGCAGGTCAGGGCCGGGCGGGACCCGGACGGACCCCGGACGCGGTGTCCGGGCCGGCGTCCGGGTCCCGGGGTCGGTGTCCGGGTCGGCGGCCGCCCCGTCCGGGTCGTGACCTGCGGAAACGGGGCGGCCGTCCGGGCGCCGTCCGGGCTGCTCAGCCCTCGGTGAGGAGCTGCTGGGCGGTGGCGGCGACCAGCAGCCGCGGGTAGCCGGAGACCCGGGAGCCCTCCCAGGCGCGCTTGGCCTTGTCGGCGTCCGAGCGCACGACCAGGGCGGCCAGCCGCTCGGGGGTGACGTCGTGCCCGGCGGCGCGCAGGGCGTCGACCAGGACCGAGCCGGGCAGCCACTCGGCGTCGTCGCGGCGGTCGAACTCCTCGACCAGGACGGCGAGCAGCTCGCCGTCGCCGCCCCGCTTGCACAGCCGCTCGGCGAGGGTCGGGCCCTGGCCGGGCAGGGTGCCGGCGGCCTCGCGCCAGATGCGGGCGCGCTGCAGTAGGGCGCGGACCTGGCCGTCGTCGTAGTAGTCGGAGCGGACCATCACCGGCTCGGCGCCCTCGGACAACAGCCATCCCGCGCCCCGCATCTGGGGCTCGATCAGGGTCGCGGTGTAGCCGGCGGCGGCGCGGCCCTGGCCGAGGATGGTGTCGGACGCCTGCGGGGTGGTGCAGCGCAGCGCCCAGCGGATGGACAGCAGGTCCCGCAGGGAGGAGGGGACGACGTCGGCGCCGGGCTTCTGGGTGGCGGCGCCGGTGATGATCCCGGCCGCCCGGCCGCGGGAGACGATGTTGCGCAGCGCGGCCACGATCTTCCGGCCCCACTCCTCGTCGGTGGTGTAGTACATCAGCTCGTCGATCCACAGCAGGTGCAGCCGCAGCTCGGGGTGCTCGGCGGCCAGGGCCGCGGTGACCTTGCGGGCCCCCAGCGACTTGAGCAGGGCGTAGCGGGAGCCCATGTCGGCCAGGACGTCCTGCAGCAGCGCGTAGAGGGCCTCGGGGTCGGCGGCGCCCTCGTAGCGGGTGGCCAGCGGCGCGTAGTCCTCCAGGTCGCCGCCGCCCTTGCCGTCGGCCAGGGACAGGATCACGGTCGGGTCGAGCGCGGCGCCCAGCAGCACGGCGTTGGCGGAGGCGGACTTGCCGGCGCCGGGCTCGCCGCCGACCAGCAGCGACCGCTCGACCAGGCTCATGCTGTAGCGGTCGCCGCGGACGGTCACGCCGATGGCGACCTGCTCCCACAGGGAGGTGGGCCGGTCGCGGCTGAGCAGCGGGCCGGGGGCCACCTTGCCGGTGAAGGGCAGGTCGTCGCTGACCCACAGGTGCAGGCGTCCGGCCCGCCCGGCCCGGGAGAGGTGGACCTGGGCGGCCTCGACCCCGAGGGCGGCGGCCAGCGCGTCGGCGGCGGCCGCGGCCTTCGCGGCGGTGCGGCCGGCGGGCAGGTCGACGGTGACCGTCCACGCGGCGACGTCGCGCATGCACGGGGTGACCAGCCGCAGCGACTCCCCGTCGCCGATGACCTTCGCGGCCCGGAACGCGGCGTCGAGCATCCGGTCGGTCAGCGGGTCGCCGTCGCCCAGGACGCGCTGCTCCTCGTCGCTCCAGGTCTCCTCGGCCAGCGGGCGGCGCCCGGCGAGGGCGAACCCGCCCAGGACCGCGGCGGTCCCGGCGGCCAGGCCGGGCCAGCCGCCCTCCAGCAGGGCGACGCCGTCGGCGAGGCCGGGCAGGCCCCAGACCAGGGAGCCGCGCAGCAGCCGGCCGCGGCGCACCTCGGCCTTGGCCTTGGCGTGGGCGGCGACCGCGGCCACGGCGACGGTCTGGGCCCGGTCGGCGTGCTGCTGGGCGGCGCGGCGCTGGGCGGGCACCAGGGTGTAGCGGGCGCGGCGGGCGGCCTGGCGGGCCTCGCGGGTGGCGGTGTGGGCCTGGTGGCGGGCGGCGGCCAGGTGGGCGCCCTCGATGCCGCCGACCCACTCCGCCGAGCGGCGCACCCCGCGGGCGACCTGGGCGAGGTGGCCGCGCTCGGTGCGCTGCCGCGACGCCCACCGGCGCACCGCCCGGCGGGTGCGGCGCTGGGCCCGGACCCGGGCGGCCCGCCGGCCCTCGGGGTGGCGCGCCCAGGCGGGGACGAACGGGCGGTCGCCGTCCGGGTCCTCGGGGAGCTCGGCCGGCAGGACGTCGGCGGGGGAGGGGTCGGCGGCCGGGGCGGGAACGGTGGCGTAGACGGAGTCGGAGACCGGGGCGGCCGGGCCGCGGCGGTGCTTGTCGAGGTCGACCAGGTCGCCCACGGGGCGCTCCTCGGGGGTGTCGGTGCCGGGACGGCGCAGGGTGTCGGACACTGGGGTGCTCCTTGGTCTGTCGGACGGACTGGTGGAGTGCCGGGGCCGGGCGAGCTTTGGTCGGTGAGCCCGGCCCCGGGCCGTGCTCAGGAGGTGGCACGCAGGGCGGTGTCGCGAGCGGCCTTGCGAGCCGCAGGCGAGTACCGCAGGGTGTCGCCGGCGGTGCGGCGCGGCGGGCGCCCGCCGTTGCTGCGGCGGCCGTCGACGCGGCCCTCGAGGGCCGTCTTGGCGGCCTTCTTCGCGGCCGGGGGGATTTGGGATTCGACCTGCGGCTTTGCGGTCTCCACGGGGGCCGCTCCGGCCTCCTTCGCGCGGGCCTTCGCGGCGACCCGGGCGGCAATGGACTCGGCGGTGTCGCCGAGCGCGGTGCCGTGGACGTCGTCCCACGCGCGCTTCCACGTCGGCTCGCTCACGTGCTGCTCGCCGAGCGCCGCGGACAGGGCCACGGCGCGCTTCCACACGTCCGCCCACTCGCCCGCGCGCTTGGCCTCGGTGGCCTGCCGCTGGGCCTCCCGCTCGGCGGCGGCCGCGGCGTCCCGGCGGGCGGTCTCGGCGGCGGCCTTCCTCGCCGCGCGGCGCTGGGCCCGGGTGGGCTTGCCGTCGCGCTTGGCGATCCGGCCGTGCTCGTGCAGGTCCCAGATCGCGGGGCCGATCAGCGAGCACAGGGCGCCGCCCAGGCCGGTCGCCATCCCGTAGGCGTGGCTGCCGTGGTCGAAGGAGATGCCGGCGGCAACGCACGCCTGGAGGAGCGCGCCGAGCCGGTAGTGCCAGGACGGGCGGCCGTCGTCGATGGCGGCCTCGGCGCCCTTGAGCAGCGCCCAGGCCACGCCCTCCAGGACCAGGGGGGCGATCAC
>NZ_JBIAWP010000041.1:0-20137 GCF_042895785.1 Streptomyces sp. NPDC001380 | reverse complement strand
ACCGGCACACCCCCCACCATGATCTGCCGCGACCGGCGGCGGGTGGCGAGCGGCTGGAGCGGCACGGACGGCATACCGAGCGAGATCGCGGTCATCGGGTCCACCCTCACTGTGGCAGCGGGTCTGGGGGCTGAGGACTGTGGCTCAGGACTGTGGCTCAGGACTGTGGCTCAGGGCTGGAGGTCGGGGAGCGGGGTCCGGGGAGGGGACGGCGGGTCCGGCGTGACGGTCCCGGGGCGGGGGCCGCCGCGCAGGGCGCCGGCCGGGCGGCGGGTGCGGGGATCCGGTCCCCGCACCCGCGCCGCCGGGCGGGCGCCTCAGTGGCCGCGGTTGGCCATCACGGTCTCCTTGGCCGCCCGGATCGACTCCTTGAGCGACTCCATGGTGGCCAGGACGGCCGTGGGCTCGTAGCCGCAGTGCGCCATGCAGTTCTCGCACCGCGGGTCCCGGCCGCGGCCGTACTTGGACCAGTCGGTCTTCTCCACCAGTTCGCGGTAGGTGGGCACGTACCCGTCGGACATCAGGTAGCAGGGCCGCTGCCACCCGAAGAGCGAGTAGTTGGGGATGCCCCAGGCGGTGCACTCGAAGTCGACCTTGCCCTCCAGGAAGTCCAGGAAGAGCGGGCTCTGGTTGAGCCGCCAGCGGCGGCGGTTGCCGCCGGCGAACGCCTTCCGGAAGAGCTCCCGGGTCTGCTGGACGCCGAGGAAGTGCTCCTGGACGGGCGCCTTCTCGTAGGCGTACCCCGGCGAGATCATCATCTCGTCGACCTGGAGCTCGTCGTTGAGGTAGTCCAGCACCTCGATGACGGTCTGCGGGGTGTCGGTGTTGAAGAAGGTGCTGTTGGTGGTGACGCGGAAGCCGCGGGCCTTGGCCTCCTTGATCGCCGCCACCGCCTCGTCGAAGGTGCCCTCCTTCGCGACCGAGGCGTCGTGGCGCTCGCGCAGGCCGTCGATGTGGACGGTGAAGGCGAAGTAGGGCGAGGGCGTGAACCGGTCCAGCTTCTTGCGCATCAGCAGGGCGTTGGTGCAGAGGAAGACGTACTTCCGCTTCTCCACCAGCTGGCGCACGATCTCGTCGATCTGCGGGTGCATCAGCGGTTCGCCGCCGGCGATGGAGACCATCGGCGCACCGGACTCCAGCACCGCGCCGACGGCCTGGGCGACCGGCATCCGCTGCTTGAGGACGCCCGCAGGGTGCTGGATCTTCCCGCACCCCTCGCAGGCGAGGTTGCAGGCGAACAGGGGTTCCAGCTCCACGAGGAGCGGGAACTTCTCGCGGCGCTTGAGGAGTTTCTGCTGGAGGAGGTACGTGCTGATCCGCGCGGTCTGGCGCAGCGGCATGGCCATGGCTAGCTCGCCTCCTGAGGGAGCGTCCGGAGAGGTGGGGTGTCGGTCGGTGCGGTGCGGTGCCAGGCGGTGAGGGCGGGCACGGCGGAGCGGAGCGCCCGCCAGGCGCGGAGGCCCCCGGTGAGCGTGCCCGGCCGCAGGAGCTCGTGCCGGGGCGTGTCGACGACGATGCGGACCGTCGCGTACGGCAGACCCGGCGCCGCCCGGCGGACGGCGTCCAGGACGGCTGCGGTCTCCATGTCGACGGCGGCGGCGCCGGCCTCGTGCAGGGCGCGGCGGGCGGCCGCGCCGCGCACCACGCCGTCGGCGGAGTGCAGCACGCCGGTGCGGACGGTCAGGCCGCGGGCGCGCAGGGCGTCGGCGAGGAGCGCGGAGGACGGGACCTCGATCGCGGTGCCCTCCCCGTCGCGCACCTCCTCCGCGACGAAGGCGTCGCCGGGCCGTGTCCCCGGGGCGGCTGCGGCGCAGAAGCCGGTGGCCACGACGGCGCCGTAGGCCCCGCCGGCCTCCAGCAGGGCGGTGACGACCCGCCGGGCGCGGTCCGGCCCCATGCCGGTGGCGGCGACCACGGCGCCGGGGGCCGGGACGCCGTCCCCGGCGGGGCGGCCGCAGGTCCAGTCCCCGCCGCGCAGCGCCCACCGCTCGGCGCCCAGGGCGCAGACGACGAGCAGCGGGGCGGCCGCGGCGGGACGGGGCACGGCGGGGGGTGCGGCTGCGGCCGCGCCGTCCGGGCGGGTGCCGGAGGGGTCGGGTCTCACCGCTCGGTCACCGGCCCCGGGCCGCCCGCCGGCGCCTCGGCGGGCACCCGCGCCGGGCCTCCGGCTCCGCGGAGGGCGTGCCGCGCCGCGTCCGGGAGGGGGACGCCGTGCAGGTAGCGGCCGAGCGCGGTGACCGGGAAGACCAGCCGGTAGAGGTGGTAGTTGATGGAGAAGTCCCACGGGAAGCCGGTGCCCGTGAAGTGCGGCTCGTCCCAGGTGCCCGAGGGGAGCTGGGTGGCGGCCAGCCAGGCGGCGCCGCGGTCGACCGCCTCGCCGCGCTCCCCCGCCGAGAGCAGCGCCATCATCGCCCAGGCGGTCTGGGAGGCGGTGGACTCGCCGCGCCCGGACCAGTTCTCCGGGTCGTGGTAGGAGCGCATGTCCTCGCCCCATCCGCCGTCGGCGTTCTGGTGCTCCGTCAGCCAGCGCACGGCGCGCCGGACCGACGGGTGGGCGGTGGGGATGCCTGCGGCGACCAGTGCGGGGACGACCGATCCGGTCCCGTACACGTAGTTGGTGCCCCAGCGGCCGAACCAGGAGCCGTCGGTCTCCTGCTCGCGCAGCAGCCACTCCACGCCGCGCCGGGTGCGCGGGTCGCGGGCCCGGCCGACGTCGGCCAGCATCTCCACCATGTGGGCGGTGACGTCGGCGGACGGCGGGTCGACGACCTCACCGAAGTCGCAGAACGGCAGCTTGTTGGGCAGGGTGCTGGTGTTGTCGACGTCGAAGGCGCCCCAGGCGCCGTTCTTCGACTGCATGCCGAGGCTCCAGGCGACGCCCCGGTCGACGGCGGCCCGCACCCGCTCCGGGTCGGGGTGGTCGACGCGGCCCAGCGCGAGCACCACCTCGGCGGTGTCGTCGACGTCGGGGTAGGTGTCGTTGTCGAACTCGAAGGCCCAGCCGCCGGGGGCGAGGCCGGGGCGCTGCACCGCCCAGTCGCCGCGCCGCCGGACCTCCTCGCCGAGCATCCAGTCGGCGGCCCGGACCAGCGCGGGGTGGTCGGCGGGCAGTCCCGCGTCGGCGAGGGCGATGGTGGCCAGGCAGGTGTCCCAGACCGGGGACTGGCATGCCTCCAGCCACCGCATGCCGTCCTCGGTGTGGACGGTGAAGCGGTCGAAGGCGGCGAGGCCGGCCCGCATCACCGGGTGGCCGAGGTCGTAGCCCTCCAGGTGGAGGGCGATCAGCGAGTACACGGCGGGCGGCTGGATGCCGCCCCAGCAGCCGTCGGCCTCCTGGCGCTCCACGATCCAGCGGGCGGCCTGGCCGAGGGCGAGCCGGCGGACCGGGCGGACCGGGCGGCGGTGGTAGGCGTGCAGGAGGCGGTCGAGGCGCTGGAAGAGGCCGTCCCAGGTGGTGGGGGCGGCGAACCGGGACCGGGGGTACGGGTCGCGCGGGTCGGTGTGCAGTTCGTCCAGGGCGAAGGGCGCGGGGCGGACCGGCCGGTGGGCGGAGACCACGGTGAGCGGCACGATGGTCTGCCGCGCCCAGCAGCCGAAGGAGTAGATGTTGAGCGGGACCCACCGGGGCAGGAACATGATCTCGGGGGGCAGCTCGGGCAGCAGGTCCCAGGGCCACCAGCCGAAGAGGGCCAGCCAGATGCGGGTGAAGACCCGGGTGGCGGCGATGCCGCCGTGGTCGCGGACCCAGGCCGAGGCCGCGGCCATGTGGGGGGCGTCGGGGGCGTCCCCGGCCAGGCGCAGGGCGACGTACGCCTCGACGGTGGTGGAGAGCTCGGGCGGTCCGTCGTGGAAGGTCGCCCAGGTGCCGTCCTCGCGCTGGCGGGAGCGGATCCAGGCGGCGGTGGCCCGGGTCTGCTCCTCGGTGCGGATGCCGAGGAACTGCCGGAGCAGCAGGTCCTCGGCGTCCATGGTGACGTTGGTCTCCAGGTCGCCCTTCCACCAGCCCTCCTCGCTCTGGAGTGCGAGGAGGTGGGCGGTGGCGCGCTCCAGCGCGGCGGCGGCCGCGGCGCGGGGGTCCGGGGGCTCCCCGTCCGGGGAGTCGCCGTCCGGGGGGTCCCCGTCCGGCTGCTCCGCGCCCGCGCGCTCCCCGGGCCGCCCCTCCTCGGGCCGCTTCCCGTCGGGCCGCTTCCCGTGCCGCCTGCCGGGATCCGGCGGGGCGGTCCTCACCGCGGCCGGCTCGGGATCGTACTCGGGGTCGAGCCGGCCGTCCGCGGTTGTTGTCACCTTGGGTTCACCTCTCCCGTACGACGACGAATTCGGCGAGCGCGACGAAGTGCCCGCGCACCCCGTCCGGCATGGGGACCTCGTCCAGGGCGGCGAGGGCGGCCGCGTGCTGGCGGCGGGCCTCGTCCCGGGTCCAGGCGCGGCCGCCGGCCTCCTCGACCAGGGCGGCGCGGGCGGCGAGCTGCTCCTCGTCCTCGTGGCCGCGGCCCTCGGGGTCGGCGAGCAGCTCGGCGAGGCGGCGGGAGGCGCTGCCGCCCTCCGCGAGGGCCGCCGAGACCGGCAGCGACTTCTTGCGCTGGCGCAGGTCGCCCCAGTGCGGCTTGCCGGTGACCTCGGTGGCGCCCCAGATGCCGAGCAGGTCGTCCACCGCCTGGAAGGCGAGGCCGAGGTGGTGCCCGTACCGCTCCAGGGCGTCGGCGGTGCGGTCGTCGGCCCCGGCGAGGACGGCGCCGACGGAGGAGGCGCAGGCCAGCAGGGCGCCGGTCTTGTTGCCCTCCATCTCCAGGCACTCCTCGACGGTGACCCGGTCGCGGTGCTCGAAGGAGAGGTCCTGGGCCTGCCCGTCGATCAGCCGGCGGGTGGCGGCGGTGATCCGGCGCACCGCGCGGGCCGCGTCGGCGGCCTGCACGGCGGGGACGCCGTCGGCGGCGGGCCGCAGGGGGGCGTCCAGCAGGACCTCGGTGGCGAGGGCGAAGAGGGCGTCGCCCGCCAGGATGGCCTGGGCGGGTCCGAAGACGGTCCAGGCGGTGGCGCGGTGGCGGCGCGTCTCGTCACCGTCCATCAGGTCGTCGTGGAGCAGCGAGAAGTTGTGGACGAGCTCGACGGCGGCGCCGCCCGCGGCGCCGGTGGCGGGGTCGGCGCCGACGGCCTGGGCGGACAGCACGGCGAGCGCGGGCCGCACCGCCTTGCCGCCGTCGCTGGCGGCGGGCCTGCCGTCCCGGTCGATCCAGCCGAAGTGGTAGGCGGCGACGGTGTCCATGGGGGCGGCCAGCCGTGCGACGGCATCGCGCAGCAGCGGGGTGCACAGGGTGCGGCCGCGTTCCAGGAGGTCCGGTACCGACACCGCCGCCTCCGCTGCAGGCGTGTCGAGGCGTGTATCCACGCGCATTCCCTCTCCCTCGGGTGTGTGGTGCGCTGCGTTCGGGGGCGCCGCCTGGGGCGGCGCGGGGGCGGCGGTGCGTGACCGCCCCGGGTGGGGGGCCGGGACCGGCCCGGCCGGGGGCGCGGCGGGCCCGGTCACCGGGGCCACCCCCCTGGGGTGCGGGCCCCCGCGGGGGCGGGCCGGGCGCCGAGCGCGGCCAGGGCCCCGTCGGCGGCGGTGTGGCCGCTGCGGACGGCGCCCTCCATGGTCGCGGGCCAGCCGGTGGCGGTCCACGCGCCGGCGAGCAGCAGGCCGGGGGTGCGGGTGCGGGCCTGCGGCCGCAGCCGCCCGCTCCCCGGGGCCGGGTCGAAGGTGGCGGCTCGCTCACGGGTGACGAAGAAGTCCAGCACCTTCGCGCCGCGGGCCGCGGGCAGCAGCCGCTCCAGCTCGGGCAGGTAGCGGCGGCGCAGCTCGGCGACGGGCAGGTCGATCTCGTCGTGGGCGGCGGACTGCGAGAGCGCGACGTACTGGGCGCGCGGGTCCCGCTCGGCGAGCCCGGAGTGCCGGGTCCGGTCGAACACCCACTGGACGGGGGTCCCGAGCCCGGCGAGGAAGGGCGTCCGCAGCACCCGGCGGTCGTAGACGGCGTGCACGTTGAGGATCGGCGAGGTGCCCAGGCGCCGCAGGCGGTCCTGGTCCTCGACGGTGCCGGGCGGGAGGAGGCCGGCGGCGGCGTCCTGGGGGACGGCGAGGACGACGGCGTCCGCGTGCAGCAGCTCGCCGCCCGCGGGCAGGCCGTGGCCCTCGACCCGGACGGCGTGGCGGTCGTGACCGCGTCCCGTCAAACTGTGCGTGTCCGAACCATGGGGCGCAGGGTGCCCGCCGCCCGCCGCAGCCGCCGGCGGACGGACCCCGTCCCCGCCGCCGGGCGCCGCGTCCGGCGCGGGACCCCCCGGGGCGGGACCGTCCGCCCCGGGGGCGGAGGACTTGAGGGCCGTCGCCCTGGCGCGCAGCAGGACCCGCACACCGCAGCGCCGCAGCGCGGCGAGGGCCGCGTCGTGGTGGATCTCGCCGAGCGGGACGTCCGCCCAGCCGATGTCGGAGGCGCCGGGCGCGGAGAGCAGGCCGGTTCTGAGGACCATGGCGGCGAGCGCCAGCGAGACCTGGTCGGCGCGGGCGTTGAGGGTCGCGACGCCGATGAGGTCCCAGAGCGCCTCCACCGCGCGCGGGGACTGCCCCTGCCGCCGCAGCCAGTCGCCGAAGGAGTGGGCGTCCAGCGCCGGGTCGGCGGGGTCGAGGCGGGCGAGGGCGAGGGTGGCGCGGACCACCCGCAGCCGCTCCGCGGCACCCAGGTGCGGGTACCGGGCCAGGCTGCCCGCGAGGTGCAGCGGCACCGGCAGCGCCGCCCGGCGGATCCGGCCCGGGCGGAGCGTTTCGCCGCGGCCGTCGCCGCCGCAGTCGAGGACCGGCACGTCCAGCCGCCGCTGGAGGGTGGTCAGGGAGGTCGCGCCGAGGCGGTCGAGCAGGCCGCGGTAGGCGGTGCAGCAGCGCAGGAAGACGTGCTGGCCGTTGTCGACGGTGAGGTCGCCGCGGCGGAAGGAGAAGGCGAGGCCGCCGAGGCGCGGCCGCCCCTCGACGAGGGTGACCTCCGCCCCGGCCTCGGCCAGCCGGAGGGCGGCGGTGATGCCGGCCAGGCCGCCGCCGACGACCACCGCGGACGCCCGCCCGGGACGCACGGCTGTGCTCATCGCCCCTCCCCCCGGGTGCGGTCGCGGCCCGGGAGCCCCCGCACCGGTGCTGCTGTGGACGCGCCCGCCCGCCGGTGCGGTTCCGCGACGGCGGCGGACTGCGTGGTTGCGGTCAAGAGCGGCCTCCGGCCAGGCCCGAGAGCGCCACGTACGCCTTCTCCCAGCCGGGGAGCGACACCCGGCCGCGGAGCACCGACGCCGGGTCCTCGGCGATGCGCCGGAGCAGGCGGTGGTAGATGCCGGCCATGGCGGCCGTGCAGGCGCGGCTGCGGCGGTCGAGCATCGGCAGCAGCAGCAGGCCCTCCTCGAAGTACTGCTGGGCGCGGGCGGCCTGGAAGGCGACCAGTCCGGTGAAGTCCGCGCCCGGCGGGGGCTGCTCCGTGCCGAAGCCGCCCTCGCAGCCGAACCGGGCGAGGTCCTCGGCGGGCAGGTAGCTGCGGCCGTCCCCGGCGTCCTCGCGCAGGTCGCGCAGGATGTTGGTGAGCTGGAGGGCCAGGCCCAGGGTGTCGGCGTACTCGGCGCCGAGCTTGGGGTCGGTGCAGCCGAAGACGCCGAGGGACAGCCGCCCGATGGAGCCGGCGACGCAGCGGCAGTAGGTGCGCAGCTCGTCGAAGGTCGCGTAGTGCGTCCCGGCGAGGTCCATCTCCACGCCGTCGATCAGCTCGTCGAAGGCGTCGACCGGGACCGGGAAGCGGTCGGCGGCGTCCGCCAGCGCGACCTTGACCGGGTCGGTGTCGTCCTCGCGGACCTCGCCGGCCCGCACCTCGTCGAGGAGGGCGCGGGTGCGGCCGAGCAGTTCGGCCTTGCGCTCGGACGGGAGGTCGCCGTCGCCGATGTCGTCGACCCGGCGGGCGAGGGCGTAGATCGCGGACATGGCGAGCCGCTTGGGCTCCGGCAGCAGCCGGATGCCGTAGCCGAAGTTGCGCGCCTGCATGCCGGTGACCGCTTCGCAGTACCGGTAGGCCGCCATGACCTGCGCGGACGCCAGTGGTGATGCCGCCACCCGGGGGCTCACCTTCCCTTCACGTATGTGGCCGCCGCTTCCCTGAGGAGGCGGCCCTTGGCGGGTACGGGCGGCTCGGACAGGACGTCGTGCCCGGCGGCGGCGATGGCCCCCAGAGCGGCCCGGCCCCCGGCGGTGAAGCCGGCGAGCAGCAGCCTGAGCCGTCCCCGCACCGTACCTACCAGCGGTGATCCCCGGTCGAGCAGGGTCCCGGCCCGCTCGGCCTCGAAGGCGACCAGGGCGCGCACCCGGCCGCCCGCGGCGGTGGCGGCGAGGTCCTCCTCGGTCACGCCGAACCGGTCCAGGTCCTCCGCGGGCAGGTAGATCCTCCCCCTCGCACGGTCCTCCGCAACGTCCTGCAGGTGCTCGACCACCTGCAGTGCGCTGCAGACCGCGTCCGAGCGCTCCACCCGTTCGGGTGTGGAGACGCCGGCGATGGCCAGCACCAGCCGCCCGACCGGGTTGGCGGACAGCTCGCAGTAGCCCAGCAGGTCCTCGTAGGTGGCGTACCGCGTGGTGTGCTGGTCCACCCGGTTCGCCTGGATCAGGTTACGGAAGGGCTCGGCGCTGAGCCCGTGTTTTTCCACGGTCGGTACGAGCGCGCGCAGCAGCGGGTGGCGGGGCGGCTCCGCCCCGGGGCCGCCGGGCGCGGTGCCGGGGGCTCCGGTGCCGGGGGTGCCGGAGTGGCCGAAGACACGGTCGAGGTCGCGCTCCAGGCCGTCCAGCAGGGCGAGCCGGAAGGCGGTCTCCTCCTCGGTGGGCAGGCCGGAGCCGTCGGGGCGGAACCGGTCCGCGGGCGGCGGCGTGCCGACGCCGAGCACCTCGGCGTGGTGGCCGGGGCGCTCCAGGTCGCCGTCGCCGGCGTCGTCGACCAGCCGGGCGAACCCGTAGACCGCCATCAGGTCGTCCCGCCAGGCGGCGGGCAGGAAGAAGGGGGCGACGGGGAAGTTCTCCCGCGCCGCCTTGCCCAGCACCTCGCCGTCGGCGGGGGCGCCGGGGCCGGGGATGCGTGCGTCCGCGGTCACCGGCGACCGCCCGGTGGGCTCCCGGCACGTCGCGGCACCGGGCCGCGCGCCCTCTCGGAATGGGCCGAAGCCGCCACTGGCGTCACCCCCCCGTTCTACACCGATCTTGACGGCGTGCACACAGCGGACACGCCCTGACCCGGGGAGAGCACCCCCTCCGCCGCTCTTCTCCGGACCCCTCACTCTAGGACGAGGGGCGGACAGCGGCACGGTGAGGGGGTGGCGCCGCGCCGGAGGCGGGCGGCCGCGGGACGCGGGCGGGGGGGCGGGACGGGGGCGCGGACGGCGGCGGGGCCGGGGCCGCGCACGCGGCGGGGGCCGGCGCCCGGGAGCGCGTCCCGGGCGCCGGCCCCCGCCGGCGGAAGGCCGTCAGGCGCCCGCGGTCAGCGCTTGTTCTCCTTCTCGTAGGCCTTGATCACCTCGTCGGTGGGCCCGTCCATGATGAGCTCGCCCTTCTCCAGCCAGATCACGCGGTTGCAGGTGTCGCGGATCGACTTGTTGTTGTGGCTCACCAGGAAGACCGTGCCGGCCTCCTTGCGCAGCTCGCGGATGCGCTCCTCGCTGCGGCGCTGGAACCGGGCGTCGCCGGTGGCCAGCGCCTCGTCGATCATCAGCACGTCGTGGCTCTTCGCCGCCGCGATGGAGAACCGCAGGCGGGCGGCCATGCCGGAGGAGTACGTGCGCATCGGCAGCGAGATGAAGTCGCCCTTCTCGTTGATGCCCGAGAAGTCGACGATGTCCTGGTAGCGCTCCCTGATCTCGTCCTGGGACATGCCCATGGCCAGACCGCCCAGGATGACGTTGCGCTCGCCCGTGAGGTCGTTCATGAGGGCGGCGTTGACGCCCAGCAGCGAGGGCTGGCCGTGGGTGAAGACGGAGCCGCGCTCGGCGGGCAGCAGGCCGGCGACCGCCTTGAGCAGGGTCGACTTGCCGGAGCCGTTGGAGCCGATCAGGCCGATCGACTCGCCCTTGTAGGCGATGAACGACACGCCGCGCACGGCGTGCACCTCGCGGATCGAGGGCGCGCGGCGCTTGGAGACGATGCGGCTGAGGGCGGAGGTCGCGCTGCCCTTGCCGCTGCCGGCGCCGTGCACGCGGTAGACCACGTGCAGTCCGTCGACCACGACGGTGGGGATGTGCTGCTCGACCAGTCGGTCGGCGTCCGCGGTCCGCGCACCGGCGGTACCGGTCGTTGCCTCAGCCACGGCCGTACTCCTCCTCAGCCTTCCAGAAGTACACGAACCCGCCGAGGCCCACGACGACGGCCCAGCCGACGGCCCAGGCCCAGACGTGGGGCGGCAGGACGTCGCTGTGCACCGAGCCCAGGAGGGAGAAGCGCATCAGGTCGATGTAGACGGCGATGGGGTTGACGTCCAGCAGCGTCCTGGACCAGGCCGGCACGTGGATGTCGGCGATGTTGAACATGACGCCGGAGGCGTACATCCAGGTCCGCAGGATGAACGGCATCAGCTGCGCGGTGTCGGTGACCTTGGCCCCGACCCGGGCGAGCGCCAGCGCCAGGCCCGCGTTGAAGACGAACTGCAGGACCAGGACCGGCAGCACCAGCGCCCAGGAGGCCATCGGCAGGTTCGCGAAGAGCACGATGCCGAGCAGCACGATCATCGAGAAGAGCAGCTGCTGGAGCTGGATGATCGTGAAGGAGATGGGCAGGCAGGCCCGCGGGAAGTGCAGCGCCCGCACCAGGCCCAGGTTGTCCGCGATCGACCGGGTGCCCGCCATCACCGCGTTCTGGGTGAAGGTGAAGATGAACACACCGATGCAGAGGAACTGGACGAAGTGGGGCGTGTTCTTGCCGGTCTGCAGCAGGATGCCGAAGATCAGGTAGTAGACCGCGCAGTTGAGCAGCGGGGTCATCACCTGCCACAGCTGTCCCAGCTTCGCCTTGGTGTACATCGCGGTCAGCCGCGCCGTGGCGTACGCCACGATGAAGTGGCGCCGCGACCAGAGCTGCCGGACGTAGGCCGGCAGGCTCGGACGGGCGCCGCTCACCGAGAGGCCGTACTTGGCGGCGAGCTGCGCAGGGCTCAGCCCCTGGTCGGGGCCTCCCGCCACCGCTGCGGGGCGGATGTGCTCACTCACTGTTGACACTTTCGTCCTATGCGAGATCGGCAGGTCCGGCTTCCGTTCAACGGGCGCTCCCCTGCAGTCGTGCCGTTGCTGCTGCAACGGGGATCTTCGCGGGCCCAGGTCCGCAGGTCAAATGAGGACCGGACGATCAGATCACCGGCGGCCGGCCCAGCCGGGTCAGCCGCCACACCGTACGCCAGCGCATGGGCCTGCGGGGGCCGCAGGGTGTGCGCCACCCCTCCCGGAATCCTCCCACCCACGCCCGCAGCGCCGCGCGGGAGGGGCGGCGCGCCAGGGTGAGCAGGATCCAGGTGCCGAGGTACGCCGGGACCAGCAGAGCGGGGAGGTTCCGGCGGGCCAGCCACACCCGGTTGCGGGCCACCATACGGTGGTACACCGCGTGCCTGCTGGGCAGGGTGAGCGGGTGGTTCAGGACGATGTCCGCCCGGTAGTCGATCGACCACCCCGCGTCCAGCGCCCGCCAGGCCAGGTCGGTCTCCTCGTGGGCGTAGAAGAACTCGCCGGGGAGCTGCCCCGCCTGCGCGAAGACGGTGCTGCGGACCGCGCAGGCACCGCCCAGGAAGGTGGTGACCCGGGAGGAGCGCAGCGGGTCGGAGGCCCGCAGCCGCGGCACGTGGCGGCGCTGGGTGGTGCCGGTCTCCGGGTCGGCGATCCGGAAGGAGACGATGCCGAGGCCCGGGTCGGCGGTGAACGCCTCGCGGAGCTTCTCGGCGGCGTCGTCGCCGGGCAGCAGACCGTCGTCGTCGAGGAAGAGCACCGCGTCGACGTCGCGGCCGTCCTTCCCGAACGCCTCGATGCCGACGTTGCGGCCCGCCGGGATGCCGAGGTTCTCGTCCAGCTCGATGCCGCGGACGCCCTGCGGCAGCGGGGGCAGCGGAGCGCCGTTGCCGACGACGACGAGCTCGACGGCGGGGCCGCGCTGCTTGGCCACCGACTCCAGCAGGGCGTTGAGCTCGGCCGGGCGGTTGCCCATGGTGAGCACCACGGCGCCCAGCCGGAAGGAGTCGGGGTCCGCGCCGGAAGCGGCCGGCCGGGCGGCGCTCACCGGAGCCTGCTCGACAGGACGATGCTGGCCAGGTGCAGGAGCGTCTGGACCAGGGCGATCGCGGCGAGCACGCCGACCGCGACCCGGGTGAGCAGCAGGTCGCCGTGGACGGCGTCGGCGATCCCGGCGGCCAGGACGACCAGGGACGCCTCCACGCCGCCCACCAGGCGGTGGAACTTCAGCGCGGCGGCCGCCCGGCGGGCCCTGGCCACGCCGGAGGAGCGCGGCACCGAGGCGGCGTCCTGCACGGCGGGCAGGCCGCTGCGGATGCGGGCGACGTCCACCAGGTCCGTCTCGGCCTTGATCAGGATGGCGCCGAGCGCGGCGACGGTCCCGACGAACGCCCACTCCCAGTGGGCGGCGCTCCCGTCCCGGTGGAACAGGTCCGCGGCGCGCAGGCCGGCGCCGGTGAGCAGCGCCGCCTCGGCCAGGTAGTGGCCGACCCGGTCGAGGTAGACGCCGGTGACGGAGGTCTGCCGCCGCCAGCGGGCGACCTCGCCGTCCACGCAGTCCAGGAGCAGGTAGACCTGGATCAGCAGGGCGCCGAGGACCGCGCCGGCGAGGCCGGGGACGACCAGCGCCGCACCGGCGAGGACGCCGGTGAGCATCATCAGGTAGGTCAGGCCGTTCGGGGTGACCCGGCGGACGTCCACCAGCAGGCGGGTGATCCGCAGGGAGATCGACCGCATGTAGATGCGGCCGGCCCAGTGCTCGCCGCTGCGGCGGTCGAGGAGGCCCTCGGGGTGGACGGCCGCGCGGAGCTCCTCGACCGACGGGCGGCCGGCGGGGCGGGCGGGGGCGGGCGTCGGCTCAGCTGTTGACGGCTTGGACATAGTCGGAGTACGCGTCCCGGATGGCAGAAGGGTCGAGGTCGAGGTGCTCGAGGATGGTGAAGCGGCCCGGGCGGGTCTGCGGTGCGTAGTGGACCGCCTCGGTGAACTCCTCCTCGGAGAAGCCGATCTGAGCGGCGGTCACGGGGAGTCCGTGGCGCGCCAGGCTCGCGGCGATCAGCCCGGCGCCCTCGCGGTCGCCGCGCAGGAAGGTCGCGAAGGCCGCGCCGAGGCCGACCTGCTCGCCGTGCTGGGCCGACCGCTTGGGGTACAGGATGTCCAGCGCGTGCGAGATCTCGTGGCAGGCGCCGGAGGACGGCCGGGTGGAGCCGGCGATGTTCATCGCGATGCCGGAGAGCACGAGGGCCTCGGCGAGCGCGGTGAGCAGCGCGTCCTGGTCGAGCGTGCCGGGGTGGCGCAGCAGCGTCTCCCCGGCGGTGCGGGCCATGGCGACGGCCAGGCCGTCCACCGGCTCCCCGGTGACGCGCTGGGACAGCTCCCAGTCGGCGCAGGCGGAGATGTTGGACACCACGTCGCCGATGCCGGCGGCGACGAACCGGCGGGGCGCGTCGCGGACGACGTCGAGGTCGACGACGATGCCGATGGGGTTCGGCACGCCGTACGAGCCGCGGCCGGCGTCGTTGTCGAGGATCGACACCGGCGAGCAGATGCCGTCGTGGGCGAGGTTGGTGGCGACGGCCACCACCGGCAGGCCCACCCGGGCGGCGGCGTACTTGGCGGCGTCGATGATCTTCCCGCCGCCGAGGCCGACCACCGCGTCGTAGTGGCCGGACCGCATCGCGTCGGCGAGCAGCACCGCGGAGTCCAGGGTGCCGTCGGCGACGGAGTACCAGTCGGCCCCCGGGAGCTGCGGCTCCAGGCGCTCGCGCAGCGCCGCGCCGGAGCCGCCGCTGACCGCCACCGCTATCCGGCCGGAGGTCGACAGCCGCTGGTCGGCCAGGACGCCCGCGAGGTCGTCCAGGGCGCCCGGGCGGATGTCGACGACGACCGGCGAGGGGATGAGGCGGGTCAGTACCGGCACGCGATCCCCCGGGCCTTGGCGAGGTCGTCGTGGTTGTCGATCTCGACCCAGGAGACCTCGCCGATGGGCTGCACGTCGATGCGCAGGCCGCGGTCGACCATCTCCTGGTAGCCGTCCTCGTAGTAGAGCTGCGGGTCGCGCTCGAAGGTGGCCTGGAGGGCGGAGGCCAGGTCGTCGGCGGCGGAGGGGTTGATCAGGGTGACGCCGATGTACTCGCCGGTGGCGTCGGCGGGGTCCATGAGCTTGGTGATCCGCCGGACGCCCTTCTCGGGGTCGACGACGACCTTCATCTCCTCGTCGGCGAGGTTCTTCACCGTGTCGAGGGCGAGCAGGATGCCGGGGGCGCGGCCCTCGGCGGTGAGGCGCTCGTTGGCCTCCAGCATCGTGCGCTCGACGGAGACGGGGTGCACGGTGTCGCCGTTGGCGAGCACCAGGCCCTCGCGGAAGAGGTCGCGGGCGCACCACAGGGAGTAGGCGTTGTTCCACTCCTCGGCCTTGTCGTTGTCGACGAGGGTGAGGCGGACGCCGTACTTCTTCTCCAGGGCGGCCCTGCGGTCGTACACGGCCTCCTTGCGGTAGCCGACGACGACGGCGACGTCCCGCAGGCCCACCTCGGCGAAGTTGCCGAGCGTGAGGTCGAGGACGGTCGTCTCGCCGTCCACCGGCACCAGGGCCTTGGGCAGGGTGTCGGTGTACGGGCGCAGGCGGCGGCCGGCGCCGGCGGCCAGAACGAGGCCGATCATGCGGTGTCTCCTGTTTCGTCGTGGACTGCCGGCGCTTCGCCGCCGAAGACCCAGAAGCGGATGCTCTCGGCCAGGACGACGAGCGCCAGGACGGCGGCCAGTGCCGCCAGGGTGAGCTGCAGGGCGTGGGCTCCAGGGAGCCGGTCGCCCACCGGCCCGTGCGGGCTGCCGCCGTACGCGAACGCGGCGGCTGCGGTGAGCAGCAGGACACGGCCCTCGTGGCCGCCCGCCGCACGCACCAGCCATCGCGGCGGCGCCCCGGTGCCGCCGCGGATGCGGTACACCGTGTCGTAGTGATGGTAGGCGACGGCCGCGACGAGCCCGAAGGCGGCGGGGAGCGCCGCCCCGGACAGGCGGGCGGCCAGGCCGAGGACGGTGAGGTACTCGGCGGCCCGGAGGACGGGCGGGACCAGCCAGTCGAGCGGGCCGCGCAGCGGGCGGGCGACGGCCAGCGAGGAGGTCGCCAGGTAGCCGGCCGCGGCGGCCGCGGCCCACCAGGTTCCGGCGCCGCCGAGCACGCCCGCGAGGAGCAGCGCGGCGCCGAGGACGGCGACGGCGGGGGTCGCGTAGGCGGGCAGGGGGCGTGCAAGCGGACGCAGCAGGCGCGCGCCGACCTCCGCGAGCGGGCCGGAGTCGGCCAGCTCGGCCAGGGCGTCGGCGGCCCGGTCGGTGCGGGCCCGCAGGCGCGTCACCGAGCGCAGCACCCGGCCGGCGGTGGTGTAGCAGGCCGCGAAAGCGCAGCCGACGAGCAGCACGGTGAAGGTGGTCCGCGGGGTCGTGACGGCGGTGAGGACCGCGATCAGCGCCCAGCGCTCGCCGATGGGCAGGACGACGATGCGGCGCGCCCACACGGTCCAGCCGACCCGGTCCAGGCGGGTGGAGAGCTGCGCGGTGGGGCTGGTGTTGGCCGCGGCGTCGTGGTTGGCCTCGGTGAAGGAGAAGTCCACGACGTGGCGGCAGGTCTGCAGGACCATCGCGCCCAGGGCCAGCGCCCACACGTCGTCGCCGCCCACGGTGGCGCCGACGGCGAGGCCCGCGTAGTAGGCGTACTCCTTGACCCGGTCGAAGGTGGCGTCCAGCCAGGCGCCCAGCGTGGAGTACTGCAGCGAGTAGCGGGCCAGCTGGCCGTCGGTGCAGTCCAGCACGAAGGAGGCGACCAGCAGCACGCCCGCGGCCGCGAAGCCGGGTCGGGTGCCGGTGGCGGCGCAGGCCGCGGCGAGCAGGGCCACCAGCAGCGAACCGGTGGTGACCTGGTTCGGGGTGAGGCCGCGGCGGGCGCACCAGCGGGCCAGGTACCGGGAGTACGGGCTGACGCAGAAGGTGGTGAAGAAGCCGTCGCGGGACTTCACCGCGCGCTTCAGCCGCACCGCCTCGTCGTCGACGGCCGCGACGGCGCGCTCGGCGTGGTGCAGGTCCAGGTCGTCGGCGGGCACGGTCGCGACCAGCTCGCCCAGCTCCGGGCGGTGCACCTCCGTCCCGGCGGCCTGCAGGGCGGCGGCGAGGGCGTCGGGCAGCACGGCTCCGGCGGTACGGGCGGCCCGGTCGGCGGCGGCGCTGTCCACCATGACGGTGCGGCCGGGGTCGGCCTCCGGGCCGTCCAGCGCGACGGCGACGGTGGCCGCGGCCGGGTCGGCGCCCGGCTCGCCGCCCAGGTGCAGCATCCGGGTGGCGTCCTCGGCGCCCGAGGCGCGGGCGGCCAGCCGCTCGGCGGCGGCGGCGAGCGCGGCGCGGGCCTGGGGCCCGTCGGCGGTCAGCGCGCCGGGGACGGCGGCCGCGGGGAAGCGCGGGTCCGTGAGGCCGAGCCGCAGGGAGTGCCGGTGGCCGACGAAGCGGCGGTCCACCACGGCGACCCGCTCCCCGGCGGGGGCCTCGGCCAGCAGCCGGGCCAGCTCGGCCGGTCCGGCTGCGTCCAGGACCCGGAGGTAGCCCAGCGCGGCGAGGTCCGCGGACAGCGCCGGCCGCGCCCCGCTCGGGCCACCGCCCGCGGCGGGCGCGCCGCCCGGGGCGGGGCCGGTGAGGATGGCGGTGGACAGCGGAACTCACTCCCTAGGGGGGTGCGGGGGAAGCCGCCTGCCGGACGGACCGCGGGCAGGGCGGGGGCCGGGACGGTCGGCCCGGTGGTCGGTGTGTCGGCAGAGGCTACCGGATGGCCTGGAGGGAAACGGAAGGGGAGCCCTCCGGGTCCGGACGGTGCCGGCCGACCCGTGTCGATCATCTTCGCCGACCGCGGGGGCCGCGGACAAGCCGCAGGACAAGCCGCAGGACAGGACCGGGACGGGACCGGGACGGACGGCCCGGCGGAGCCCGCGGGACACGCCCGTCCGGCGCCTCCCGTCCCCCCGCCCCCCGTCCCCCGCCCCCCGGTCCCCCGCCCCACGGGCGCCCGGCGGCCCGGCGGCTGCCGCGGCCCCGCCCGGCGGACCCGCCCCGGGGGCGCGCGGACCGCCCGTACCCCCCTCCCACCGGCGCGGACCGCGTGCGTCGGGCGGACCCCGGCCTCCCCGTACGGCAGACTGGGGCACCGGTGCCGTGGTGCACCCGCCGGTGCCCGGCGGGTGCACCACGGCACCGGCCGAACCGCCGGACCGGGCGGCCGGGCCCGGGCACACGGCACGGGCGGCGTCCCGGCCCATGCGCCGAAAGGGGCCACATGCCGACCAGCGGAACGACGAGCCCGGCGACCGTCGACGGGGCTCCGCGCGACGCCCGCGAGGCGCCGGAGATCCTGCTCGAACTCGTCGACGACGAGGGACGCACCACCGGTACCGCGGAGAAGCTCTCCGCCCACCGGCAGCCGGGGCGGCTGCACCGGGCGTTCTCCGTCTTCCTCTTCGACACCGCGGGCCGGATGCTGCTCCAGCGCCGCGCCCTCGGGAAGTACCACTCCCCCGGGGTCTGGTCTAACACCTGCTGCGGCCACCCCTACCCGGGCGAGCAGCCGTTCACGGCCGCCGCGCGCCGCGTCTCCGAGGAGCTGGGAGCCGCCCCGGCCCTGCTCCGCGAGGCGGGGACGGTCCGCTACGACCTGCCCGACGAGGCGTCCGGCCTGATCGAGCGCGAGTGGAACCACCTCTTCGTGGGGCTGGTCACCGCGCCGCTGCGGCCGGACCCGGAGGAGGTCGGGGAGACCGCGTTCGTCACGCCGCAGGAGCTGGCGGCGCTCCGCGCCGAGCGGCCCTTCTCGGTGTGGTTCGGCACCGTCCTCGACGCGGCCCGCCCGGCCGTCCGGGAGGCGACCGGCGTCGACTGGTAGCGCGGGTGGCGGTGCGGGCCGGACGGCCGGGGGCGGGACGCGCCCGGCCGTCCGGCCCGCACCGCCCGGCCGCCCCGGTCAGCCGCCCTGCGGGGCCTGCCGTCCGGGGAGGCCGGAAAACCCGGGGAAGCCGTAAGGAAAGGACGGGCGGTCCGGCGCGCCCGGACCGGGGACGGCCGGCCGCACCGACGACAGGGGCTGCACGGACGGGGACGGGACGTGCCGGGCGGGGGGCGGGTCCTGCACGGGCCGGTCCGCCGGGATCGGCAGCGACGCCCAGACGACCTTGCCGCCGTTGGCGGTGCGCTCGACGTCGCAGGCGCCGCCGGCCTCCAGCGCGACCGCCTTGACCAGCAGCAGGCCCCGGCCCCCGGTGCGGCCGTGGTCGCTCTGCAGCGCCGTGGGCCGGTACGGGTGGCCGTCCTCCACGGCGATCCGCACCCAGCCGCCGCCGATGACCACCTCCACCACGACGCGGGGGGACAGGACGGCGGCGTGCTTCACGGCGTTGGTGACCAGCTCGGAGACGATCAGCAGGAGCCCCTGGACCAGGTCCTCGCAGTGGGGCCGGCCGGCGATGCCCTGCGCCGCGAGCAGGTCGCGGACCGCGTGCCGCGCCTGCGGCACCGAGGAGTCCCGGGACGGGGCGGCGAACCGCCAGACCCCCTCGACCGGCCCGGGTCCGGTGCCGCCGGGGGCGGCCGGTGCGCCCCCGCTGATCTGCATCACGTCAAGCCGCCCTTCACGCCGCGGGCACGCGGTGCCCGGAGACCGCCGTCCGCCGCGGGTGCGACACCCGCGGCGGGCGGCCTCGTCATCCGAGGCTAGAGGGCGGCGGTCGGCGGCGGGCCGGTGACCGGAACTCGACGGATCGGGCCCGGCGGCGGCCCGATGCGACCGTTTCGGCACCGCATCGCAGAGCTTTCCGACCGGCGTGCGGACAGGAGCGGTCAGATGCCCATCGGCGGGGTGGAGGGCCGGTCCGGGCCCCCCGGCTCCGCCCCGGCGGCGTCCCCGCCGCGCCCCCGGTGCCGTCCGGGCCCCTCGGCGGCGCCGACCTCGCCGACGCCGGCCTCCCTGGCGTGCTCCCGCCCGGCCAGGTAGGCGTCCGCCTCGTCGCGGCGCCGCTCCTCGTCGACCCGGGAGAGCACCCGGCGGCCGCCGAGCCCGGTACTGATCAGGCTGAGGCCGTCGAAGAGCAGGGCCAGCGAGAAGAACAGGCCCAGGGTGTAGAGCGAGCTGCTCGGCCACGAGGCCAGGACCAGCGCGCCCAGCAGCAGGTCCAGGACGCCCAGGAAGACCGTCCAGCCCATCTGCGCGCCGCGCACCGCCATGCCGCCGACCACCCGGAAGACGCCGGCGGTGAGGAAGAGCAGGGCCGCGAAGAGCGTGAGGGCCGCGGCGGCGGCCTTCGGGTGGAGCACCATCACCAGGCCCGCCGCCAGGTTGACCGCCGCGACCGCGGCGCCCAGCCAGAAGAAGTTGTCCCGGCGGGACTGGAAGGCGTGGACCAGGCCGACCGTGCCGCCGATCAGCAGCAGGCAGCCGAAGAGCAGCACGGTGGTGAGGGTGGCGACCCAGGTGTAGACCAGGCCGACGACGCCGGCCACCACCAGCAGCGCGCCCAGGAGGACCAGTACTCCGAAACTGCGGTTCAGCCGGGCCTCGGGGGCTGCCCGCTCCTTGTCGTGCCTTCTCCTCACGGCGACCTCCACGGCCTCGGGGGGTGGACTGTCCGGACTGATCAGCCCTTACCCGCTAAGGGGTGGTCCATCCCGTTCCGTCCGGCTCCTGCGGGACGGATACGCAGGTGAGGAGGGGCCCGCGGGCCTGGTATTGTTTTCCTTGTCGCCGCGGGGAACGGAAACGGAACCGCGGGCACCCTGTCCGGGTGGCGGAATGGCAGACGCGCTAGCTTGAGGTGCTAGTGCCCTTTATCGGGCGTGGGGGTTCAAGTCCCCCCTCGGACACAGC
>NZ_JBIAWP010000040.1:0-20335 GCF_042895785.1 Streptomyces sp. NPDC001380 | reverse complement strand
ACGAGTACGAGCAGGCGTACTGGACGAGACTGGAGCAACACCCGCAGACCGCCTGATCACACGATCACGGACTCCACGAAAGTCGGGGCAGCTCACCTCCCGGCTGTCAGCCTGGGGGCGATCGCCGCCGATCGCCCCTACTGCTCCGGGAAGCACAAGAAGCACGGCATGAACGTGCAGGTCATCGCCGCCCCTCCTCCAGCCTGACAGCCGGGAGGTGCCCCCAGGCCGGCTGTTGTGGGCCTCGCCCGCCCTGCCCGCCGCGGTCCACGGCATCAGAGCCGCCCGCACCCGCGGCATCATCGACGCCTTGGCCGAGGCCGATGTCCGCTGCTGGGCGGACAGTTGCTCAAGGATCGGGTCGATCTGACGGCTGCCCGTCTGCTGTCAGCGAATCAGGCTGGCCGGGCGGTGATCCCGGTGCTTGTGTGTCGGTATGGAGATCCTGGTTCTGGGCGGAACGGCATGGGTGGCTCGGGAGCTGTCGCGACAGGCGATCGAACGCGGCCATCGGGTGACCTGCCTCGCGCGTGGCGAGAGCGGAGAAGTCGCGGACGGGGCGACACTGGTCGCCGCCGACCGGCGGGACCGGTCGGCGTACGAGCCCCTGCTCGACCGCGTGTGGGACGCGGTCGTCGAGGTGTCATGGCAGCCGGGCTTCGTTCGTGGAGCGCTCGACATGCTGGGCAGCAGGGCCGGGCACTGGGTGTACGTCTCGTCCGGCAACGCCTACGCATCCCATGCGACGCCGGGGGCGGACGAGTCCGCGCCCCTGCTGGCCCCGACCGACAGGAGCGAGGTCGATCGCGCGGTGTACGGCGAGGCGAAGGTCGCCTGCGAGCAGGCGTCGACGGCCGCGGTGGGCGACCGCCTCCTCATCGCACGAGCCGGCCTCATCGGCGGTCCGGGCGATCACAGCGGACGCTCCGGCTACTGGGTCGCCCGCGCCGCACGCGATCCGCGAGGGCCGATGCTGGTCCCCGACACACCGGCCATGCCCACCCAGGTGCTCGATGTGCGGGACCTCACCGCCTGGCTGCTCGACACCGCGGAGAGGGGAACCACCGGCACGTACAACGCTGTCGGCCCGGTCGTTCCGTTCGAGGAGTGGATCGAGCTGTCCCGTGCCGTCGGCGGGCACACCGGTCCGGTGGTCACCGCCGGATCGGCGTGGCTGCTCGCCAACGGCGTGGCCGAGTACATGGGGCCCGAATCACTGCCGATGTGGCTGGTTGAGCCGGGCTGGGAAGGGTGGTCGGCCCGCGACGGGTCCTCGGCGCGCGCCGCGGGGCTGTGTCACCGGCCTACGGCGGAGATGCTGGCCGACACGCTGCGCTGGGAACGCGGGCAGGGGCTGGACCGGGAAAGGCGCGCAGGCCTCAGCGCGCAGCGCGAGCGCGAGTTGCTGGACGCCCTCGGGTGACAAGCTGACAAAGGGGGCCAGGACGACGGCGGCACCGTCCGCGTGCCCCACCGCGGCCGCCGCGAGAAGCTCTCCGCATGGCAGAGGGCCGATGGGGGCACCCCCGGCCGAAGGCTGGGGGAGTCTCCCACGCCACGATCCGCGGGGTCGGCGAGCAGGCGCCGGCCACCCTCAGGTCCGGGCGGCTCCTGCGCAGGCTCCGCTGCAGCACCACCCGCATCACCGACCTCGTCAGAGGCGTCCTCGTCAGGGCCGTCCTCACCCTGCAGCTCGCCGTAGCAGCCTGACCATGAAGTTCCGACTGCTCACCGGGCCGGGCTGTCGTCACACCCTGGCACGCTGCCCTCCATGGACACCGAAACGTCCTGGGGTGTGCTCGACGCCGCCGGAGAGCGAGACGAGCCGCTCGACGCCGCCCTCGCCGCCCAGTGGGCGGCCCGTCCTCCAGACGAGATCCTGGCCTTCGCATCCCGCTTCGCCCGGCTGCGGGAGATGGTGTAGCGCTGGGACGTGTGGGCAGCCGCCTCCCTCATCGGCGGAGGGTGCTCGGATGATCGGTTCAGCGACTTCACGGCGGGTCTCGTAGCACTCGGACAGGGGTGGTACGAGCGGACGGCCGGCTGCCCGGACGCACTCGCGGACCACCCCGCAGTGCGCGCCGCCGCCGCTACCGGCGACCATGAGGCCGTCTTCTACGAGGACTTCAACAGGGACGTCGCGGAGCGGATGGGGTCGACGCCGTACGCGGTGGGCCGCTGGCGGGCCGGGTCCGTCGAGCACCGGGTCGCCGGGCCTGGGCGGCATGCCCAGGCCCGGCGACCCTCGGACGGTCACCGACGCGCAGGTCGCCGGGCTGATCACCGGGATGCTGGAGCGGACGCCGAAGGACGCCACACACTGTTCGACGCGGTCGACGGCCCGGGAGACCGGGCTGCCGCCGTCGACCGTGTCGCGGGTCCGGCGGGCGTTCGGCCTGCAACCGCACCGCGCCGAGGATTTCAAGGAGTTCCCGGCCCGGCTGAACGGGGAGGTCCCCCCAGGACTTGGACGTGCACCTGGTCCTGGACGACTGCGCCGCCTGCAGGGCCCCGGCCACCACGACCTGGCCGGTGGCACACCGACGGTTCCACCTGCACGTCACCCCGACCGGCCTGTCCTGGCTGAACCTGGTGGAGCGCTGGTCCGCCGAACTGACGAACAAGCAGGCACGGCGCGGCATCCACAGGTCCGTCCAGGCCGTGAAGAAGGACATCCGCACCTGGATCGCCGCCCGGAACGACGGCCCCGGACCCTTCGCCCGGACCGGGACCGCCGAGGGGATCCTCGACGCACCCGCCGCACACCGCCGGCGGACGGCCGACTCAGGACATCAGCGGCAGGGACGCACGGGGCGCTCTCGTGCTTTACGCGGTGAGGCGTTCGGCAAGGGCCTTGGCCTTGACGGCTGCGTCCTGCAGAGCGCGGTCGCGGGAGGTTTCGAAGAGCGGCACCAGTTCGGCCATGGCCGGGTTGTACGGGGCCATGGTGAGCTCCGGGACGATGAAGTCGAGGTCGAGGTCGAGCATGCCGCCGAGGGTCGCGGTCAGGTAGTTCTGCACGTACTCGTAGGGCTCCTTCGGAGTGCCGGGGGCGTAGGAGCCGCCGCGGCTGGCGACGACGACGACCGGGGTGCCCTTGGCGGAGGGGTTCTCGCCCGAGGTGCGGCCGTGGAGGATCACGTTGTCCAGCCATGCCTTGAGAGTCGACGGGATCGAGTAGTTGTACATCGGCGCGCCGATCAGCACCACGTCTGCCTGCTCGAGCTCCTCGATCAGCTGGAGGCGCTCGGCCAAGCCGGCGTCCTGCGCGGGCGTGCGGGGATTCGGGTCGGCCAGGCCCGCGGTGTGCACGGCGGCGGTGATGTGCGCGACGGGGGCGACGGAGAGGTCGCGGTAGATCACCGTGCCCTCCGGGTGCTGCTCCTCCCAGGCCTTGCGGAAGGTCTCGGTGACGGCGCGGGAGGCGGAGGCGCCGCTCGGGAACACGGAGGAGTCGATGTGCAGCAACGTAGCCATGGGATATCTCCAGGAGAGGTTGGTGTGACAGGGCGGGCGCCCGCGGCGGGTGCCGTGGGGCTCGGGGTCGAGAAGGTCGGTGGGGCCGGCGGTCAGGCCTGCGGCCCGGGGCGCAGGACTCCGTCGGGGTCGTAGCGCTTCCACAGGTCGGTGACGCGGGTGCCGGTCGGTCCGGGGTAGGCGCGGCTGAAGGTCGCCTCGTCGGGACTGCTCTCGAAGTTCACGTAGGCGCCGTCGGTGTGCGGGGCGAGGGGCGCCCAGGCGGCAGCCAGCGTGGCGCGGTCGTCCGGCGGGAACGCCGAGGCGATGACGAGGGTGTTCTGATGGCGGTGTGCGAACGCCATGGCAGAGGGGGCCGGGTCGTGGGTGGCCCCGCCCAGCGAACGCAGCTGCACCAGGACCGGGTCGGGGGCGGCCGACGCCGCGACCAGGGCGCGGGCGGCGTCCGGGGTCATGCCGGTGAGCAGTCCGTTGGTCGAGCTGGAGGGCATCTGCCCGGTGTTGGTGTGCATGTGGAGCGGCGACACCAGGTCCGTGTAGGGGACGACATGGACCTGCTGGGCCATGACGTCACCGATGCCGAGCAGCGGTTCGATGGCGCGGCGGATGACGGACGGGCTGTCCGATGCCACGACGGCGGTGATGACCGCGGCGGTGGCGGCGCCCTGCGAGGACAGCATCACCGCGGTCGACAGCTCGCGCGGTGCGCGCGCCATGACGGACTGCCAGCGCCGCAGCGCCTCCCCGGCCGGGTCCACCGCCGCGATCAGCTGCGCATAACCGACGTCGTGAAGCTCCACGGCCTCGATCTCGAAGGCCACCGCGATCCCGGCACCCGCGCCGGCCCCGCGCATCACCCACAGCAGGTCGGGCTCGGCCTCGGCATCCGCGCGCACGGCCGATCCGTCGGGCAGGACGACCTCGACGGCACGGATGCGGTCGACGGTGAGCCCGTAGTGCCGTACGAGCCATCCGACGCCGCCCCCGGTGGCGATGCCTCCGACACCGACGTTGCCGTGGTCGCCCGAACTGATGGCGAGCCTGTGCGGGGCCAGCGCCTGGGCGACCTGGGCCCAGCGGGCGCCCGCCTCGACACGGACCAGACGGGAACCGCGGTCGAGGACGTCGACCCGGTGCAGTGCGCTCAGGTCGATGACGAGTCCGCCGTTGTTGGTGCCGCTGCCGGACAGGCCGTGCCCGCCGCTGCGGACGGCCACCCCGAGTCCCGTCTCCCGGGCGAGCCGCAGCGCCGCCGCGACATCGTTCGCGGACTCGGGCAGGACAACGGCGGCCGGGTGGCCCACGGTGGTGTAGGTGGAGCGGAGCAGCGGGTAGCGGCGGTCGCCCGGCGTGACCAGCTTGCCGGCGAGCTCGGCCGGCACGGTGGACAGGGTGCCGTTCATCGCCCGCTCCGGAGGGCAGCGACCCGCTCGCGAACCGCGGGCACGACCTCGGCGGCGAAGAGCGCGAGCTGCTGCTCGGGGTCGGCGGCGGGCCAGAAGACGAAGGTGTCGAAGCCGAGTTCCACGGCCCACTCGGCGAGGGTGTCCACCCACCGCTGCACGTTGCCGACGAGTCCCGGCCCGTCCCCGCGGTCGCCGATTGTGCCGATCACGTTGTAGACGCGCCGGAGCGTCCTCGGGTCGCGGCCTGCTCCGGCGGCCGCCTCGTCGATGATCCGCTGAAGCGAGGGCACTTCCTGCGGCGGGACGTAGATGTTCAGCGGAGAGATCCAGCCGTCGGCCAACCGGCCGGTGACGGCGAGCATCCGCGGCTTCTGGGCGCCGAGCCAGAGCTCGACCGGCTTCGGGGTCACCGGTCCGGCGTGGTAGCCGCCGATGGCGTGGTACTGGCTGTGCAGTCGTACGACGCCCCCGGACAGCGCCGTGCGCAGGATCCCCAGGGACTCCTCGGCGAAGGCCACCAGGTCCCGGCCGCGTCGCGCCGGTCCGCCCATCGAGGCGATGGCATCGGGGATGCCGCCCCCGCCGACGCCGAGCTGGATCCGTCCGTCGCTGACCACGCTCAACGACGCGGCGGCCTTGGCGAGCATCACCGGAGGGCGCAGCTGCAGGTCGGCGACAGCGGTGAGGAAGGAGATGCGTTCGGTGACCGCTGACAGATGCGTGATCAGGGTCCAGGTGTCCAGGTGGCCGGGCTGGTAGGGGTGGTCCTGGACGGCGAGGTAGTCCAGGCCCGAGTCCTCCGCCGTCCGCGCAAGGCGCCGGGTACGGACCCAGGCCGCGGCGGAGGGGTCGAGGCTCACTCCGAAGAAGAGCGGACGTCCGTAGTCGGTCATGTGTCTACGGTGCACCGGACCGCCGCACCGGCAAAGCGGCGAGTAAGGTGCTAATCTTTTGTAAGTGGAATCCATTCATGACAACACCTGCCCGAGCTTCGAGGGCACCCTCGAACTGATCGGACGCCGCTGGACGGGTTCGGTCCTGCAGGCCGCCGACCGCGGAGCCCGGCGCTTCGGCGAGTACCGGGCAGTGATCGAAGGCATCTCCGACCGGCTGCTCTCCCAGCGCCTGAAGGAACTCGAGGCTGCGGGCCTCGTCGAGCGCAGCATCATCCCCACGACGCCCGTACAGGTCCGCTATCAGCTGTCCCCGGACGGCCGGGGGCTGGTGAACGCCCTGCTGCCGCTCGCGCAGTGGTCCATGCACCGCTCGGGGACCAGGGGCGCGGGGCGGACTCCGTCGTCGGCGTAGCCTCCGGCCGGGCTCGCGCCCTCACGAAGCGGGCTGCCCGAGGGGTGGCCGGGCACGTGGGAAGTGCCCCCGGCAAGCAGGAATGAGGATCGCCGAGGCACTTGCTCCTGCCGCTGCCGGGCGCACTTCCCCAAGGAGTCAGCGCACCGGGCCGCACCCGCGTGCGCAGGCGTCGGTCGGCGGCCGCGGCCGGCCCCCCCGCGCTCGCGGCGATCCGGCGGGCGCGGGCCGAGGCCCGGCAGCGGGTGACGCGTCGGGAGCAACACCCGCAGACCGCCTGATCACACGATCACGGACTTCACGAAGCCGAGGGCGGCTCGGTCCCGGCAGGTCTCCCACACGTACGGCCCGACGGCATCCCCGAGCCGTTTCCCCATCGCCGCGAGAGGAGTCTGGCCCCACCGCTCACGCGGCAGGGCCAGAATCCAGGATCTTCATCAGCCTTCTCGGGCACTCGGTTCTCGCACGCCACGACAGTCCGTGTCGCTCCCCCAGGCTGCGTCATCCGGGGCGAGGGGGGTCGGTGCCGGCGCGGGGCGGACCCCGGCCCGGACGCCGGCGCCCGGCCTCGTGGCGGGGCGGGACCGGCACCGGGCAGATGCCGATCGTTCGTTAAATTTAATCCGCGGGCCGGCCCCCCCGGGGGGGCCGGCCGCGCGGGGTCAGCCGGGGAGCTGCGTAGTCTGCCGGCGGGAGGAGTCCTCGATGGCGTGCATCAGCCGGTGGCGGGTGTGGGCGTAGGTGAAGTCGGGGGCCGTGCGGGTGCCCTCGCGCAGGTCGCGGCCCAGGTGGGAGTAGAGCGCGGCGACGTTCCTGGCGGGGCCGACCAGGCCGTCGGGGATGCCGGCGAAGTACTCGGCGGGCACCTCGAGCCGGGACACGGCGGCGTCCTCGCCGAAGCCGGCCTGGAGGGTGAGGTCGGTGACCTGGATGTTGCCCCAGGGGGCGGTCAGGACGATGTCGCCGTCGGTGCCGTTGATCTCCCAGCGGAAGTTGTCGCCGCGGGAGGCGCCGCCGCGGTAGAAGACCGAGGCCGCGGCGCCGCCCTCCAGGGTGCCGATGACCGCGATCTGGTCCGGGGCGGTGACGGGGACGACGGCACCGCCGTCGTCGGTGACGGTCACCTCCCGGCGGCCGCGCACGAGGTTGGCCGACAGGTGGGCGAACTCGCCGAGGGTGACGGTGAGGGCGTCGATGGCGTGCAGGGCGGCGCCGGACAGCGGGGTGGCGCCCTGGGACTCGTCGTACCAGTAGGCGTGGGCCTTGGTGGTCTGCCCGTTCCAGACCATGCCGGAGGCGACGAGGGAGGTGCCGATGACCCGGCCGATCCTGCCCTCGCGGACCAGGTCGCGCACGTAGCGCAGCTCGGGGTGGTAGCGGCCCTGCAGGCCGATGGCGGTGCGCACCCCGGCGGCGTCGGCGCGCCGGGTGAGCTCGGTGGCCTCCGCCAGGTCCAGGGCCAGCGGCCACTCGCTGTAGACGGTCTTGCCGGCGTCGATCGCGGCGGAGATCAGCTCCCGGTGGTGGGGGACCTTGACCGCCACCACGACGACGTCGACCCCCGGGTGGGCCAGCAGCGCGGCGTGGTTGTCGTAGGCCGCCTCCAGCCCGAACTCCCGCACGGCCGCCTCGGCCGACTCGCGGCGGGAGGTGCTGACGGCCCGCAGCGTGAAGTCCGGCAGGGCCTTCAGGGCGGGGATGTGGCTGAGGGAGGCCCAGCCGCCCGGGCTGCCGCCGATGATGCCGACGCCGATGGTGCTCATGTTGTCACTCCTGTGCTACGGGCCCTGGGCGGGCCGGGGGGGGAAGGCGGAGACCGGAGGGGGAAGGCGGAGGCCGGGGCTACTTCTTCGGGGCGGGCGGCGTCCAGTTGGGGACGGTGTCCACCCGGAACCGCGACAGCACGCTGCTGGAGATGTACCAGCGGCCGTGGATCCGCTGATAGGTGTCGTGGTACTCGCCGTAGCCGTGGAAGCCGTTCTTGTAGCTGGACCCGGCCGGGAAGCTCACGTAGTCCTCCATCGCCCAGATCGCCGTGGCGCGGTCGCCGTGCACCTGGATCTCGGGCAGGAAGCCCTGGTGGGCGGTGGGCGCGTCGCCCAGCAGCGCCGCCGTGTTCTTCGCCAGGTCCTTGCCGCTGGTGTACTTCACGCCCACGTCGATGGTGGGGTGCGCGGTGAAGAGCGCGGCCAGCTTGGACCACTGCTTGCTGTCGAGGTAGCGGAAGTAGCGCGCCTTGACCTGGCGGATGTCCTCGATGTCGGCCAGCCGCTGCACCGTGGCCGCGGTGTGCGCCGCGGCGGACTGCGCCGGGCGGGGCTGCGCGGCGGACGCGGGCTCCGAGGCCCAGGCGGCCGCGCCCCCGCCGGCCAGCAGCGCGGCCACGGCGGCGGCACCGGCCACACGTGAACGCCACACGGAGGACGTACGGGATTCCTGCCTGCTCATGCTCTGTCCTTTCGGCGCCGCGCCCGGGCGCGGGCGACGGTCGTTGGGATTCCGGGCCCCGGGGGGCCGGCGGGGGGGCCCCCCCCGGGGGGGCGCCCCACCGCCGGCAGGCCGCGGCCCGGCCACGCCAGCCAGTGAACCCTATATGGAACACTGTGTCAAAAAAAAATCATCCGAATCCCGCGCTCGCGGCCCCACAGGCGGCAAAATGTCCCCATATAAATGTATCGACCGTTCCGGAAAAGCCGCATGCGAGGCACCGGGCGGTCCCGTCCCCTGCGGGTCCGTCCGACCGAGGGAGCCTGATCGATCACGGTGAGGACGCCGGCGGTGCCAACGGAGGCGAAGGTCCGGATCGTGCTGTCGTCCCGGCCGGTGGGACGACCGTGGCGGAGGCCGCTCGTCGGGCGAGGGTCTTCGAGCAGTCCGCGGGCAACGGGAAGCACCGGTTCCCGGAGTCCAGCCGGGCCGGGCTCACGGCCGGGAACGGGTCCGCCGCACCGCCCGTCGGCACGCGCTCGCCCGGCCCGCCCTGCGGGCGCCGCGAGGTGGGGGCGATGTGCCGCCACGACCGCCACCACGCCCCGCAGGCCACCGTGCTGCGGCTGCCGGACGAGGAGGGCCTGCTGCCGGAGGCGAGCTGCCGGCGCGAACGCAGGCAGCTCACCGCACGGCGCGAGGCCGCCCCGGCCACTGGGCAGGCCGCCCGGACAAGGTCCGGCAGCCGGACTTCTCTCACGCTCGAGACGAGCGGCGGCGGCACCGGGCGGCTCGCGGGCTGCCGGGGTCCCTGGTCGACGTACGGACCGGGCCGGCACGTGGCCGCGACCGCCGACCAGCACGACCCGACGGCCGCGAAAGATCCCCGACGTCCTCGGCCCGGTCCTCCATGCCGAGGACCACCGGCTCGAACACCACACCGTGCGCCCGGACGAGGCGCCGTCCTGGAACCGGCCCCAGGACGTCCACCTCGGACCGGCCGATCCGCCGGTCCCCGGCCTTCCCGAACCCGAAGACCTGCCGGTGACTCGGCGCGGGACATCGAGCCCTCGCCGGTCCGACCGGCTCCAGACCGGTTCACCTGCAGCAACAAACCCGTTCGTTCCCTGCTGGACCCGGGCGGCAACGGCTGCCCGCCCGCCGCCTGCATCCGGTCCGCGACGCGGCGCGCCCCCGTCTGTGCTGCGAGTCCGGGCGGGCTGCCGGTCGGCAGGCGGATTGGCCGCGCCGGCGCCCTCGACACCGCCCGCAGAGCTGGGCAGGGCCGGGGCGCAGCGCGCCCCGGCCCCGTTCGGTCACTCCGCGTGCTGGAGTTCCGAGGTCTTCGCGCTGCCGGCGGCAGCCTCCGACTGGTGCTTGGGATTGCCGGCGTTGATGGCGAAGAACGCGACCAGTGCGGCGGCGGCAAGGAATCCGGTGCCCCACCAGTAGGCCACGGAGTAGCCGTGGACCAGCGACAGGTTGGTGAGGGAGACGGAGCGGTGGTGGGAGGCGACGTATCCGGTGGTGGCGCTCGCGGCGATGGTGTTGAGCAGCGCGGTGCCGATGGAGCCGCCCATCTGCTGCGAGGTGCTGGTCATGGCCGAGGCGACTCCGACATCGCGCGGTTCGACACCGTGGGCGCCCAGGCTGAAGGCGGGCATGAACGCCGTGCCGATGCCGACGCCCACGACGATCTCGGCAGCCGCGATGAACCCGAACGAGGAATTGACGTCAAGCAGGGCGAGCATCAGCACACCGGCGCCGGAGACGGCGTAGCCCATGCTCATCAGCAGGCCGGGGCGTACTCGGTGTGAGAGGCGGGCGCCGATCTGCGTCGAGCCGATGGCCTGCGCGACGGCCATCGGGATGAAGGCGGCGCCGCTCTGCACCGGCGAGTATCCCTTCACCAGCTGGAAGTAGTAGCTGAGGAAGAGGAACATGCCGAACATGGCCATGACGGACAGGGCCAGGGAGGCATAGGAGCCCGCGCGGTTGCGTTCGGTGAGGACGCGCAGCGGCAGCAGCGGCGACGCGACCTTGGCCTCCAGCAGGACGAATGCCGCCAGCAGGAGGACGGACAGGACGAACATGGTGATGGTCACGCCTGCGCCCCAGCCGTCGCTCTCGGCTTTGGCGAAGCCGAAGACCAGGGCGACGGCACCGCTGCTGGCGAGGACCGCCCCCGGTACGTCCAGCCGGCCGCGGTCCGCGTGCGCCCCGGAGTCACGGACGACGGACAGGACACCGATGATGCCGATGGCCGCGATGGGGAGGTTGATGTAGAAGCCCCAGCGCCAGTCGGTGTACTCGGTGAACACTCCGCCGAGCAGCAGGCCGAGGGCACCGCCCGCGGTGGCGATGGCGCCGTAGATGCCGAAGGCCTTGGCGCGCTCCTTGGCGTCGGTGAACGCCAGTGAGATGAGCGCCAGGGCGGCGGGGGCGAGGAGTGCGCCGAAGACACCCTGGAGGGCACGGGCGGTGAGGAGCACGGGCAGGTTCTGCGCCGCGCCGCCGATGCCCGAGGCCACGGCGAAGCCGACCAGTCCGACGACGAACACCCGCTTGCGTCCCCAGAGGTCGCCCAGGCGTCCGCCCAGAATGAGCAGACCGCCGAAGGCCAGGCCGTATGCGGTGATGACCCATTGCCGGCCGCCGTCGGTGAAGTGCAGGTCGCGCTGAGCGGACGGCAGAGCGATGTTCATGATCGCCCCGTCGAGGAAGACCATCAGCTGGGCGACGGCGATGAACAGCAGGGCCAACCAGCGCCGGGGATCGGGATGGTGGACGTCCTGGGACATGACTCGTACTCCTTGGAGGCGTCGGTTGCCGGCCAGGCCTTCCGGCCGGGCTGCGTCAATGGAAGGTGTGCGCCGCTCCGGTGGCGGGGGCGCTCGATGGTGTCGGTCAGGGGCGCTGGGAGAGGGCATGGCGTCGGGCTCCCTGCCGGTGCCGGCGGCCCAGGTCCCGGGCGAGCCGGGAGGACGGGCGGGCGGCGCTGCCGTTCGGGGAGTGGCCGAGGCCGGCGGGCGCGCGTCATCCACGCGCGACCCCGGTACCCGGAGGTGCGGACAGCGGTGTCCGCGCCCCAGCAGTCGGCCGGAAGGCCATGGGCGACTTCCGCCAGGTGCTCTGACGGTCGTTGTACGCGGCTTCGGCGGCCTGCACCGAACCGCGTCGCGATCGGCGGACGTCGCGGCGTTTGAACGCCGGCGATGCCGCGACCGCGGGGATGTGCGGAGGGAGGCCCGTACGGGTCTTGCCGAGCCGGATCCCGGCCACCCTCATTTAAATTCAAACGATCGTTAAATTAAATGCTCATGCGAAGGCTTTGCCGTCACACAGCGCCAGGACCGGTCGGAACCTGGCGCTGCGCGCTCAGCGAAGGCAGTTCAGGGCGACCTCCGCGGTCCGCGTCAGCGCGGCCCGATCCGGGTTTATGGCACCCACGACCCGCAGGCCCTGGAAGGTCATGGCGAGGAACCCGGCGAGGTCCGCAGCGCTCTGGTCGGCCGGGATCTCGCCCCGCCCCTGCGCCTCGGCGATGGCCTCGAAGAGTGTGAGCTCGAGCAGCTGCGTCGTTGCGCGAAGCCGCTCGGCCACCTGCACGTCGCTGTGCGCGCGCTCCATCGCGGCCCCCACGATCAGGCAGGACGCCTGGCCCGGACCGCAGGTCACTTCGTCGATCACTGCCGCGAAAGCCGCACGGATCGTCTCCCGTGCGTCACCGCCGGCGCGCAGCATCTCGATGAACGGCAGCGCGTAGCGCCGCCGGTACAGGTCCAGCGCAGCCAGGTAGAGGCCCTCCTTGCTGCCGAAGGCCGCATAGATGGAACCGCTGCCGATGTCCATGGCCTTCGCCAGATCACGCACGGAGGTGCCACCGTACCCGGTGTGCCGGAACGCCTGCATCGCCGCGGCGACGGCGGCTTCGGTGTCGAACTCGCGGGTGCGTGCCATGCGCCCGACTGTACCTGTTGGTGGAACGATCGGCAAATAAATGCGGAGGCCTTGCGGAAGCTCCGGTTGAAGGCCGCCCTCCTGGGACGCTCGCAGGGTGGGCAGACCGGCAAGGTCCACCTCGCCGCCGACCGCACATGCCGCCCACTGGCGTTCGCAGCACCCGGCCCGACGCGGCCGCCGGGGACACGGCCCACTCCTCCCGCGGCAACCGTGCCCACCTGCACAAGCGCAGGATCAAGGTGGTCATCCCGGAGAAGCGGGACCGGACCGCCGACCGGAGGAGGAAGGGCTCCCGGGCCGGCCGGCCCGTCGGCCACGACGCCGCGCTGCACAAGGAGCGGAACACCGTCGAGCGCCTGATCGACAAGCTGAAGACCTGGCGAGGCGTCGCCATTCGGTACGACGAGACCCCGCAGAGCCACCCGGCCGGCCTCCGCCTGCGTGCCTCGACGATCTCGACCAAAGACTTGACCCGGATCGGCCATTGATCACAATCGGAAGGAACATCCATGAACAGATCCCCAACGGATCCGCCCCCTCCGGCAGGCCACGACACGTCGACGTGGAGGCCTCCCGGCGAAGGTTCGTGGGTGGTGTCGCCGCTGTCGCGACCGGTGTCGGGCCCGCCGGCGCCTCGACGCTGCCTGCCGCCGCCGCACCTCCGCACCGGACCTCCCGGGACTTCGGCTCGGTCTCCGGCGTTGACGTGGGCGTGGGCGGTGCCCACGCTGATCGCGAGGCCCGCCGCGCGCTGGGCCGGGGTGCCGCGCCTGCGCAGGCAGGCCGGAGGGGTCAGGGTGCACCGGGATGGCCGCGGCGTACAACGGGGAGCGCCCTCGGCAGGTGACGATGGGCACGGCGACCCGCTCCACGAGTGCGTGCGACAGAGGGAGCGCGGCAGGAGAGGCGGCCGACGAGGCCCTCGGGGTGACGGGTCGGGACTTCAGGCAGCCCTCTCGACACCCCGGGGGCCCTGAGCGTTCTTCGGCGGCCGGCGGCCTTGATGACATCACCCGATCGGTGGCCGTCCTGAGGATGCCCCCGGTCACGAACGGATACGCGCCCTACCGGTGCCGGCGGTACTGCAGATGGACGATCCCGTTGGTGGAGGCGGCGCTGGAGACCAGGTCGAGCCGGTAGGACGCGGGCACGCCGTCGAACAGCCGGGTGCCCTCGCCCGCGACATAGGGGAACAGGCTCAGCCGGAGTTCGTCGACCAGGTCGAGCCGCATGAGCGACCGCCAGAGGCTGACGCCGCCCCAGACCACCATGTAGCCGTCGCCGCCCTGCCTGAGCTTGTCGATCTCCTCTGCCGTGTCACCGGCGGCGATGGTGGTGTCGGCCCAGTCGGCCGTCTTCAGGGTCCGGGAGAAGACGACCTTGCGTCCGGTGTTCAGGATGTCGGCGAAGGGATGCTCGGTGGCCGTTGTCATGGACGCGGAAATGCCTTCGTAGGCGGTGCGTCCCATGATGTGCGCGTACGCACCCCGGAGGAAGTCGAGGTGCTCCGAGTCGTCGGGATCACTGTTTTCGGGCAGGCCGAAGCAGAACTTCCAAAAATCGGTGCCCTCGTCGGCGAGAAGGCCGTCGAGCGAGTAGTTGAACACCGTCGCAATCAGCTTCCGCATGATCAGGACTCCTTGGTCTCGGGTCGAGCGGGTCCTTCCACCGGCCGAACGCGGCCGTGCCGGGTCGCGGCCGCTGCCGTGGCGCCGGAGGCCCGGTGCAGTGCAGACGCTTGACGCGCCCGCAGTGAGCAGTGTCCAACTTGGCCGACCGCATGGCCAGTTGGCGCGGGGTGGTGTCCAGGACGAGGTGGAGCTCCCGGTCGACCGGGCGCCGACCAAAAGCACCCTGTCCGCCCGGAGCCTCACGCGCTTGTCCACCCATCGGGCATCGATCCGTCCAGCGCGCCGCCGCGTTCCCCGCCGCCCGGCAGGCCCTTGACGAGGCGGTGCCGATGGCGTCGGCCGAACGGAGCAGTCGCCCGCCCGGCGATCCGCGAGGTACATGCCGAGTGCCTCACGGCGCGGGCCCGGCCGGTGGCGGCGCCGGCGGCCGAGCGCCGCCCCGACCGGCCGGTGCCGCCACCGGCCGGTACCGCCGCGATCGGGGCGGTCGGGCGTCTGGCGGCCACCGCCATCGAGGACGGGCGGTCCCCGCCCTCGATGAGCGGCGTCCTGGCCGGGGCCGCCTACCGGCTGCTGCCGGCCCGGCGGTCCGGCCTCACTTCAGGTGCCGGCCGAAGAACCGGCCCCCGTCCTCCACCTCGAACCACGGGGTGCCGGTGTGCCCGCCCAGGTTGGCGTGCAGCGTCTTCTCCCTGGTGCCGAAGGCGTCGAACAGGTCCAGGGCCCGCTGCCGGGGGTTCCCTTCGTCGTCCCGCTGCAGCAGGAACAGCAGCGGAACGGTGACCTGCCGGGCCTCCTCGCGCTGGGCGCGGGGCACGTAACCCCCGGCGAAGAGGCCGGCGGCCGCGATGCGCGGCTCGGCCACCGCCAGCCGGATGCCGAGGGCGGTCCATCCCGAGTACCCGACCGGGCCGCCGATCCCGGGCAGGGCGAGGAGGGCGTCCAGGGTGGTCCGCCATTCCGGAACCGCCTGTTCGACCAGCGGGCCGATGAAGGACTCGAAGATCTCGTCGACCGGCTCGCCGGCCTGCATCGCCCGGCGGAGGTCGGCGCGGGCCTGCTCGTCGGCGGCGGAACGGGGCCGGTCACCGCATCCGGGGGCGTCGATGGCGGCGACCGCGTAGCCGTACGCCGCGGTCTGCCGGGCCCGGGCCACCAGCCGGGGCTCCCTCCTGGGCAGGCCGTTGTTGTGGGCCATCAGGATGAGCGGGGCGGGTGCGGATCCAGGCGTCCACAGGGTTCCGGGGATCTCGCCGAGGGTGAATGCGCGCTCCAGGACGCCGTCGTCGAGGCGCTGCTCGGAGGTGAATCGCATGGTCGTGCCTTTCGGGAGTGCTCGTGAACGGCGCTCCCGGACGACCTACCGCCCGACCGTGACCCCGGAGGGGAGCACCCATGTCGTTCCTGCGTCCACGGGTACCACCTCCTCGTTCTCTCGCACGGCCTCCGGAAGGCTAGCAGTGGTCGCCGTGGGGGGCCCGACGGATTCCTGCGGCGCCTCCGCGGCCGGATGCCACGACGCCGGACCGCCACCCGGAGCCCCTCGGGGTGCCCTCGCAGCCTCCCCGGTGGAGGGCCGATGCCAGGGGCGGCCGGGATCCTCTCCCCCATGGAGACCCGTGCGGGCCGGACACTGCGCTGGAACCTCCACCTCGGCGGTCGGCTGAGCACCGTCGTGCCCGTCCGCGTCGTCGGGCGCACCCGGAACGGCCTGCGGCTCTGGAGGAGCGCCGGCTCACCGGCCCGGCGCGTGGACCGCCCGACGGGGTGCACCTGCGGGACATCCCGCCGGAGGAGCGGCCGGAGGGCGGATACCCGCTCCGCGCGGTCCGGTGGTACCGCGGCAACGCCCTGATCCACCAGCCCCGGGACGGCCTCCATGCGGTGGGGTGGCTCTTCACGCAGGACCTGCGGTTCGACGGCTGGTACGTCGGCCTCGAACGCCGCATCCGCCGAGGCGACGACATCGACGTGGTCGACCTCGAACCGGACCTCGTCGTGGCACCCGACCGGACCCGGCAGTGGAAGGACGAGGAGTCGTCCGCAGCCAGGACCGGACACCCCGCCCACTGGAGCGAGGAGGAGGCGGAGGCGGTCCGCGCCGAGGGCGAGAGCCCGACGCGCGCCGCGGAGGCCGGCCGCTTCCCGCTCGACGGCACCTGGTGCGGGTTCACCCCGCCGACGGCCTGGACGACACCGCAGCGGCCCCCGAGGCCCGGCAGGACCGTGCTCTGACCGTCACCGGCCGGGGCCCGCCGACAGCACGCCGACACCCCGCCGACCGGGATCGCCTGCCGCGGGACCCGCAGCGCGACCCCTTCCGGGACGATCAGCCGGCGACGGACGACGGCATCGCCGGCCGCGGTGCCCGCTTGCCCCTCTCCGAATAGGAGCATATGCTCCTAAGTGTCGCCGAGGCCCCGCCGGCAGACGCAGCGGGGAGCGGCACGCCTGCGGCGCGATCGGCAGTGCGCCGCCCGGCCAACGGCGAGACCACCTCGCCCCACGCCGACCACGAACCACGCAGAGGAGTCACACCATGACCGTCGTCAAGGCTGCCGCCGTCCAGATCAGCCCGGTGCTCTACAGCCGCACCGGCACCGTCGAGCGCGTCGTGCAGAAGATCCACGAGCTGGGGAGGCAGGGCGTCCAGTTCGCGGTCTTCCCCGAGACCGTCGTCCCCTACTACCCCTACTTCTCCTGGGTGAAGCCGCCCTACACCATCGGCGACGACCAACTGCGCCTGATGGCCGAGGCGGTGACCGTGCCGTCCGCGGAGACCGAAGCGATCGGGCAGGCAGCACGCCGGAACCACATGGTCGTCTCGATCGGCGTCAACGAGCGTGACGGCGGCACCCTCTACAACACCCAGCTGCTCTTCGACGCGGACGGCTCGCTGATCCAGCGCCGCCGCAAGATCACGCCCACCTTTCACGAGCGGATGGTCTGGGGGCAGGGTGACGGTTCGGGCCTGCGCGCGGCCGACAGCGCCGTCGGCCGCATCGGCCAGCTCGCCTGCTGGGAGCACTACCAGCCGCTGGCGCGCTACGCGCTGATCGCCGACGGCGAGCAGATCCACGCCTCGATGTTCCCCGGGGGCCTCGGCGCCGGGCAGTTCGTCGACCAGATGGAGGTCGCCGTCCGTATGCACGCGCTGGAATCGGCCTGCTTCGTGGTCAACGCCACCGCCTGGCTCGACGCCGACCAGCAGGCACGGCTGGCCGAGGACACCGGCGGCCCCGTCAGTGCGTTCTCCGGCGGCTTCTTCACCGCCATCGTCGACCCCGAGGGCCGCTTCCTCGGCGAGCCGATCACGTCCGGCGAGGGCGAAGTCATCGCCGATCTCGACTTCGCGCTGATCGACCGGCGCAAGCGCATGGCCGACACGCGCGGCCACTACGCCCGCCCGGAACTGCTCTGCCTGCACATCGACCGCACGGCGACGGCCCCCCTCCACGAGCGCGGCGCCCACGTGCCGCTCCGGACCGGCCGGGCGGTCGAGGCCGAGCACTCGACCGAGGACCAGTGACCGAGGACCGGTGAGCGGTGAGGACGCCCCTGTGATCCCCTGAGGAGCGTCCACGGCGGTCACCGCCGCCCCGGGGCACTCGTCCGCGGGGGCCTGTCGCAGGATCCCGCCGACCCGACCGGGCCCGTCCCCTGTGCGCCGGCGTCCGATCGACCGGTGCACCGGCGCCGGACCGCCGCAGCCGGGCCTCCGACGACGGCGGACGTGCACCAGGTGTCCCCGGCAGGACGATCGGGGCGTTCGCTGCGACTCGCCGCGGCGTCCGTCCGGCCGACCGCGTCCTGGGAGCGCCGCTCCGCACGGGCGGACATGCCCGGAGCGCCGGGTCCCGGTGCCCCCTCGGCCGGACAGCCGGCTCGCCCCGGTGGGGCGCAGTCAGGCGGCAGCTCCCCTGGGCACCCGTTCGTCCGGGTGACGACCCGGCCGGCACCACCCCGATCCACGCGGCCGGGCGTCGACGCCCGGCCTCCCCCCTCCTGCGTCTCGCATCTCCTGCGTGACGCACACAGTGAAGGAACCAGAGAACATGCACATGAAACTCGAACTCTTCGTCCTGCCGGTCTCGGACGTCGATCGCGCGAAGGCCTTCTACGAGAAGGCGGGCTTCCGCCTCGACCTGGCCCAGGACGTCACGGAGGACTTCCGGGTCGCCCACCTGACCCCGCCCGGCTCCGCCGCCTCGATCATCTTCGGCAAGGGCCTCACGACCGCCGCGCCCGGCTCGGCACAGGGCCTGTACCTCGCCGTCACGGACATCGAGGAGGCCCGCGCGGAACTCGTCGGCCGCGGCGTCGAGGTGAGCGAGGTGTTCCACGACGACAAGGGCCTCTTCTTCCACGGCCACGACGCCGGAGAGGTCGTCCACGACGGTCAGGGCCAGGGGCGCAAGGCGGGTCCGCACCCCGGGCGCGCCAGCTACGGCTCCTACGCCACCTTCAGCGACCCGGACGGGAACGGCTGGGTTCTGCAGGAGATCACACAGCGGGCCCCCGGCCGCTGACGGCGACTCCGGGGGACCGGCATGCTGCCGCTACGGATCCGCCGCGCCCCCGTCCGCGGTCCGGGGGTGCCCGCGGGACACCCGCGGGCACCCCCGGCAGGACGGCACTCCGCCGGCCCGGCCGGCGGGAACACGGCGGACCGGATCCGCGCCGCAGGGCTCAGCACCGTGATCGCAGAAGGCGGACCCACCGGAGGGGAGTGCTGCGCGACGGCGACGGCGGAGGGGGGCGGCCTCCCCCGACAGCGGCGGCGGACCGGCCGCGGACGGCACCCTCCTCGCCACGGGCCGGATCCCAGGGACGACCGGCCTCGGCCCGGGGACCGCGGGCCCCGGCGAAGGGCAGGAGCCCGGTTCCCGCCCCCGCGGCCGCCGTCGCCGACAGCACCCCTGCCGACCGACCGTCACGCGCCCCTCCCGGACTGCGTGGAGGCAGTTCCTGCGCGGCGGCCCACGCCGCGCGCGCCTCCCCCGACCCGGCACCGGACCCGGTACCGGCCGGCACGCCGCCCACGGCCTCCCAGCCGGCGCCACCGTGCCCGACGGCCGGCCGCGCGAGAACCCGGGCCGGACGAATCGTCCGCGCCGCTGACGCCCGGCGCCCCGCCGCACCGACGGCGGGGAGCCCCACCAGCCCCCACACCACCTGCAGACACCGTTTGGACACGTGCAATGCGCAAGATCAACATTCGTCTCCTCGGCGCAGCCGCCGCCCTCACCGCCGCGCTCGCCGGTGCCCCGTCGGCCTGGGCCGCGACATCCGCCCCCCACAGCTCCTCCAGCACCCGCGAGCACTCGGAGGTCATCCGGCTGGTCGCCCGGCAGACCCAGTCGGCATTCGTCGACCTCGGCAGGAAGGGGGTCAGCCTGGGGGACGAACGCGTCATCGCGGAAGACCTCTACCAGGGCGACCGGAAGATCGGCGACCACAGTGTCGTCTGCACCTACGTCCACCTGGCCCCGGACGCGCTCCAGTGCGTCGGGGCCTTCGCCCTGCCGCAGGGGCAGATCGCCGGCCAGGCCCTCCTCCACCTGCCCGCCCCGCCCGCCGTCGACATCCCCGTCACCGGGGGCTCGGGCGCGTACCGCACCGCTGGCGGCTACGTCCACACCGTCCCCGCCGGCGACACGGAGAGGCATCTCACCTTCCACATCACCCGCTGACCGTCCACGAGCGGGCCGGCTCCCGGGCCGGCGGACGCGCTCCCGACCCGGGACCGTGCCGCCCGCCCGGGAAGCCGGGAACATGCGCTGCGGCCCCCCGCCGTCCGCTCCGAGTCGCGGAAGGGCCGGACATGCCGCCTCCGCACCGGCCCCCCGGGCGTCGAGCCCGGGGGCCGGTGCGGCACGGCCGGGCCGCCTGCGCACCCCGCCCGGACCGGGCCGGCCGCCGACCCCCTCCTCGCCACGAACGCCCTCCCCCGCGACCGCCGGCCCCTCCGGACCGGCAGCGGCCCTGCCCGCCGCAGGCGACCCGCCCGCATCGCCGGGCCGGGTGTGCCGCTACTCGGCCCAGGGGTCGAAGCCGGTGCGGAGGACGGCTTCGAGGGAGGCGCGCAGCCGGGCGGCCTCCTGGGTGCCGAAGCTCTCCTCG
>NZ_JBIAWP010000039.1:0-20353 GCF_042895785.1 Streptomyces sp. NPDC001380 | reverse complement strand
GGCTCACCGCCGTCCCCCGCGAACTGCTGGAGGCCGCCCGGATGGACGGCGCGAGCGAGTGGCAGGTCTTCCGCCGGATCACCGTGCCCCTGCTCGCCCCGGTCCTCGGCGTCGTCCTGGTGACCCTGGTCATCAACGTCCTCAAGGTTTTCGACCTCGTCTACATCATCGCCCCCGGCTCCACCCAGCAGGACGCCAACGTCCTCGCCCTGCAGCTCTACCTGTCCTCCTTCGGCGGGGGCGGGAACCAGGGCGCGGGCAGCGCCATCGGCATCGTCCTGCTGCTGCTGGTGCTCCCCGCGATGCTCTTCAACATCCGCCGTTTCCGAAGGGAGAACCGACGGTGACGACCCTTCAGGAAGCCCCGCCCGCCGTCCCCGCCGGGGCCGCACCCCGGCCGTCGCTCGCCGCCCGCGCCGCCGCCCGAGCGGCGGGCGGCGCGGCCCGGACCGTCCTCCTCGCCGCCGGGCTGCTCTGGCTGGTGCCCACCGTCGGCCTGCTGGCCTCCTCGCTGCGCGACCCCGCCGACATCCAGCAGTCGGGGTGGTGGCACGTGCTGGCCGACCCCTCCCGGCTCACCCTGCACAACTACGCGGCGCTGCTCTCCAACGACGCCGTCACCGGCTCGCTGGTCAACACGGTGCTGATCACCGTGCCCGCCACGGTGCTGGTGGTGCTGGTCGCCGCGCTGGCCGGGTACGCCTTCGCCTGGACGGAGTTCCCCGGCCGGGACTGGCTCTTCCTCCTCGTGGTCGGCCTCCTGGTGGTGCCGGTGCAGACCGCGCTCCTCCCGGTCTCCTCGCTCTTCGGGGACCTGGGGATCTTCGGCAGCATCACGGGCGTGGTCCTCTTCCACGTCGCGTTCGGCCTGCCGTTCGCGGTCTTCCTGCTGCGGAACTTCTTCGCCGAGATCCCGCGCGAGCTGCTGGAGGCCGCCCGGCTGGACGGCGCGGGCGAGCTGCGGCTCTTCCTCACCGTCGTCCTGCCCCTGGGCGGCCCGGCCATCGCGGCCCTCTCGATCTTCCAGTTCCTGTGGGTGTGGAACGATCTGCTGGTGGCGCTGATCTTCGCCGACGCGGGCTCGGCGCCGATCACCGTCGCCCTCCAGCAGCAGGTCCGGCAGTTCGGCAGCAACATCGACGTCCTCGCGTCGGGGGCGTTCCTGTCGATGATCATTCCGCTGGTGGTCTTCTTCGCCTTCCAGAAGCAGTTCGTCAACGGCGTCATGGCGGGCTCGGTGAAGTAGCCCCTCCTCCCGGGGGCGGGGCTGCGGCGGCCGGTACCACACCGGCCGCCGCAGCCCCGGGAGGCGCCTCCCCCGGCCGGGTCCCGCGGAAAACGGACGCATCCACGGCCCGTCCCGGACGGCCGTGCATCCCGGACGCATTTCCTCCTGCGGGAGGAAAACGTTTCGGAAACGGCGGGTGAAAGGTGACGTCCGGTCGCCCCCGCCGATTTTCCCATGCCCTTTTCCGGTTCGCCGGAGATGCGTCCGGGGGCAAGGTTCGTGTCCGTTCGTACAGTGCGGGAGACCGCACGGGATTTCCTCCCGGACAAACCCTCCGGGCTGGCTAACCTCCTCTGCGGAGATGCTTCGGCGCGCTGGCCGCCGGCATCCTCCCCTCCGCACAGCAGCGCCCGCCCCGGGCCCGCACCGGACGGTCCGCGCAGCGCGTCCGGCCCCGCCGCCCGCGGCGGGACCCCGTGCCGGCCGGGACGGCTCCACCGAGTCCGAGGACGATCCGTGACACCCCACCAGACGCTCACCGTCGGCGCCCTGGCGCCCTCAGCCGCCGTCGCCGTCGCCGGCGCCCTCCTGACGGCCGCCGCGCTCCGCTGGCTCCTCTCCGGCGTCGGCCCGACCCCCGTGTGGCGCGTGCTCGCGCCCCTCTCCTTCGGCACCACGGCCTGGAGCGCGCACTGCATGGCCCTGGTCGGCGCGGCCGTGGGAGGGGCCCCGCTGCACCGGGACGCCTCCGCCGAGGCCGTCGGGTGGGCGGCCGCCGTCCTGCTCGCCGCGGGGGCCGTGCGCGTCCTGGAGCGGTGGAGGAGGCCGGCCGCCTCCCGGTTCCTGGCCGGCGCCGCCCTCGCCGGTGCGGTGCTCGCGGTGGAGCGTGCGGGCATGTCCGCCGCGCACCTTCCCGGGCCGCTCGACACCGACGTGCCCGGGGCGCTGCTCTGCCTGGCCGCCGCCACGGCGGCGTGCACCCTGGCGCTGGAGGTGCTCTCCCGCCTCCCGGTGCGGCTCGGCGTGTGGCCGGCCGCGGTGCTCATGGGCGTCGCCGTGACCGGTGCGCAGGCCCTGACGCCCGGCGTGTACAGCGCCGTCGCGGTCGCCCCCGACCTGTCGGAGACCGGGGGGCTGCAGGCAGCCTCGTTCCTCCCCGTCGCCGTCGCCGCCCTGGGGCTGCAGCTCTTCGCCGTCCTCTTCGCCCGTCTGCTGATGACCTCGCACGAGCCGGTCCTGTCGCCCCCCGCCCCGGTCCGCGGCGGTGACGGGACGTCCTCCGCGGCCCCCGCTCCTGCCGCAGCCCTCGCCCCCGAGATCCCCCCCGCCCCGGGTCCGCTGGCCTTCCCGGGTCCGCGAGCCTCCTCCGGTCCGGAGCCGCAGTCCCTCACGGGCGAGCTGCTCCCCGCCGTCCCCGCCTACCTCCGGTCCGGGACCGTCCAGGAGGACCTCCGGGAGCCCGCCGACGCCTGACGGGGAAGGGACCGCCCGCGGCCGCCCCCGGTGCCGTCCCGTCCGGTGCCGTCCTGTCCCGCGCCGTCCGGTGCCGCGCCGACCGGGCGGTGCCACATGTGCCACGACGGGCACGCCCCGGTCGGGGCGTGCCCGTCGTGGCACACGGTCAGAGCACGCCGGAGCGGATCCCGTACGCGACCGCGTGGGTCCGGTTGCGCAGGTTCAGGCGCCGGGTCACCGCGTGGATGATGTTCTTGATCGTCCGCTCGGAGTAGTTGAGCTTGTTCGCGATCTCCACCGTGTCGAAGCCCTCGGCGAGGAGCCGCAGGACGTCGACCTCCCGGCTGTCCAGGCCCGCCGAGGACCCCGACCCGGACACGCCGTTCTGCAACGCCCGCAACTCCTCCACCAGGCGCCTCACCAGGTCGCGGGGCATGTCGGACGCGCCCCGCCGTGCGGCGATCATGGCCTGCAGCACCTGGTCGAACCCGGCCTGCGGCCGCAGCAGGAAGCTCACCAGCCCGTAGCCGATCGCCCGCATCAGCTGGGACTCCCCGATCCCCTCGGCGACCAGCACGACCCGCAGCCTGCGGTCGGCCGACTGCAGGGACGCGGCCTTCATCCACAGCAGGGTCTCCACGGTCACCTGCCGGACCACGACCAGCAGCACCTCCGCCGTGTGGGACAGCTCGGGGGGGAGCACCTCGACCTCGGGGCAGGCCCGCAGCAGCGTGAGGACGCCGTCACGGGTGAGCGGGTCGTCGGTCCGGACGGCGACGCCGAGCGGCTGTGCGGTCGTCTCCCGCTGTGTCAACACCCCTCCTCCGTGCCCCGTGCCGGGAGACGTTCGGCATCCGTGCCAAGACCGCCGTACGCGGACACCGCACCCGGGGCGCACGGTGCCGCAGAGCCTCCAGGCCGCCGTCCCCGGCCGCGGGAGCCAAGGCACGCGACCGCTCCGCAGCCGGCCCGCCGCCGCCCCGGAAAGGAATGCGACGGGTCCGCGGACGGAAAGACCCGATGTGTACGCCCGTCCTGCGTTTCCGTGCAGCGGGGAGCAACTCGAATCAGTGGCGTGTTCTTTCTGGAGCCATGGCTCATGTCGACTTCTCCGCCTCTGTGGTCATGCTGGGGCGAGCCATTCCCGACTCTCATCCCCGAGGAGCCCGGACGCGTGGCCATCAATTGCCACAACGACTTCCGGCGCTGGGGCGAGAATAAATATCACCGCGTCCCGCAGCCAGTCGCGCGAGGCGCCCCTAGGGCTCTGACCTGCAGGTTCTTGGTGAACGGGCACATCTTCTGCCTGCAGGGGTATTCCTGTCCCGGGAGGTGAACTGACGGGCCGTCCCGCGCATCCCGCGCCGTCCCGCGCATCCCGCGCCGTGCCGTCCGTGCCGTCCGTGCCGTCCGTGCCGTCCGTGCCGTCCGTGCCTCGTGCGGCGTCCGTGGCGTCCGGGTGCGAGGGCGGCGCCGGCGCCGGGGTCCGGCCGCCGCCGCGGGCCGCTCCATGCTCGCCGCCTCCACGGGGCGCTTCAAGCGCCCCGGTCACCCGGGGCAGGCCGAGTGCCCCAACGCCTCCGGCGGGCGCTGTGCGGGCCCGAGCGGATCCGCTCCGGGGCCGTCAGGGGGGAGGCGCCTTCGGGCGGGCGTGCGCGGCGCCCCCCGCCGCGGGCCAGTACGTGACCGTGGCGTCGGAACTGCCCGACGGCGCCTTCCAGCTGCGCCCGTACAGCCTCTCCTCCGCCCCCGAGGACCCGCTCTGGCGCATCACCGTCCGCAGGAGCCGTTCGGACGGGGGCAGGCCGGCGGGAGAGGTGTCCTCCTTCCTGCACGACCGGGTCGGCATCGGGTCCACCCTGCTCGTCTCGCCCCCCTTCGGCGAGGTCGTCCTGGACGACTTTGACGCGCCGCTGCTGCTCGCCTCCTCGGGGATCGGCGCCACGTCGCTGGTCGGCATGCTCAGGCGTCTGGGCGCCACCGGGCCGCGGCGTCCCGTCACCGTGGTCCACGCCGACCGCAGCGCCTGGACGCACCCGCTCCGCTTCGACGTCGAGCGCTGCGTCCGGGACCTGGGGGAGCGGCTCCACGTCTGGTACGAGGACGTCTGGTACGAGGATGTCTGGTACGAGGACACCGAGGACGCGCCCGCCCACGCCCGCCGCGGGCCGGTCGACCTGACGGAGCCGGAGCTGCCGCCCGGCACCCGCGCCCACCTCTGCGGCCCGGGCTCCTCCACCCGGGAGCTCCGTCCCGCGCTCGTCCGGGCGGGCTTGACCCCGAAGGGGATCGGCCACGAGGTGTTCGGCCCCGACCTGTGGCAGGACCCCGGCTGAACCCGCGGCAGGCCCCCCGCCGGGCCGGACGGCGGCGCCTGGTCCGGGCGGCGTCCCCCGGACAGGGGGAGGGGTGCACCCGTTCGCCGCTCCCCGGGAGGTGCCTCCCCGGCCGGGGCGGTAGATCGGTGGCATGACGAACAGGGTCCCCGACGAGGCACTGATCAAGGTGCCCGGCAACTCGCTGATCACTCCGACGCCCGAGGAGGGCCGCGCACTCGCCTTCGACATCGCGCGCCACACCATCCACACCATCCAGCCCGACCTGGACGTGCTCCAGGGCGGCCGGCCGGACTACGCCACCACCCCCGACAGCCTGATCCGCGCCGCGCACGTCGTGGCCGTCGAGTTCGCGACCGTCGCCGCAGCCAACAACTACTGGCGGAGCTGAGCCGGGACCGTCCCGACCGCCCTCCGGCCGCCCGGCGGGCGCCGCCCGCGGCGTGCCGGTGCCGCGGACGGCCGCGCCGGCGGGCGGGGGTGCCTCCCCCGCCCGCCGGCGCCGGACCCGCCCGTACCGTCAGAAGCCTCCGTCGAGGGTCGCCGAGTGGATCGCGCCCACCGCCAGGTTCCACTTGTCGACGACCTGCTGGTAGCGGCCGTCGATGATGAGGTTGTTGATGCCCTCCTGGAGGGCCTTGGCGAGCTTCTCGTCCTTCTTCCGGACCGCGATCCCGTACGGCGCCTCGTCGAAGAGGGTGTTGGGGACCTCGTACAGCCGGGGATTCTGCTGCGCACTGAACAGGGCCACCGGGGTGTCGGTCATCTGGACGTCGGCGTTGCCCACCCGCACCTGGTCCAGGGTGACCTGGTTGTTCTCCTTCTGGACGGCCGAGGGGAGCGGGGCGCCCTGCAGCCGGCACTTGTCCGCCTGCTGCTTCAGGAGGTCGACCTGGGTCGTCTCCAGCTGGACCGCGACGCGCTTGCCGCAGATGTCCTCGACCGTCTGGATCCTGCGCGGATTGCCCTTGCGGACGAGCAGCGAGGTGCCGGAGATGTAGTAGTCGACGAAGGTGAAGCGCGGATTCCCGTCCTTGCTCCCGCCCAGCCGCCGGTCCAGGGTGTCGGTCATCCCGGACATCACCATGTCGAACTTCCCCGCAGCGAGGCCGGGGAGCAGCGAGTCGAAGGACGTGTTCTCGAACTTGAAGGTCACGCCCAGCTCCTTGCCCAGGACCTCGGCGAGGTCGGGGTCGAAGCCCACGGCACCGTTCGGCCCCTCCGACTCCATGGGGGCGTAGGTGAGGTCGCTCCCCACGGTGATCACCTTGGAGTCCTGGTAGGACTGCGGGAGGTAGGAGCGGGCCGAGAGCCGTCCCCCCGAGTCGCCGCCGAGGGAGCCGCACCCGCACAGCAGCAGGTTGCCGGAGAGCAGCGCGGCCCCCACGGCGATCGGACGGCGGGGCGCAGGGGGCATGGACATGCTCGAGTTCCCATCGGGTGGTGCGGTGGTCCTGGCTGAGGTGGGTGAAGGGGCCGCAGGCCTGCGGCGCCCGGGTGGTCCGGCGGCCGCGGCCCCAGGGGTTCCGGTCACGCCGCGCGGCGTCCGGAGGGGCGCTTCCGCCAGACCGTGACGTGCGCCTCGAAGTAGTCGTACTCCCGGGGGTTCTGGCGCAGGACGCCCGGCTCGTCACCCTCCCCGAGGAGGTCGAAACGGTCCGCGAGCAGGTGCTTGAGGCCCTCCTCGCTCGTCGTGGAGCCGTCCTGCGAGCCGAGCCAGCGCTCCGGGCGGCTGAACGCGGACGACCACGACCAGGGGCACGCGACGGCGAGGAGCCCGCCCTCCCGCAGGAGCGCGTCGGATGCGGAGAACTGCTCCAGGCAGGCCGCCGGGTCCTCGACCCGGTCGAGCACGTTGGACAGCAGCACCGCGTCGAAGGGCTGCTCCGGGACGTCCAGGGCGGCGGCGTCGCCGAGTGCGAACGCCACCGCCGCGCGCCCCTCCGCCGGCGGCAGGCGGAAGGCGACCTCGCGCACGAAGGGGCCCGACTCGGCGACGCCGAAGGTCCCCCCGGAGTGCTCGGTGAGGGTGCGTGCGGTCTCCACGGCCCGGGCGCTGATGTCGACGCCCACCACCGACTCCTCGACCCACGTGCTCATGGCGTGCGTCGCGCCGCCCACGTTGCAGCCGACGTCCAGCGCCCTGGCGACGCGCGTGCCGGTGCGGACGGCGCAGGCGTGCACGGCCTCGGAGAGCCGGCGGGTGTACCCGTGCGCCGCGGCGAGCGGGTGGGCCGCGTCCCCGAACACGTCCTCCGCCCGCCCGTAGTGCATCAGCAGGTAGCGCGATATCTCCCGCGGGCTGTCGTAGAGAGATCCGGCGTCCTTTCCGTCGACGAGGTCCTCGCCGTGGAGGAGTACCGGGACGTCGTTCATTCTGGAGCCCACAGGGTTTCGCTTTCTTCGCGCGGCCTCCCGGACGGCGGCCGTTGTGCCAGGCAGGTAGGCCCCGGTGGGGGCGGCCTCATTGAATCAGGCGCGAACTGCCGGCATCCGTCTGTCATGCCATCAGGTGCCCGATGGATTAACGGTTTTGCCCTTTCGCCCCCGCGTCCCGCATTCCGTCGTCCTCCGCGTCCCGCATTCGGTCGTCCCCCCTGCGAAAAGCGGATGTCCGCCCGTGCGGGGGAAGGCGTGCCCGGCGGCCCGACCGCCGGGCGCGGGGGAGCAGGGGCGGTACCGGGGCCACCCGTCCCGGGTGCCGCGCGGTACCCGGCCGGGAAGGCGTCGCGCCCCGCCGCCCCGGATGCCGCGCCGCCGGGATCCGCGGGACGGCGGACCTCCCGCCGCGGTCGCCGCCCGGGCGCCCGCGGGATCCCGGGGCGGTCCATGGACGGCCGCCCGGAGCGCCCGCCGGGAGGACCGGCGGCGTGACCGGGACGAGAGGCCCTGCGGGCCGGTCGGCCGCCCGGTGCCCGGATGCCGCACGCCCCTCCCCGGACCGAACCGTGCCGCCCGGTGCGTCCACCCGTCCGGCCCCCCGCCGTCATCTGTCCGCCGCAGCCGGGATCGCACGGTCGGCGGAGGGCGGTGAGGCTGGCGCGCATCCCTACTCCGCTCCCCTCCCCCGAGGGAGAGGCCGACCGTGAACCCGTCCTCCGACCGCCGCCGCCCCCGTTCCCGCCGGGCGCTCCCGTGCGCCCTGGCCGCACTGGCCCTCGCGTCGGCGGCGCCCTGCGCGTCGGCCCTCCCCGCCGTCCCCGCGGCCCCCGTCCCCGCCCCCGTCCCCGCCGCCGTCCCCGCCGCCGTCCCCGCCGCCGTCTCCGACGGCAGCGGCGGGCCGGCCGTCCGCCCCACCGTGGTGCTCGTGCACGGCGCCTTCGCCGACGCGTCCAGCTGGAACCCGGTGATCCGGCTCCTGCAGCGCGACGGCTACCGTGTGGTCGCCCCGGCCAACCCCCTCCAGGGCCTCGCCGCCGACTCCGCCTACCTCGCCGGCGTCCTGCGCAGCATCAAGGGGCCCGTCGTCCTGGTGGGGCACTCCTACGGGGGCGCGGTCGTCAGCGGCGCTGCCGCGGGCAACCCCGCCGTCAAGTCCCTCGTCTTCGTCTCGGCCTTCATGCCGGACAAGGGCGAGGTCCTCGGCCCGCTGGCCGCCCGGTTCCCCGGCAGCGAGTTCAACCCGGCGCTCCTGCCGGTGCCCTTCACGAACGGCGACGGCACCACCGGCACCGACCTCTGCATCAAGCCCGACATGCTCCGCCGGGTCTTCGCCGCCGACCTCCCCGCCGCCACCACCGCGGTGATGGCCGCCGCCCAGCGCCCGATCGACGCCGCCGCCTTCGCCGGGAAGGCGACGGCGGCCGCATGGCGGACCATCCCCTCCTGGTCAGTGGTCGCCACCCGTGACAAGGCCATCTCGCCGGAGCTGGAGCGCTTCGAGGCGCGCCGCGCGCACGCGCGGACCGATCGAGATCGACTCCTCGCACGTCCCGATGCTCTCCCACCCCGAGGCCGTCGAACGCGTCATCGTCGACGCCGCCCGGGCCCGTGCGGCGGACGCGACCCGTGCGACGGACGAGTCGTCCACGGAGCTCGCCGCCACCGGGGCCGGTACGGCCGCCGCCGCAGGGACGGCGGCGGCGCTGGTCGCCGCGGGAGCCGGGCTCGTCGCGGTCGCCCGCAGGCGCAGGACGCGGGCGCACCGCTCCGCCGGCTGAGCCGGCGGTCTCCCCTCCCCGGGCCAGCCCCGGTGCACCGGGGTCCGCCGGCATGGGGGAGAAGCGGCGGACCCCGGCGGGCCCTGACCGGGTGTCCCGGCGGGCCGGAGCGGTCCGCGGGTCACCTTCCGCTCGCCGCTCCCGTCCGCACGGCACCACCCGGCCTTCCCCGGCTGCGGGCGACGGCCCGGTGTCGGAGTCGGGCCGTCCACCGTCGCGGACGGGTCGATTCTCCGGGCCGCCGCCTGCTCCGGCCAGCGCTCCTTCCCCTTCGGGCAGGGCCGCTGCCCCCGGGGGCGGACGCCGAAGGGGCTGAGCTCGCCGGCGTCGATGCGCAGCGACTCGTGCAGGGCGGTCCCCGGGAGGGCGGGCGGGTGCCCGCGGCCGGCGTGCCGCGCCGGCGTGGCCGGCGGGCCGGGGCTCAGGAGGTCGGGCGGCCCTCCGGCGGCGGGCCGATCGCGACGTCCACGGGTCCCGGCCGCGGTCCGGGCTGCGGGTCCGTTCCGGGCCCCGGGCCGCCGGCCGTCCGGCGCAGCAGTGCGGCGGCGACGTCCGTCGCCTTGGCGACGGCGCGCCGCGCCACCGGGCCGGTGTGCCGTTCCTTGACGGTCCCGGTCCACAGCAGCAGCCAGCGCGCGAAGTGGTCCGCGCGCAGCGGGCTCCGTGCGTGCAGGTCGGTGTGGGCCCGCAGCGCGTTGCGCCGGTAGGCGCCCGGGCGCAGCAGCATCCCCTCCCAGAAGTCCGCCATCACCGGCAGGTGGACGGCCAGGTCGACGCGGGCCACCTCGGTGAAGAGGGGGCCGATGAGGGGATCGGCCAGCGCGCGTCCGTAGAACGCGGCCACCAACGCCTCCACGTCGGCGCGGTCCCGGATGTCGGGCCGTCCGGCCTCCGGGTGCGCCCCGGCCCGCCCGTCGCCGCTCACGACGTCCCCAGCAGGACCGCGGCGGCCGCCAGCGCGACGGCCTTGGCCCCCTCCGCGGCCACGTACGCCACGTGCAGCCGCGACCGGGGGACGGACTCGCCGGCGATCGCCCGGACGGCCCGCCGGTCCAGGCGGGGGCGCAGGAGGAGCACCTGGGCGAGGAGCGGCGCGGCCGGGAGGGCGAGCACCGCCGTGCGTCCGCAGCCGAGGCCCGCGGCCACGGCCGCGGTGAGCAGGAGCAGTTCCATCCGGTTCAGCGCCGCGAACACCAGCCGGCCCACCGACAGGGCGACCGGGACGGTCATGCCCGGTGCGCGGAACTTCAGCGGCGCCTCCAGGAAGGAGACGGCGACGAGGGCTCCGAGCCACACCGAGCAGAGCGCGGCGGCTGCGTGGGGAAGGTCCATGACGCCTCCTCGGGTCGCTCCGGGGCGGTGCGGAGGAGCGCACTGCGCGCGGACGGGGCGGGCCGTGCCGCCGGGGGGCGGTGCACGGCCTGGGCTTAAAACATGTATACTATATGCATATTTTGCCGCCGGGGGGCGCGGTCCACCGGTGAGGAGGGCGCCGCACGGACAAGGGCCGCCCGGACAACGGTCGGCGCCCGTCCGCCCCACGGCGTGGTGCCGTGGGGCGGACGGGCGCCGAGTGGGGTGCGGTGCCCGCCGCACCCCTTGCGCCGCCGGTCTCCGTCCCGTGGGCCGGCGGTGCTCCCGCGTCCCGGAGGCAAGGAGCCGGGTGCGGGAGGTCCTCTGTGCAGCCGCTAGCGGTAGAGCGCCAGGCGCGGCAGGAGTGCGACCCGGTCCTCCGCCGAGGGCAGGGCGCGGGTGAACGTGACCCGGTAGTGGACGACGGCCGACCCGCGGGGCAGATCGCCGGTCCTCGGCAGCGCCGAGTAGAGCGTGCCGGTCTGGGAGCCCAGGCGGACGGGCTCCCACCGGTGGGTGGCCGGGTCGCGGCGCTCCACGCGCGCGTCGCCGGGCGACAGGTACGTCCGGCCCCCGGAGGGGGCCAGCAGGATCTGGACGGCCGCGGGTCCTGCCGTCCGGGCGGGGAGCCGGACGGCCGCCTCGTGGGTCCTGCCGTCGGCCCGCACTCCGCCTGCCGCGAGGTCCTCGATGTGCGGCGAGGTGCTCCGCGCGGGGTTTCCGGGGGTGGCTGAGGCGGCGCGGGCGGCGGTGGCCGCGGGCCGGTCGGGCGCCGCGCCCGCCGTCGGTGCCACGGCCAGTGCGGCGGCACCTGCCAGGATGATCGGTGCGGTCGCGACGGCGGCCTTGCGCACCAGGCGGTTTCGCATGGTCCTTCTCCTTGCTGCGCCCCGCACGGTGGTGTGTGGGCGATCGATCCTGTCCCTGTGGGGACACTCGCCAGCCTAGAACAAGTTCGTTCAATGTTGAACTTGAAGGCACGTGATGTGCGTCATCCCGAGGACGGGCCCGCACCGGCGGGCCGAGGACCCGACCGCCTTCGGGACGGCGATGCGGGGCGGCGATGCGGGGCGGCGCGCTGCCGGGGCGCGGCACCGGCGGTGCCCGCCGCGTGGCGGCGCCGGGCACCCCGGACGGACGGCCGCGGTGCCCGGGGCGGTGGTCGGGCGGCGGCCCGGCCGACGCCGGAGCCCCCGTCGACGCGCAGGACCTGCCCGGTGACGAAGCCCGCGTCCTCCGAGAGGAGGAAGGCGATGGCGGCCGCGATCTCCTCGGGACGCCCGAGCCGGCCCATCGGGACGCCGGCCAGGTAGCGCTCGACCCTGGCCGAGCCGGGCGGGTTGCTCTCCCGGAACAGCTCGGTCTCCGTCGGGCCGGGGGCGACGGCGTTGACCGTCACCCCGTGCGCGGCCGGCTCGCCGGCCCAGCCCCGCGTCAGGAACTCCAGCCCCGCCTTGGCCGCGCCGTACGAGGTCCGCTCCGGCAGGCCGAGGGCGACCAGGCTGGCGACGTTGACGATCCGGCCCCACGAGCGCGCGAGCATGCCGGGCAGGGCGGCCTGGACGATCCGGACGGCGGCCCGCACGTTCATGTCGAGCACGGCGTCCAGGTCCGCCAGGTCGACCGCGCCGACCGGGGCCGCGCGGACGAGTCCCACGTTGTTCACCACGGCGTCGACACGGCCTGCCGCCGCCACGTCGGCCAGGACCCGGGCGGTGTCCTCCCGGTCCGAGAGGTCGGCCTCGTGGAGCTCGCCGGGGAGCGACGCGGGTGCGGTGCGGGCGGTCCCGACCGGGGTGCGGCCCTCGCGCACCGGCTGGTCCGCGAGGGCCCTGCCGGTGCCCTTCGAGGCGCCGGTGACGGGTATCCGCCGGTTCTGCACGGTTCTTCTCCCGTCATGGGTGCGGTGCGGACTCCCGGGGCCCGCCTCCGCGGGGCCCCGGCTCCTCCCCCTCGGCGCGGTCCGCACGGGGCCGCCGCCTCCCCCCCCATGCCGGAGGCCCGCCGTCCCGTGCGGGACGGCGGGCCTCCGCCCTGCTACCTGCCCAGGAAGTCGAGCAGGCGCTCGGTCATCTCGGCGGGCTTCTCCTCCCACATCCAGTGGCCGGACCCGGCGACGACGCCGCCGGTCACGTCGGTGGCGTAGGTGCGGACCTGGTCCGGGACGGCCTGGCCGAGGCTGTACTGGGCACCGAGGGCGAGGACCGGCATGGTGAGCCTGGTCCTCACGTTGACGGCGTTGTCGGCGACGTCCTGGTTGAGGGTCCGGAACCACTTGAAGCTCGCGCTCAGGTGGGCGGGGTCCTTCAGGTAGTGGCCGTAGATCTGCGCGTCACGCGGGGTGACGCCGTCCTTGTTGTACTCCAGCATGTCCGAGAAGCGCTCGACCCACTGCGCCTCGCGGCCGTGGACGGTCTGCTCGGGGAGGCCGTTGGTGACGTTGAAGAACCCGAAGTTCCAGAAGCCGGCACCCTGCGGCGTCAGGGACGGGAAGGAGTACACGCCCCTGTCGGGGATCGGGGCCTCGGTCAGGACGAGCTTTGCGACGTCGCGGGGGTGGGCCGCGGCGTAGGAGTAGGCGACCATGGTGCCGATGTCGTGGCCGACCAGGCGGATGTCGCGGTCCCGGCCCAGCTTGACGAGGAGTCCGTGCAGGTCGGCGGCCATCGTCTTCTTGTCGTAGCCGGCCGCGGGGGCGTCGCTGCCGCCGGCGCCCCGCAGGTCGGGGGCGATCACGTGGTAGTGCCTGGCCAGCGCCGGGAGGACCTTGTGCCACTCGTACCAGGTCTGCGGGTAGCCGTGGACCAGGACGAGGGTCCTGCCGTGCCCGCCCTCGACGAAGTTGACGTGGACGTCGCCGACCTCCACCTTCCGCTCGGTGAACCCGGCCGGTACCGCGGGGCGGGGGCCGCGGTGCGCGGACGCCGCCGCGGCCGGGGCGGCCCTGTCCTCCCCGGAGGCCCAGGCCGTGGAGGGCGCCTGGACGAGGGCGGTGATCGCGGCGGCGGCGGCCGCGCCGGACGTGAGGGCGGTGATGACGGTCTTCTTCACGGCGGTCTCCTCGGGTGTGCGGGTGTGCGGGTGTGCGGGTGTGCGGATCTGCAGGGCGGCGGGGGAGTGGTGAGGGTGTGTCAGAGGGTCTTGACGAGGCCGCCGTCGATGGTGACGTCGGTGCCGGTGATGTTGGCGGTGCGGTCGCTGGCGAGCATGAGGACGAGGTCGGCGACCTCGTCGGGGCGGGTGAAGCGGCCGGTGGCGAAGCCGCCGAGGCCCGCGACGGCCTGCTCGACGGCGGTCTCCAGGTCCACGCCCATGGCGCCCGCGATCTGGTCGGCCATGCCGCCGGCGCCCTCCCAGATGTCGGTGGAGACCGGGCCGGGGGCGACGGTGTTGACGCGGACGCCCTGCGGCCCGACCTCCTTGGACAGGGCCTTGGAGAAGTTGGTCATCGCGGCCTTGGAGGCGGTGTAGTCGATGACGCCGGGGTCCGGGAGGAAGGCGTTGACCGAGCTGACGTTGACGATCGCGCCGCGCGAGGCCAGCAGGGAGGGCAGCGCGGCCCGGCAGGTGCGCACCGCGCTCATCAGGTTGAGGTTCAGCGTGGCCAGCCAGTCCTCGTCGGTGACCGAGAGGAAGCCGCCGAGCCGCGGCTGGACGGCGCCGACGTTGTTGACGAGGACGTCGACGCCGCCGAAGCGCTCGACGGCGGTGGCGACGAGCCGCTCCACGCCCTCGGCGGTGGCCAGGTCGCCCGCCACCGGGACCAGCCCGTGGGTGAGGGCCAGCTCCTCCAGACCGGGGCCGGGGCTGCGGGCGCCGGCGACCACGTGGGCGCCCTCGGCGGCGAAGGCGACGGCCGTCGCGAGGCCGATGCCGCGGCTGGCGCCGGTGACGACGACGGTCTTGCCCTTGAGGTGCAGGTCCATGGCTGCTTCTTTCTGGATTGATTGATACATAATGATGGTGCGGAAGGCTCGGGCGTCCTGGGGGCGGGGTGCCCCGGGCGGGTGTCCGGCGGGTGGGGAGCCCGCCTCCGGCGGGGTGGCCCCCAAGGGTGCGTCCCGGGGGCGGGCGGTGTGGTCGCTGCCGCCCGGCCTCTCCGCCGCCGAGTCCCGGCGGGGTGTCGTGACACCACCGTACTGATTCTGGAATGAACAAGCAAGTATTGGTGTGCCGCGGATCCCGGCGGGCCGCCGGTCCGCGGACCCCGGACCGGTGAGGGCGATAGGTCCGCTGTGCGGTGAAGGCCGCAGCGGAGCGCCCCGCGCTGCCCTCGGCCCCCGAGCCGCAGGCCCCGCATCCGATGGGGGAGGCCTGGACACCGGGCGAGCTGTGATCCGGGGTCCGGACCCGGACCGCACCCCCGGCCCGGCGGACACGTGCCCGCACCTCCTGTCCGCCGCGGCCGTCGAGCGCGCCGTGCGCGCCTGCCGTCCCCTGCGTCCCGCGTCAGCCGCCCGCGCCGCCGCCCCCTGCCCCGCCGCCCGCAGGGCCGCGTCGCGGACCCGGGCCGCCTGCCGTATCGCCCGGCGCGCCTCCGTGGGCGCGGCGGAGCCTGCCGGGCTCAGCTCCATCCGCCGGGTCGTGCGGACGGACAGGTCCGCCCCGAGGTCCTGCTCCGGGCCCGCACCTGGCGGCTGACCGCGGGCTGCGCCATGGACAGCCGTGCTGCGGCCCTGCCGAAACGGAGTTCCTCCGCGACGGCCGCGAATACCGTGAGGAGTCGGGCGTCCACCTGCCGGAGGCCGTCGCCGGGATGCGGTGCGAAGTCATTCATCAAGATATCGTGCAGGCCGATGCCGGGAATGTCTCAGGCGATTCTCCGTGACGTTGTTTTGCTCGGCTGCATGAGTACTTTCTCCCGCCCTGACGGGCCCCGCCGCTCCCCACTCCTCCCGGTCGTCAAGGACGAGGACGACCGGACCGCCGCCTGGTTCCCGGGCGCGCTCATCCGCATGTGCGCCCGGGGAGTGCCGGTGGCGCTTATGTCCTCCTCGAGCGCGTCGTGGGGCGCGGCTGCGCCAGCCCCCTGCACGTCCACGGCGACGAGGACGAGGCGTTCTTCGTCATGGACGGCGGGCTGCGGGTCGTCGTCGACGGCGAGGAGCGCAGGGCGTCCGCCGGCGCGATGGCCGCCTTGCCCCGGAGGCTCGCGCACTCCTTCGTGGTCACCGGCCCCGAGGCGCGCTTCCTCGCCCTGCACACCCCGGTCGGCTTCGACGCCTTCGTCGCCGGGGCGGGCATCCCGGCGGACGTCCCGGCCATGCCGCCGGAGGCCGCCCTCCCGCCGGACCTCGCGGCCCTCACCGCCGCCGCGGCGCGGTACGGCGTCGAGACCATCGGCCCCCGCCCGCGCTCCGACCTGCTTCGCAGCGGGTCCAGGTCCCAGGTCCCCGACCTGCGGGCCCGGACGTGCCGCCCGGGGGCGCGGGACGCCGGCTGCGACCGTGTAACTTGTGTGCAATTAAATGGCTTGCTACTATTCTGGCTGAGGAGCATCGGCCGTGCGCCGGCCGCACCTGGAGGGGCCTCGGCGCCGCCCCGGGGCGCGCCGCACGGAGGAGCCGCCCCGCGGAGCCCTGCGCAGGAGCGTGCGCGTCTTCCGCCGGCCGTCGGGATTCCTTGTCCGCCGCGCCTCTCCCCGGTCCCGTGGGAATGCTTTTCCGAGGGAATGCGGGCCGGATTTTCCGGCCCGTCCCCCACCTCTCCGAAAATGACGTCCGGATCGGCCTCCGAACGGACGGGAACGGATGCGCATTGAGGGTGCCGCGAGCGCGGGGCGGAGAGCATTCCCGCCAGGAGTCCGTCATCCGCAGGCTGCACGGCGACCACGCCGGCGCGCTGGCCGCCTACGCCGCGCGGCTCGCCGGCGGGCCCGGACCGGAGGCCGAGGCGGCCGTCCGGGAGGTGCTGATCACGGCCTCCCGGCGACCCGACCTGCTCGTGCGCGGCCGGGGTGCCGTACGCGGCCTGCTGCTCGCCGCGGTCCGCTCCGCCCTCGCCGGACCGCAGGCGGAGGACGCACCGCCGCCCCACGACGGTGCCGCGGCCGACCGGTGGCCGGACGTCCTCCAGGCCCTCGAACACCTCCGCCCCGAGCACTGCCGCCTGCTGGCCGAGATCCACGGCCGCGGCCGCTCCCTCCAGGAGGCGGCCGACACCCTCGGCCTGTCCGCCGCGGCAGCCGGGGCACGCCTGCGTGCCGCCCTCGCCGAGCTGCACGCCGTCCTGCGGACGGAGCAGCCCCCGCTCTGAGTGCTCCGGGTCCCGCGTCCCGGGGGACGGCGGGACCCGGAGCAATCCTGCATCCCCGGCCGGGCCGGGCGGACGGCTCAGCTCCCGAGCGCGGCCGTCACCAGCTGCCTCCCCGCCGCGGTCTCGACCGCGACCGCGGCCACGTCCGCCGGGGTGATCGACGCGGACCCGGTCAGTGACGTCCCTGCGGACTGGGCCGCCGGGGACACCTTCCAGCCGCCCGCGACCTCCTTGCGGCCGTCCCTTCCCATGACCACGAGCCGGCAGTCCTCCCCGGCCCGGACGCCGGTCACCGCGGCGCTCACCCGGACCCACCCGGCGGCCGGGGCCACCGCGACGGTCAGCCGTGCGCCGGTGGCCGGGTCGGTCACCGAGGCCGTCCTCACCCCTCCCGCGGGCGCCGGGACCGCGGGGGCGCGCGCCTCCGGTGCGGGGGACCCGGACCGGCCGACCGCCACGCCCGCCCCCAGCACCGCCGCGGCCGCCACGACCGCCGCCGCGCCCGTCGCGGCCCAGCGCCGCCGGTCCCGCCGTGCGCCCTCCGTCCGGACCTGGCGCAGCGTGCGCTGCAGCAGCAGGTCGCCGCCCTCGGGCGGCCCCTCCAGGAAGGCCTCCGGCGGCACCTCGCCCAGGAAGCGCTGCATCTCCGCGAGCTCCGCCAGCTCCTGGCGGCACTCGGGGCACTCCGCCGTGTGGTGCTCGACCTCGGCCCTCTCCGCCGGGTCGAGGGTGCCCAGGACGTACCCGGTGAGCCGTTCGTCCTCGTGCCGCAGGCCGTCGTTCTGCTGTCCTCCGTGTCGGACGCTCATGCGGCAAACTCCTTCCCCGCCGTGCGCCCGGACGCGTAGGCGTCGCGCAGCGCCTTGAGAGCATAGTGCGAGCGTGACTTGACCGTCCCGGGCGGAATCCCGAGGACGGCGGCGGCCTCCGCCACGGACCTGTCCCGCAGGTAGACCTCCTGCAGCACCTCGCGGTGCTCGGCGGAGAGGCGGTCCAGGGCCTCCACGACCAGGAGCGAGTCCGCCACGGCGTCCGCGTGGTCCGGCTGCAGCGGCGGCGGGGCCGCCGACTCCCCGACCTCCGTGGGCCGGGCCGCCTTCGCCCGGTACTGGTCCGTGACGATGTTCCTGGTCACGGTGAGGAGCCAGCCGCGGACGGAGCCCTTCCCGTTGACCAGGGCGTCGGGGTTGCGCCAGGCCCGGACCAGCGTCTCCTGGACCGCGTCCTCCGCGGCGCCCCGGTCGCCGGTCAGCCGGGTGGCGTAGGCCAGCAGGGCCCGGCCGTGCTCTTCGTACAACGACCGGATGAGGGCCTCGTCGCCCGTGCGTCGTCGGTTCCGCGACCGCAGTACCGCCATCCGTCCTCTCCGTCCTGTGGTGCCCGGCCCCCGGCGCCGGAGTGGCGGTGGGGGCTTCATGCACAACACGGACGGGGGGCCTCGCGAGTTCACCTGCCCCGGTTTTCCGTCCCGGCCCGCGGGCGGACGGGGGCGGTCCTGTGCCGCGACCGCGGTCCGGGTGTCAGGCGGTCTGCTCGGCGAGTGCCGCCGTGACGTTCGCGGTGAGGCGCCGGAGCAGGTCCTTGGCGAGCCCGACCTCCTCCAGGGAGAGCCCCACGGACCCGGCGATCGCCAGGGGGACGTCGCTCAGGCGCTCCCGCAGGCGCATCCCCTCCTCCGTCACGGAGATCTGCACCGAGCGCTCGTCGTCGGCCCGCCGCTCCCGGCGCACCAGCCCGTTCGACTCCAGCCGCTTGAGCATGGGCGTCAGCGTGCCGTAGTCGAGCTGCAGGGTGCTCCCGAGGCTCTTGACCGGCAGGGAGCCCTGGTTCCACAGCGCCAGCATCACGAGGTACTGGGGGTAGGTGAGCCCGGCGCCCTCCAGCAGCGGCCGGTACCGGGCCGTCATCGCCCGGGAGGCCGCGTACAGCACGAAGCAGAGCTGGTCGTCCACGACGAGGGGGTCGTGGAGGCTCCCGGCCGGTCCGCCGATGGTGCCGTCCATGGTGCCTCCTCCTGCCGGTGACTTCTCCCGTACGCATCGTACGCGCTGCGACCTCTTTTCCGTGCGCACATGTGGATCGTGCACGAGGTGCGCGAGGCGGCGGGCCGCGGAGCGGTCCGTCCGGGTACGCCGCGGCCGCCGGTCGGGGGACCGGCGGCCGCGGCGTCCGAGGGGTCCGGTCAGCTCCCGTACCCCGAGTCGTACGCCGGGGCGGAGGCGGCCGGCGCGGAGGCGGCGGGTGCGGCAGGGGCGGACGCCGCGGGGGCGGAGGCGCGCCCCGCCGCGGGCACGGTCCTGCCCCGGTCGTTGCGCGCGTCCTTGGAGATGGCGAACCACGTGCCGCCCACGCCCTGCCCGTTCGTCTGGCCGGGCGCGGTGTCCCCCTTGAAGGTGTAGGCGGGCCAGCAGTTCACGGCCACCTGCCGGGTGCCGTCCGGCCGGGTGAAGGTGAACAGCAGGGCGGGGTCGATGCCCGCGGCCCTCGCCTCCTCCGCCGTGACGGGCGGGGCGGGCGTCCACTTCTGCAGGCAGGCGTCGCCGCAGGCCGTGGCCATGGGCCAGGGGGTGTCCTTGGTGAACAGGTACAGGGTCATGCCGTTGCGGTCGGTCAGGACCTTGCCCAGGCCGGGGGCGTCCAGGACGCCGAGGGCCGGGCGCGGGGTCCCGGCCTTGCGGCCGTCGGGCGCCGAGGCGAACCAGGTGCCGCCCACTCCCTGCCCGGTGGTGTCGCCGGGCTTCGTGTCCTTGGAGTACGCGTACAGCGGCCAGCCGCCCAGGGTCAGCTGGCGGGTGCCGTCGGACCGTGTCACCGAGCCCAGCAGGGAGGGGTTGAGCCCGGGACCCGCCGAGGCCCCGTCCGCCGGCACGGGCGGCCAGGCGGTCGCGCAGGCGCCGTCGCAGTTCGAGGCCGACGGGCGCGGCGCGTCCTTGTCGAACCGGTAGAGCGTGCGGCCGGAGCCGTCCTGCACCAGCGGGCCGAGCCGCGGGTCCTGCCGCACCGACACCTTCACCGCCGCGGGTGCCGCGGTCGCCGGGGCGGTGGCGCCGCCGGGTGCCGCGGAGCCCGGCGCCGCCGCGGCGGCGGGCTTCACCGTCTGTGCGGCCGAGCCGTCCCCCTGCGTCCCGCACGCCGCGAGCGGGAGCAGCAGGGCTCCGACCGCTCCGGCCAGCAGGGCGTTGCGACCGTTCTTCATCACCGTGTCCTCACCTCGTCGGGCCGGCGCCGTCTGCGCCGCCCCGCCTCCACACGGCCGGGGCCGGCCGCCGGTTCACCCGATGGGGGAGTGTCCGGGATCACGTAAGAATCACGTGCGCGATTTGCTTGTGCACAAGTTTTATGTGCACAGTGGTGTCCGACCGGCCCCCGGCCGACGTGCCCCGACCATCGGCCGGGGGCCGGCCCACCCCATGCCTTCCGAAGGAACGATGATGATCAACGCCGTCAAGCACCGCCGCGCCGTCCTGACCGCCGCCGCCGCCCTGGGCGCCGCCGCCGTCGCGGCCACCACCGCGGCCACCACCGCCACCGCCGCCCCGGCCCGCCCCGCCGCCCACCACGCCCCG
>NZ_JBIAWP010000038.1:0-20931 GCF_042895785.1 Streptomyces sp. NPDC001380 | reverse complement strand
ACTCATCCACAAACTCGGACCCGGCCTCTACGCAGCCACAGCCTGGACCTCAACCCCCTTGCCACCAGCACAAACAGGCTAACTTCCCGGCCTTGGGGCTTCCCGCCGAAGGGGTGGCGGGAGCGCAGGAGGGGGCGCAGGCCCGGGAGCCCGGCGAGGAGGAGCACGGGCGGCGTCCGGCGGCCCTCCGGATCCGCCGCGCCCCGCCGGCCCCGGTCCCCGGCTGTGCCGGTACCGGTCGGCCCCGCATCCTGCGGGGTGTCCGGCGCGGGGGCGGATCCCGCCGAGGACCCGAGGCCCGCCGGAGGCCGGGGCCGCCCCCCAGGGGGTGCCCACGGGCACCCCCGCCGTCAGTGGTGGGCGTGGACGACGGCGTGGCCCCTGCCGCGGGCGATCAGCCACCGGTTGACGGGCGTGGTGAGCACGAACGCCAGGACGAGGGAGGAGGCCAGGGACCCCCAGAACAGCAGGTCGGAGAGGCCGGCGTCCATGGCGCCGGGCACGCCGACCATGACGGTGCTGTCGATCAGCTCCATCACGGCGATGGAGACGGTGTCGGCGGCGAGGGCGATCCTCACCGCCTGACGGAGGGGCACCTGGGCGCGCAGCACGCCGCGCATGGTCAGGGCGTAGCCGAAGACGAAGGCCAGGACGACGGAGACCGCCAGGGTGGCGCCGTTGTGGAGGCCGGCGGCGGTGCCGACGACCATGCCGAGGACCTCGCCGACGGCGCAGCCGGTCAGGCAGTGCAGGGTCGCCTGCGCCGCCGTCCGCCAGGTACCGCCGGCGCTGTGACCGGTGTGCTGGTGCTGGTGCTCGAGTGTCGCGTGGTCCATGACACGGTCTCCTCGGAAGGGTCGGACGTGCGGGCTGCCTGCTCCAACCATATACCCCCTGGGGGTATTTCCGACCCCGTATCGCGCGCCCGTTCCCCACCGGAGGCCGAGGGGCGGCGGACAGCCGGGCGGCACCGCCGAACCGCACGCCGCCCTCGGACGGGCGCAGGGCCTCGGCAGGCGCGGTCGGGCAGGAGGCGGACCGGGCCGGAGCCGAGCAGGCGGTCCGCCGCGTCGTCCGCATCGCGCCCGAGGATCACCGGCGCCTCCACGAGGGCGGCCTCCACGAGGGCGGTCCACGCCTGCGCGAAGACAGCGTCGCCGCCGACCCGGCGGAACACCGCCGGTCGGCGGGGGGAGAACATCCGGGGCGCGCCGACCGCGAAGTCGGGCACCGGCCCGAAGGGGCGCAGGGCGTGGAGCACTGGTCGGCCCGCCCGGGGCCGGCCGGGGCGAGCAGGGCGGCGCGCCCGCCGGGCCGCAGGACGCGGCGGACGCCGGCGAAGGCGGCGACCGGGTCGGCGGGGAACACGGCGCCGAAGCGGCCGACGGCGACGCCGAAGGCCCCCGGCGGCCGCGCGCCGGGCCGGGCGGCCCGCACCCCGGCCTACGGCAGCGCCGGGGCGCCCCCGTCCGGCCCGGCGGCACGCGGCCCGCCGTCCTGCGCCAGGAGCCGGGCCACGACCAGCGCGGCGACCACGAGGCCGGTGTACAGCACCGGCTGCCCGGTGAACCCGGCCGCGAGCACCCCGGCCGCCGCCGCCGGCGGCAGCGCAGCGGCCCCCCGCGCACGCCCGGACCCGCGGCGCAGGTGCAGCGCCCACACGAGCACGACGAAGGCCGCGACCGGCAGCGTGAAGGCGGCCGCCGCCACCCGGTCGCCCACGTGGGCCCCACCCGCGAGGCGGTCCACCTGGACGGCGAGCCCCGCACCCACCGCGGCCGCCGCGGCGAAGACGCCGTAGTGCCCGTACCCCCAGGCCAGGGAGGCGCGCAGCGAGGTCAGCAGGCGCGGCGCGTCCTCCGCGAAGTAGATCCACCACAGGCCGAACACCGTCAGCAGTCCGCCCGCGGCCGTGGCCGCCAGCCCGCCCGCGGCGGCGCTCCCGTCCAGGGCGGACTGGACGGCGAGCGTCGAGGAGGTCACCGTCTCCCCCAGGACGATCAGCGTGAAGAGTCCGTAGCGCTCGGCGATGTGGTGCGGGTGCCAGGTCGTCGGCCCCACCCGCTCCGCCCACGCCGGGACCGCCAGTTCGGCGGCGGCCAGCAGCACGAAGGAGGCGGTGGACCACTGCTGCGGCAGCGCCAGGCGCGCCACCCAGCCGGCCTGGACCAGCGTCACGCCCACGGCGTAGCGCAGGCAGCAGGCCCGGCGCGGCGGGTCGGAGCGGGCCGCGCGCAGCCACTGGGCCACCAGGGCCAGGCGCATGACCACGTACCCCCAGGTGACGACTGCGAAGTCCTGCCGGTCCAGCGCCCTCGGCACGCCGGCCGCCAGCACCAGCGCGCCCGAGATCTGCACCAGCACCGTCACCCGGTAGAGCACGTCGTCGGTGTCGTAGGCGGAGGCGAACCAGGTGAAGTTCATCCACGCCCACCAGATCGCGAAGAACACCAGCGCGTACCCGGACACCCCCTGCCAGGGGTGCCCGTCGGAGACGCGGTGGTGCAGCCCGGCCGACGCCTGCGCCACGGCCGCCACGAAGCACAGGTCGAAGAAGAGCTCCAGGGCCGTGGAGACCCGGTGCTCCTCGTCCGCGGACCGCGCCGTCATCAGCCGCCGCCACACCGCGGACGGAGCCTCCCCGGTACTCATCGGCATCCCTCGTCCGCTCTCGTCGGCCTCGTCGGCCTCGTCGGGCATGGTCGGCCCCCGTCCAGTGTGCGGGCCTGGGACCCGCGGGGTGGACGGCCCCGGCCGTCCGCCGGGGAAAGCCCAGCGTATCGGCGGTCCCGCTCCGGCTCGGCGGCCGTTCCGGGCTCGGGGTGCCGGGGTCGGCGGCGGGGCGGTCGGCGCAGCGGCGCGGGCGGTCAGACCCGGTCCGGTGCGGAGGGCCGGTCCGGTGCGGAGGGCCGGTCCGGTGCGGAGGGCCGGTCCGGTGCGGAGGGCCGGCCGGGGGCTGCGGGGCGGCCGTGGCCGACGGGGGATGCGTTCCAGCTGGCCAGCAGGCGCCACGCGTCCTGCGAGGCCGCGTCCTCGGCGGGCAGGTAGACGAAGAGGGTCTGGTCCTCCTCGCCGGGCAGGACCAGGGCCTCGTAGTCGATGGTCAGGGCGCCGACCTGGGGGTGGTGGAAGCGCTTGGAGCCGAAGGTGCGCTCCACCACCCGGTGGTCGGCCCACCAGCGGCGGAACCGGTCGCTCTTCACCGCCAGCTCGCCCACCAGCTCGGCGGTGCGCGGGTCGTCGGGGTGGCGGCCCGCGTCCAGGCGGAGCATGCCGACGATCTCGGCGGCGACCTTCTCCCAGTCGGTGTACAGGGCGCGCGCGGCGTCGTCGAGGATGACCCAGCGGGTGAGGTTGCGCTCGCGGTGGGGCATGGCGTCGAAGTCGGCGAGCAGGACGCGGGCCAGGTGGTTGGCGGCCAGGACGTCGGTGCGCCTGCCGAGGACGAAGGCGGCCTGGTCGGTGAGGGAGTCGAGCATGCGCCGGACGGCGGGGCGCACCCGCTGGACGGCGGGGGCGCCGCGGCGCACCGGGCCGCTCCGGGGGCGGGCGAGGTGGAACAGGTGGGCGCGCTCGGCCTGGTCCAGGCGCAGGGCGGCGGCGACCGCGTCCAGGACGCCTTCGGAGGGGCTGACCTGCCGGCCCTGCTCCAGGCGCGTGTAGTAGTCGGTGCTCACCCCGGCGAGCAGGGCGACCTCCTCACGCCGCAGGCCGGGGACGCGGCGGTAGGCGCCGCGGTCGGGCAGCCCGGCGGAGGCGGGGTCGATGGCCGCGCGGCGGCTGCGCAGGAACTCGGCGAGGTCGGCGTTGCGGGCGGGCATGCCTCCATGGTGCCGGGCACGGCAGCCGGACGGAGGGGCGAAGGGGGGTCTGCCGTTCCCAGGCAGCGCCGACCCGGGCAGGGCCGACCCGGGCAGCGCCGTCCCGGGCAGAGCAGGGCCCGGCATCGGCCCCCGGACGCCCCGGCGGGGCTGGTGTGCTGGATGCAGACCCCGGCACGCCGGGTCACGGCAGGCCGGATCCCGGCCTGCCGTCCGCGGCGCCCCGCCGCCCGTCGGGTGCGGCGGACGCCGCCGCAGGCCCGCCCGACGCGTGCCACCCCCCACGGTTCCCGAAAGGACCCCTTCTCCCGTGAAGACCTGGTTCATCACCGGCTGCTCGACCGGCTTCGGCCGCCACCTCGCCCGGGCGGTCCTCGACCGCGGAGACCGCGCGGTGGTCACGGCCCGCAACCCCGAGCAGGTGGCGGACGTCGTGGCGGGCCACGGCGACCGCGCCCTGGCCCTCGCCCTGGACGTCACCGACCCGCAGCAGGTACGGACCGCCGTCAAGGCGGCCGAGGACGCCTTCGGCGGTGTCGACGTGCTGGTCAACAACGCCGGCATCGGCTACTTCGCCGCGGTCGAGGAGAGCGACGAGGCCGAGGTCCGCCGCATGTACGAGATCAACGTCTTCGGCCTGTGGGACGTCACCCGCGCCGTGCTGCCCGGCATGCGCCGGCGCCGCACCGGCACGGTCGTGAACTTCTCCTCCATCGGCGGCCTGCGGGCCTTCCCGGCCGTCGGCCACTACAACGCCACCAAGTTCGCCGTCGAGGGCCTGACCGAGGCCCTGTGGCAGGAGACCGAGCCGCTGGGCATCCGGGCCATGCTCATCGAGCCGGGGATGTTCCGGACCGACTGGGCGGGCCGTTCCGCGGCCGAGACCGCCCCGGCCGGCGAGATCGCCGACTACGCGCCCACCGCCGGGGCCCAGCGCGCCGCCTTCCGCTCCGGCAACGGGCAGGAGCCCGGCGACCCGGCCCGTGCCGCCACGGCGATCATCACCGCCGTCGAGGCGGACCACCCGCCGCGCCGCCTCCTGCTCGGCTCCGCCGCCTACGACACCGCCCTGGCCGGGCTCGACGCCCTGCGTGAGGAGTTCGCCGCCTGGGAGCACGTCTCCCGCGGCGCCGACTTCCCGCAGGACTGACCCCGACCGGCCCCCGGGCGCGGGCGCCCGCGCCCGGGGGCCGGTGCCGTGCCGCGGTCCGGTCCTCAGGCCCGGCCCCCGGACCGAACGGCCGAACCGTCCGGTCCGTGCGGACCGCGCGGCGGGCATGCGGCACCACCACGGGCAGGCCCGTCCGGCCGGCGACGACAGGGCCCGCGCGCCGCGGCCCCGGGCCGGCCGTACGGCGACCGGCAGGGCCGGGCACGCCGGTGCGGGCCGGGTGGGCCGGACCGGAGGAAGACCCCGCAGGAAGCGAAGAAGGAACGAAGAGGGAATGAGCGCCACCAGCAGCACCATCCTGCCCCCGGGTGCGCCCGCCGGCGGCGGGCGCACCGCCGGTCCGGGGCGAACCGTCCGTCCGGGGCCGGCCCTGGCCGCGCTCGCCCTGGGCGGGTTCGCCATAGGCAGCGGCGAGTTCGCCGCCATGGGCCTGCTCCCCGACATCGCCGCCGGCCTCCGCACCGGCCCGAGCCGCGCCGGCCACCTGGTCAGCGCCTACGCCCTCGGCGTCGTGCTGGGGGCTCCCCTGCTCGCCGTCCTCGGTGTGCGCCGGCCCCGCCGTTCCGTGCTCCTGGCGCTGATGGCGCTGTTCACCGCCGGCAACCTGGCGACCGCACTGGCCCCCGGCTACGGCACGCTCCTGGCGGCCCGGTTCGCCTCGGGGCTGCCGCACGGCGCCTTCTACGGAATCGCCGCCCTCGTCGCCGCGGACCTCGCCGGGCCCGCGCGCCGGGCCCGGGCCGTCTCCCGCGTCATGCTCGGCCTGAGCATCGCCAACGTGGCGGGCGTGCCGGCCGCCACCTCGCTCGGACAGGCCGCGGGCTGGCGCACCGCCTACGCCGCCGTCACCGTCGCCGGCGCCCTGACCTTCGCGGCGGTCCGCCTCCTCGTGCCGGCCGGTCCCGGCCGGCCGCGGGCGACCGTCCGCAGCGAGTTCGCGGCACTGCGCCGACCACGGGTCCTGGCCACCCTGGCCGTCGGCGCGATCGGCTTCGGGGGCATGTTCAGCGTCTACACCTACCTCTCCCCCGCGCTGACCGGGCGGGCCCACCTGCCCGCGGCGGCCGTCCCCGCCGTCCTGGCCGTCTTCGGCCTGGGCATGACCGCCGGCAACCTCGTGGGCGGGCGGACCGTCGACCGCGCACCGGCAGCCTCGCTCATCGGGATCCTGTGCACGATGGTCCTCTTCCCCGCGCTCTTCGCGGCCGTCTCGGCGCACCGCACCGCGGCCGTCGGCGCGGTCCTCCTCCTCGGCACCGGGTTCGCCCTGGTCCCCGCGCTGCAGACGCGCCTGATGGACGCCGCCGCAGACGCCCCCACCCTGGCCGCCGCCACCAACCACAGCGCCTTCAACCTCGCCAACGCCCTCGGGGCGTTCCTGGGAGGCGCCGCCCTCGACGCCACCGGTTCCTGGGCCGCCCCCGCGTGGACCGGGTCCGCACTCGCCGCCGCCGGCCTGCTGCTCCTCGCCGCGACCCTGGCCGCCGAACGCAGGCAGCGCACCGAGCCCGCCCCCTGACCGCGCCGGGCCGGGCCGGGCCGGGCCGGGCCGGGCCGCCCACGGTGCCGGAACACCGGACCGGGGGCGGGCAGGGCACGCCCCCGCGCGGCGCGGCCCACCGGTCGGGCTGCCGCACGCCACGCGGCGGCCGGGGAGGAGCGGCGAGGACCGTCCCGGGCCCGCCTGCCCGCGACACCCCGCGGCCCGCCCGCACGGGTGCCGTCCCGCCCCGGCCTGAGGCGCACGGGGCGGGACGGCGCCGGCCCGGCACGGGGTCAGCGCAGGTGCGGCATCACCTCGCGGGCGAACAGCCGCATGGACTCCAGCCGCGTGGACTCGTGGAAGTACAGCACGAAGGACTGGATCCCGGCGTCGACGAGGGCCCCGAAGGTCTCGACGAGCTGCTCCGGGGTTCCGACGGCGTTGTGCGCGGCGAGTTCCGCGCGGCTGCGCCCGTCCAGGTGCGGCGCCGTCATGCGCTCCAGGCCGGACTCGTCGGGGGCGACGAAGACCGAGAGCGTGGCCGTCCGCAGGATGTCGTCGTAGTCGCGGCCGACGTCGTCGCAGTGGCGGGCCAGCACGTCGAGCTTGTGCCGGTAGAACTGCGGGTCGGTGTGGTCGGTCAGGTTGCAGGCGTCGGCGTGCTCGGCGACCAGGCGCAGGGTGACCTTCTCCCCGCTGCCGCCGATCAGCAGCGGGATGTGGGGCCTGCGGACCCCGACGGGCACGTTGACGGCGTCGCGCACCCGGTAGTACCGGCCCTCGAAGGTGCTGCGCGGCGAGCGGAGCATGGTCCTGACGACCTGGGCCGCCTCCCCGAGCCGCTGCAGCCGCTCCCCGACGGGCGGGTGGGGCGCCGGGTAGCCGTAGGCCTCGTACTCGCGCCCGTCCCAGCCCGCGCCCAGCCCGACGATCGCGCGGCCGCCGCTGGCGGCGTCGAGCGTGGCGGCCATCTTCGCCACCAGCGCCGGGTTGCGGTAGCTGTTGCAGGTGACCAGCTGGCCCAGCTCGACGCGCCGGGTCTCCCGGGCGACGGCCGCCAGGCTGGTCCAGCACTCGAAAGTGGTCTCCGGCTCGGCCTGGACCGGCTGGAGGTGGTCGTAGAGCCACACGGAGTCGAAGCCGAGCGCCTCGGCCTCCCTGCCGACCTCCACCATGGCCTCGAACTGCTCCGCGGGGTCGGCCAGATGGACCAGGTCCAGACGCCACCCCTGCGGCAGTACCGCGCCCCACCGTATTCCTGCCACTGCCACCACACCCTCGCGATCGAAGAAACGTTCGCAAAACTAGTACACGGGCATGGAAAGAACGGCAGGGGCCTCGGCTCACCCCGCGGAACGCAGAGAGGCCGCCGTTCCCGGGCGCGGGGTTCGGTGCTTTCGGAGGCTCAGGGCGCTCCAGCAGGCGCGCGTCCCGGCTCGGCGCCGCCGCAGCCGCCCGGGCCGCCGGCCCCGCGGGGCCCGCGGGGCCCGCACCGCTGCGGGCGGCACGGGAGGGAGGACGCGGCGCGACCGGGCGGCGAGTACCCGGCCGCCGGCCGGGGAATGGCTCATGAACATGACATGGCGATGACAGGCGTCCCACCGGAGCCCCGGCCGGGACGCCCCGCCCCACCCACGACCCGGAGGTCGACCCGTGAAGCGCGGTCACCGACTGCTCCCCACCGCCCTCGCAACGTCCGCGATCCTCGTCCTGGCGTCGGCCGAGGCCGCCCCGGCCGCAGGACCCGGCGCAGGCGCCCCGGCGGCAGGACCCGGCGCCGGCGGCGGGGCCGCCCCGGCCCCCGCCGGCTGCGCCTACACCCCGGCGGTCCCGGCCGACAACTTCAAGGGCATCCCCGTCCTCGACCCGGTCGGGGCCGCCGCCCCCTACGACGCCACCCTGCGCACCGCCCAGGGCCGGATCACCTTCCGGGCGCTCACCGGCGAGGCGCCGTGCACGACGTTCTCCTTCCGGTTCCTGGCCGAGCACCGGTACTTCGACCGCACCCACTGCCACCGGCTCACCACACAGCGGATCTACGTCCTGCAGTGCGGCGACCCCACCGGCACCGGCAGCGGCGGCCCGGGGTACTCGTTCCCGGACGAGAACCTCGCCGGCGCCACCTACCCGGCGGGCACCGTGGCGATGGCCAACGCAGGGCCCGACACCAACGGCAGCCAGTTCTTCCTCGTCTGGAAGGACACCCGGCTCTCCCCCGCGTACACCCCCTTCGGCCGGGTGACCTCCGGCCTGGACGTGCTGGAGAAGATTGCCGCCGGCGGGGAGGACGACCAGAACGGCCCCGGCGACGGCTTCCCCACCCTGCCGGTCACCGTCAGGCGGGTCCAGATCCAGAAGCGCTGACGGACCGCCGGCCTCCGGGAGGCCGTCCGGGAGAACCGCGCTCCGGAGGAGTCCGGCGGGGGAGCCCGCCCGGGGAAGGGCCGGCCCGGAACCCTGCCCGGCGGGAAGGAAGGCCGGCCGGACCGCCCGGGCCGCCCGGGCCGCAGGACGTCCGTGGCGGCCCGGCCGGCCCGGCCGGGCCCCTCGGGTCAGACGGTGGCGACGGCCAGGGCCAGCGCGGCGGCCGAGACGGCGAGCAGGACGCCGGGGACGGGAGCGCCCTTGACGTCCCGGGCGCGCAGGTGGGCGATGACCGCGCCGGCGAAGTAGAGGACGACGCCGACGGCGGCGGCGATGCCGAGCGGCCGGAAGCCGGCACCGATGAGCAGCCCGAGGGCTCCGGCGAACTCGAGGCCCGCCAGCACCGGGAACACGCCCCTCGGGATGCCGATGCCGTCGAGGGAGGAGGTGACCCTCTCGTCCTTGACGAGCTTGCCCCGTCCGGAGGCGACCAGGACGAGGGACAGCAGGACGGCAAGGGCGGCGTAGGCGATCGACACTGCGGTTCCTCCTGGAACGGGAGGCGGCGGAAGCACGGGGTCCCCGGCCGCATACGCGGTCGGGCCGCCATTCTTCCAAGCAGCCGACCTCCTGGACAGACCGTCAGGAGGGAAGCTTCCCGGCCGTCCCCTGCGACGGGGCGGGACGGCGGGAGCGGCAGGGACGGCGGGACGACGGGAGCCGAGGGCCGGGGCGGCGGACGGGGTCGGCGGCAGCCGGTCCGGCGACGTCCGCCGCCGGGTCCGGTGCGGGCGGCGCCGGGTCCGGTGCGGGCGGCGACGGCGTGGCCGACGGGGTTTCAGGACCGTTCCGCGCGGGCCCGCCGGTCGCGGGGAGGCGGGGTCCACGGTGCCGTGGGCACCAGGGCGGCAGCCGAGTCCGGCACCGGGACCGCACCGGCGTCCAGACCGGGGCCGCGGCAGGCGGGTTCAGAGGGTCCCGGCGCTGCCTGCGGCCTCCTGCGCCATGGTGCAGACGCCGTCCGGCCCCTCCGGGGAGACGTGGTGAGCGGCGATGGCCCGCAGGATGACGGGCAGCCGGTCGCGGTCGGACGGGGACAGCGGCTCCAGGAGGGCGGCCTCGGCCCCGTCGATGACGGCCTGGGCGGCGGAGAGCCGCCTCCTGCCCTCGGGGGTCGCCCGGACGAGCTTGCTGCGCCGGTCCGACGGGTCGGCGACCCGCTCGACCAGGCCGGCCTCCTCCAGGTCGTCGACCAGGTAGACCATGACGGTCCGGTCCACGCCCAACTGCCGCGCCAGTTCCGCCTGGTTGCGGGCGCTGCGGTGCGCGGCGCCGGACAGGGCCTGGAACCCGCGGAGCCCGTGCGGGAGGTCGGCGACGGCGTGCTGCACGGCCTCGACGTGAGCACGGGAGCACCGGGCCAGCAGCCACCCGAGGCTGTCCTCGAGGCCGGGCGGCAGGGGCGAGGGCGCGGGCTCGGTCACGGCATGAGTATAAACCTGCACATTTCGGCAGGCCGTCTGCGGAGCAGACGGCCTGCCGAGGCCTCCGTCCGGGCGGACCGGCCGTCCGGACGACGGCGGGCGGGCCGGGGCGCGGCACCTGCGGCTCGACCCGGCCGGACACGGTGGGGGGCGGCGGCTGTCCGCAGCGTGCGCCACCGTGCGGCGACGGGCCCCCGGGCCGGACCCCTGGGCGTCGAGCGCCCCTTCCGGCGGTTCCTGGACGAAACAGCCGGGGTCCGGCCCCGGGCACCGGCGCCGGAGGGCCGCCACGGCCGCTCCGGTCCGGCCGGGGGGGCCGTGGACGCGAGGGCGCGGCCTACCGGAGGCGTTCGATGCGGGCGTGGCGGACGAGGTTCCTGCCGGGCTCACGGATCCGGTCGAACGCCGCGTCGTTCAGCAGCGCACAGCTCCCCGAGGGGCCCGTCACCGCCACCGACGTGGACCGGCCGTTGTCCAGGTTGGTCACCCTCAGCCTGGTGCCGACCGGGAACCGGTCACTGCTCGCCGCCGGCGCCCCGGCCTCCCCCGACAACGTCACCGTCGACCCCGCACACACCACCTCACCGCCTGCCGCCGCAGCCGCCGGGACAGCCCCCTGCGCCGCGGCGGACGGGGGTGCACTCCGGGGCGCCGCCTGCGGCGCGGCGCAGCCGCCCTGGGCGAGCTGTTGTCCGAGGAGGTCGGCGACCGCCTGCCGGTTGGCGATCACCGCGGCCGAGTTCGCCACCGGGTGGGCCCGCTGGGCGGCGATGAGGTCCTGCGTCTCCCGGAGGCGTGACGCCAGCCCGGCGCAGTCCACGGCCGCCTGGCTGGTCTGCACGGTGACGGCCACTCCCCCGCAGACGACGGCGGCGGCACAGGCGAACAGGACGCCCCTCCGCCTGCGGCTGACGGTACGCCTTCGCGACATGACGACTCCTCACGGGTGGGATCGGGGCGCAGCACCGCATACCGGTGACCGGTCGCCCTGTGTACGGGCGGACGGGCGGTCCGGTTCACGCGGCCGCGCCGTGGGCCGGGGCAGGGGGCGGGACGGCGACCGCCCCGAGGGACGCCCCCCGGGCCCGGCCGCGGCAGGGGGGCGGACCCGCCGACCTGCCGGTCCCGACGCGGCAGCCGGACACGCCGCACCTCGCGGGGGGGCGCGTCCCCGGCGAAACGGCGGCACGAGGGCACCCGGATGTGCTTGCCCGGGACGCCGGGAACACATACCGTCCCATCTCGTCGGGCGATTCGTCCAACGACGTCGGACATCGGACGTTCTGTCCTGCCCCTTTTCCCTTACCGAGGAGACCACCGTGATGGACACCACCGAGCTCCAGGAGCAGACCGCCGAACTGCTGCCCCGCCGCGAGGCCCTGGGCCGGTTCAACCTCAACCTCCTGGAGCTGACCAACATCAACCAGCGCCTGGCCGACGTCGACGCGAGCAACACCTCGTTCGCGGTGAACAACTTCTCCGACGACGCCCTCGCCCAGGCCAACTCCGGCCAGTGGATCAACGTCCGCTAGTGATCCACCGGCCCGCCCGGCGTCCCCTGCGGCACGGCGATCGCCGCGGGGGACGTCCGGGCGGGCGGCGGGCCTGCCGCCCGCGCCGGCGCCGGCGCCGGCGAGCACGGAGCCTGCCGGGGGCGCCGCGGCCACGGGCGGTACGCCGTGCCCGCGGATCACGGGAGGGACACCGTCCGGGCCCGATACGCTGGGGCCGATGTCCACCTCGCCGGGCCCGACCCTCCGCGAACTCGCCGTGCAGGCACTGTCCTACACGGAGCGCGGCTACGACCTGCTCGCCCCCGCCTTCGACCGCACGCCCTTCCGCACGCCGGACCGCGTCCTGGACGCCGTGGCCCGCGAACTGCGGCGGCTGGGGCCGTTCGCCGCCGGGCTCGACGTGTGCTGCGGCACCGGGGCCGGCGTCGGTGTCCTGCGGGCGGTGTGCACGGACCGGGTCGTCGGCGTCGACTTCAGCGCGGGGATGCTCGCCGTCGCCCGCTCAGCCCCGGTCGCCCCCGTCCCTGCCGCCCCCCTCCCGGCCGCCCCCGCGCGGGAATCCGGCGGAGCGGGGCCGGGAGACGCAGGACGTCCGGACGGACCCGGCGGGCCGGACGGGCCGGCGGCGCACTGGGTGCGGGCCGACGCCCGCCGGCTGCCCTTCCGCGCGGCCGCCTTCGACCTGGCGGTGAGCTTCGGGGCGTTCGGCCACTTCCTGCCCGCCGAGCGGCCCGCGCTGTTCGCCCAGGTGCACGCGGCGCTGCGGCCCGGCGGCCTGTTCGCCTTCCCCCTGCCCGCACCGGCGCGGGTCGGCTCGCGCCTGTACTGGGGCCTGTGGGGGTTCGACGCGGCGATGCGGGTGCGCAACGCGCTGTGGCGCCCCCGCTTCGTCATGTACTACCGCACGTTCCGGCCGTCCGCCGTGCTCGGGGAGCTGGCGCGGGCCGGGTTCGACGTGGCCGCGCCGCCCCTCGGCGCTCTCGGCCTCCGGCCGGACGGCACTCCGCGCTGCCGCCTCGTGGTGGCCCGGCGGCGCTGACCGGCCCCGCCGCCCGGCCGGCAGGCGCGGCACGGGGCGGAGGACCGGCACACCGCCGGCCCACCGTCGGCACGGGGCGGCCGGCGCGGGCGGCCGGCACGGGGCGGCCGGCGCGGTTCAGACGGCCTCGACCGGCTCCGTTCCGGCCCCGGCCCGGAACTGGGTGCGGTACAGCTCCGCGTAGCGGCCGTCCGCCGCGAGCAGTTCGGTGTGCGTCCCGCGCTCCACGATCCGCCCGCCCTCGACGACGAGGATGAGGTCGGCGGCGCGCACCGTCGAGAGGCGGTGGGCGATGACCACGGCGGTCCGGCCGGCCAGGGCCTCGGTGAGGGCCTCCTGGACCGCCGCCTCGGAGGTGTTGTCCAGGTGGGCCGTGGCCTCGTCGAGGATGACGACCCGCTGGCCGGCCAGGAGCAGCCGGGCGATGGTCATGCGCTGCCGCTCGCCGCCCGAGAGCCGGTACCCGCGCTCGCCCACGACGGTGTCGAGGCCGTCCGGCAGCTCCGCGACGAGGGTGTCGAGGCGGGCGCGGCGCAGGACGTCCCACAGGTCGTCCTCGCCGGCCTCCGGCCTGGCGAGCAGCAGGTTGGCGCGGACCGTGTCGTGGAAGAGGTGCCCGTCCTGGGTGACCATGCCGACGGTGGCGCGGAGGGAGGCCGCCGACAGGTCGCGCACGTCGACGCCGCCGACGCGCACCGCGCCGCCGTCGACGTCGTACAGGCGGGGCAGGAGCTGGGCGATGGTCGACTTGCCGGCCCCGGACGACCCCACGAGCGCCACCGTGGAGCCGGCCTCGGCGCGGAAGGAGACGCCGCGCAGCACCTCGCCGCCGGCCCGGGTGTCGAGGGCGGCGACCTCCTCCAGCGAGGCGAGCGAGACCTTGTCGGCGGACGGGTAGGCGAAGCGGACGTCGTCGAACTCGACGGCGACGGGCCCGGGCGGCACCTCCCGGGCGCCGGGCCGGTCGGCGATGAGGGGCTCCAGGTCGAGGACCTCGAAGACCCGCTCGAAGCTGACCAGGGCGCTCATGACCTCGACGCGGGCGCCCGCCAGGGAGGTCAGCGGGGCGTAGAGGCGGGTGAGGAGCAGGGCGAGGGCGACGACGGAGCCCGCTTCGAGGCCGCCGGTGAGCGCGTAGTGGCCGCCCAGCCCGTAGACGAGGGCGAGGGCGAGGGCGGAGACGAGGGTGAGGGCCGTGATGAAGGCCGACTGGGCCATCGCGGTGCGCACGCCGATGTCCCGGACGCGGCGGGCCCGGCGGGCGAACTCGGCGGACTCGTCGGCGGGCCGGCCGAAGAGCTTCACCAGGGTGGCGCCGGGGGCGGAGAACCGCTCGGTCATCTGGGTGCCCATGGCGGCGTTGTGGGTGGCGGCCTCGCGCTGGAGGGCGGCCATGCGGGTGCCCGTGCGCCGCGCCGGCACGACGAAGACGGGGAGCAGCACCAGGGCGAGGAGGGTGATCTGCCAGGACAGGGTGAGCATGACCGCGAGGGTCAGCAGCAGGGTGACGATGTTGCCGACGACCCCGGACAGGGTGTTGCTGAAGGCCCGCTGGGCGCCGATCACGTCGTTGTTGAGGCGGCTGACGAGCGCCCCCGTGCGGGTGCGGGTGAAGAAGGCGACGGGCATGCGCTGGACGTGGTCGAAGACGGCGGTGCGCAGGTCGAGGATGAGGCCCTCGCCGAGGTTCGCGGACAGCCAGCGGTTCAGCAGTCCGAGCCCCGCCTCGGCGAGGGCGATCAGGGCGATGAGCAGGGCCAGCGTGGTGACGCGGCGGGAGTCGCCGCCGGAGACGATCGCGTCGACGACGCGGCCGGCGAGGACGGGGGTCGCGACGGCGAGCAGCGCGGTGACCACGCTGAGCAGCACGAAGCCGGTGATGCGGCGGCGGTGCGGCCGGGCGAACGCGCCGACGCGGCGCAGGGTGGCCCGGGCCAGGGGGCGGCGTTCCCGCGTGGCGTTCATGACGCTGTGCAGCTGCATCCAGGCGGTGGTCTCCATGCTCATGGAGGGACCGTAGGGCCTCAACCGGGCTTGAGGTCAAGGACGTGCCCGTGTCCGGGGCCGGCGCCGCCGCCCCGGCCCCCCGGCGGCGGGACCTCCCGGTACCGCCGCCGGGCCGCCCGGGGGCGGCGCTTCAGCAGGCCGCGGTCCGCTCCGGGGCCTCGCGGCCGGTGGGGACCCGCAGCCAGCGGTAGCCGTACGGCGGGAGTGGGACCTCGGGCCCGCGGTCCTCCGGGACGGTCAGGTCCTCGCCGTCGCCGGCGGTGGCGAGCAGGTCGGTGAGCGTGCTCCCGGGTGCGGCGTCGGGCAGGGCCGGCCGGACGGTCACCGGCCGTCCGGCGAAGTTGTGCACGGCGAGCACGCAGCCGTCGGACGTGGAGGCGAGGTGGGCCAGGACCGCCGGGTCGCGGGTCTCGACGGCCCGGTAGCGGCCCCAGGCCAGTTCGGGAGCCTCCCGGTAGCGCTCGACGAACAGGCGCATGCGGCCGAGGAGCGAGCCGGGGTCGTGGCACTGGCCGTCCACGTTGACGTGCTCCGGACCGAAGTCCCCCCCGACCAGGGGGTTGGGGAAGCGGGCCGGGTCGGCCGTGGAGAACCCGGCGCCCCTCTCCGGGGACCACTGCATGGGGGTGCGGACCGCCTGGCGGCCCTCGGCGGCCAGGTTCTCCCCCATGCCGATCTCCTCGCCGTAGAAGAGGACCGGCGTCCCGGGCAGGGTGAACAGCAGGCTGTAGGCGAGCTCCACGCGCCGCCGGTCGCCGCCGACCATCGGGGGCAGCCTGCGGCGCAGGCCGCGGCCGTAGAGCTGCATGTCCTTCTCGGGGCCGAAGGCCGCGAACACCTCGGCCCGCTCGTCGTCGTCCAGCTTGTCGAGGGTCAGCTCGTCGTGGTTGCGCACGAAGGTCGCCCAGTGGGCGTCCCGGGGGGCGGCGGGGCGCTCGTGCAGCGCGTCGGCGAGCGGGCGGGCGTCCTCGCGCGCCATGGCCAGGTACATCCGCTGCATGCCGACGAAGTCGAAGCACATGGTGAGCTCGTCGCCGCGCTCCGAGGACGGGTCGCCGAAGAACCGGAGGGTGTCCGGGTAGGGCAGGTTGACCTCGCCGAGGAGGACCGCCTCGCCGTCGCGGCGGTTGAGGAAGGCCCGCAGGTCGGCGAGGTAGTCGTGGGGGTCGGGCAGCGCGCCCGCGTCGTCCTGGCCGTCGGTCTCCAGCAGGAACGGCACGGCGTCGACGCGGAACCCGGACAGGCCGAGCTGCGTCCAGAAGCCCATGATGCGGGCGATCTCGTCGCGCACCGCGGGGTTGGCGACGTTCAGGTCGGGCTGCTCCTTGTAGAAGCGGTGCAGGTAGTACTGGCCGGTGGGCTCGTCGTACTCCCACAGGCTCTGCTCCGCGTCGGGGAAGACGACGCCCTTCGGCCCGTCCTCGGGCGGGGTGTCCTGCCAGACGTACCAGTCGCGGTGGTCGGAGTCGCGGGAGGACCGGGCGTCCCGGAACCAGGGGTGCCGGTCGGAGGTGTGGTTGACCACGAGGTCGGCGATGACGCGGATGCCGCGGTCGCGCGCGGTGCGGACGAACTCGGCGAAGTCGCCCAGGGTGCCGAGGCGGGGGTCGACGCCGTAGAAGTCGGTGATGTCGTAGCCGTCGTCGCGTTCGGCCGTCGGGTAGAACGGCATCAGCCACAGGCAGGTCACGCCGAGGCGCACCAGGTGGTCGATCCGCTGCGTCAGCCCGGCGAAGTCGCCGACGCCGTCGCCGTTGCCGTCCTGGTAGGTCTCGACGTCCAGGCAGTACACGACCGCGTTCTTCCACCACAGGTCGGACGTGCGGGTGAGCCTCATCGGTACGCCTCCGCGGTGGCGGGCTGCGGGCGGGTGACGTCGAGCTGCGGCAGGACCTTCGCGCCGAAGGCGTCGAGGAAGGCCCGCTGCTCCCGGCCCACGTGGTGGAGCATCACCGCGTCGAAGCCGAGGTCGGCGTACTCCTGGAGCCAGGCGGCGTGCCGGGACAGGTCGGAGGAGATGTTCACCGTGCGGGCGACCTGCTCGACGGTGACGTGCTCGCTGACGGTGTCGAACAGGTCGGGGGTGTCCAGGTCCCAGCTGGCCGGCGGGGCGTGCACGTTGGTGCGCCACTGGTCGTGGGCGAGGGCGGCCGCCTCCTCCTCGCCGGGGGCCCAGCTGAGGTGGACCTGGAGGGTGAGCGGCCCGCGGCCGCCGGCCGAGCGGTAGGCGTCGGCTATGCCCAGCAGGGTCTCGCGGGGGGCGTTCACGGTGATGAGGCCGTCGGCCCACTCGGCGCACCAGGCCGCGGTGGCCTCGCTGCACGCGGCTCCGACGAGCGGCGGCACGGTCTCCGGCCGGGTCCACAGGCGGGCCCGGTCGACCGTCACCAGCCCGTCGTGGCTGACCTCCTCGCCGCGCAGCAGGGCGCGGATGACGTCGACGCACTCGCGCAGCCGGGCGTTGCGGACGTCCTTGCGGGGCCAGCCGCCTCCGGTGATGTGCTCGTTGGAGGCCTCGCCGCTGCCCAGGGCCGCCCAGAAGCGGCCCGGGTACATGGAGGCGAGGCTGCCGACCGCCTGGGCCACGATCGCGGGGTGGTAGCGCTGGCCGGGGGCGTTGACGACGCCGAACGGCACGCGGTCGGTGGCCTGGAGGGCGGCGCCAAGCCACGACCAGGCGAATCCCGACTCGCCCTGGCGGGCGCTCCACGGCGAGAAGTGGTCCGAGCACATGGCGGCGGTGAAGCCGGCCTGTTCGGCGTGGACGACGGCCTGCAGGAGGTCGGCGGGGGGCACCTGTTCGTGCGAGGCGTGGAATCCGTAGACGGTCATGGCCCGCGCGTACCCGCCGGGCGGCGGTTCACGGGGGGCGGGGGGCGGCGGGCGGGGGCGGCGGACCGGGCAGGGCCGGTGGGCCGCGGGCGGCGGCGGGGCCCCGGGCCGCCGGAGGGCCGGTCCGTCAGGCGGAGGGCCGGTCGGCCGGCACGGGCGGCAGGTCCGCGGGGCCGGGCCCGTCCGCGGGGTCCGCCGGGGCGGGGGGCGGCGCGGCCGGGCCGCCCCCGGGCGGCGGTCCGCCGGGGACGGCCCGCAGCGTCAGCAGGGCGACCTGCTCGCGCAGCGCCCGGACCTCGCCGACCAGCGCGTCCAGTGTCTGCTGCTGACGCCGGGTCTCCTGCTCCTCCTCCTGGAACTCGGCGATGAACCAGGCCGCGATGTTGGCCGTCACCACACCGAGGAGGGCGATGCCCGAGAGCATCAGGCACACCGCGATGAGCCGCCCCACCCCCGTCGTGGGGTAGTGCTCGCCGTAGCCGACCGTGGTCATCGTGGTGAACGCCCACCACAGGGCGTCGTCCATGGTGCGGATGTTGCCGTGGGGGGACTGGCGCTCCACCTCCAGCACGGCGAGCGAGCCGAAGAGGAGCAGGGCGAGGACGGATCCCACGACGTACGTGGTCAGCCGGACCTGCGGCGTGGCGCGGACCCGCTGCCCGGCGAGCAGCAGGGTCGCCAGCAGCCGGAGCAGGCGCAGCGGCTGCAGCAGCGGGAGCACGACCGCCGCCAGCGCCAGGGGCTGGCTGCGGACGAAGGCCCAGCGCTGCCCGGAGAGGGCCAGCCGGACGGCGTAGTCGGCGGCGTAGCAGCCCCAGGCCGTCCACTCCAGCGCCCGTGCGGCGGCCGCGAGGCGGGGGTCGGCGTGCGGGAGGAGGATCGGGGCGGCGTAGGCCGCGGCGAACAGCAGGGCCAGGACGAGCAGGGGCAGCCGGGTGCGCCGCTCCCAGCGCTCGAGAGGGCTCATGGACGTACTCCGGGACGGGTCGGGGCGGCGGGTCGTGCCGCGGCCGCGCCGGCGCCCGGGGCGGACGGCCGGCCGGACCGGCGGCGCCGGGCCTCCCGACGAGCGTAGACGGTCGCCTCCGAGGGGCGGCCGCGGCAGGGCGCGGCGGGAGCACCCGCTCCGCCCCGCACGGCGTCCGGCCGCCGCGCGTCCTCCGCCGGCACGCGACAGGGGCGGTCGGAATTTCCGTTGCGCCCCGATCGGGCGGTGCCCTACCGTGGCGCCGCCGATCTCCTGATCGACCCGGGTGCCGGAACGGCGCCCCCGCCGGACCCCCGCGGTTCCACGCAGAGAGGAGGCCCCCGATGTTCTCCCCGAACCCGGCGCTTCCGATCACCCCTGCCACCCCCGTGCGTGTCCGGGTGGGGTAGACCCGGCCTGATCGGGCTGCGCCTCCTGCTTCACCGCCTCGGAGGCACCGTGATCTTCCGTCCCACCGTCGAGTCCGACCTCGACCTCGTTCTCCCGCTCATCGTCCCCGACCCGGCCTGCGCCATGACGGCGGACCTGTACCGGGCCCGGCTCGCGGACGGCGGGTACCGCCCCGGCTGGACGTGGATCGCCGAGGACGCCCCCGGCGCCGCGCCGCTCGCGCTCGCCGTCTGGTGGGGCGGCCCGGACGACGCCTGGCCCGCCGCCCTCGACGGCGTGTTCGTCCACGGCTCGGTGAGGTCGGCCGCCGACCGCACCGCGCTGGCCGCAGGACTGCTCGCCGCCGCACACACGGCGTACGCCGGAGCGGGCGCGGACGCCGCGCCGGAGTACCACTTCTTCCTCCCCGGCGACTGGCACGACCGTCCCGACACGGTCGCGGCCGTCGCCTGGCGGCAGGAGGCGGCCCGGCGCGCCGGCCTCCCCGCGACTCTGGAGCGGCTGCGCTACGAGTGGACGCCGCAGGACGGCCTCCCGGAGCCGTCGGGAGACGTGATCTTCCGGGCCGAGCCCGACGACGAGGTCTTCGTGGACCTGTTCCGCCGGGTCCTGGCAGGCACCCTCGACGCCGGTTCACGCAAGCAGGCGGACCGGGTCGGCGCCGAGGCGCAGGCACGCGCCGACGTCGCGTTCTACCGCGACACCATGCTCGGGGACCGGTCCTGGTGGCGGATCGCCCGGACACCGGACGGCGAGGTGGTCGGCTTCGGCCTCCCGTCGCGCAACCACGCCTTCCCCGTGGTCGGCTACCTCGGGGTGCTGCCCGAACACCGGGGCCGCGGACACGCGGACGGGATACTCGCGGAGATCACCAGGATCCTGGCGTCCGAGGCCCGTCCGGAGCGGGTCCGTGCCGACACCGACCTGGCGAACACACCGATGGCTGCGGCCTTCGAACGCGCGGGCTACCGCAGCAACGGCCGCCGCCTGGTGCTGTCGGCGTCCTGATCCCGCGGATCCGCGGGCATCCCCGGACGGCCCATGACGAGCGGTCCGGGCCAGGGCTCCGTCAACCGGGGCGTCCCCGCCGTCGTCCTGGTGAACGCCGAGCGGTACGTGCCGGTCCACTCGGCGGTGTTCGGCGACGCCACGGTCGCGGGCGGGCGGTCCACGCGGACATCAGCCAGGACGAGGAGGAGGTCGTCCAGATCCACACCTGCTCGAGGGACGCGACGGAGAAGGTGTTCCGGCCTGGCGTCGGCCAGCCCCTGCGGCAGGTCAAGTGGATGGAGAAGTACCGGCCCAGCGCTCCCGAGCCTGTGGGCGCAGCGGGGGGCCGATGCCACCGCCGCCGGGCTGCGCGGACCGATCCGGCGACCGGCGGCACCGTGCTGATCCGCTCAGCGGTCCGCCGCTTCCAGGCGGACGACGGCCGGTGGGTCCGCGATTTCACCGTGCCGCTGCCCTTCGAGCCGGCCGCGGGCGTGTCCCCGGCCCGGCCGGCGGAGCTGTGCGAGCGGGTGGAGGCCTGACGCGTACCCGGCCGGCACGGGAGCCCGTGCCGGCCGGACCGCGGCCCCCGGCCCCGTGCCGACGGCAGGGCACAGGAGGGGCAGGGCGTGCACGGGAGCACGGCGGGCCGCCGGTCCGTGCGGCGGGCCGCACGGACCGGCGGCCCGTCCCGGGGGTGGGGGTGCGGGTCAGAAGCGGGGGTTGGTGGTCGCGGTGCCGACCTTGAGGCCGCCGGCGAAGGCCTTGGTCTTCAGGGTCGCGTCCAGGGCGCCGGCGGCCGTCTTGGTGAGGTTGAGGCCGACGTTGGAGGCGGTGGCGGAGTGCTT
>NZ_JBIAWP010000037.1:0-30073 GCF_042895785.1 Streptomyces sp. NPDC001380 | reverse complement strand
CAAGGCCATCGCCAGCCAGACCGGGCTGAGCCGGCGCACCGTGCAACGCCGCATCCACCACATGATGACCCTCGCCGGGGCCGCCACCCGCATGCAGCTGGCCTGGCAGGCCGCCCGCCGCGGCTGGCTGTGACGACAAGAGCCCGTTGCCCTGGCATCCGACACCTGTCAACGGCTGCTGCGGGGACATCACCGCCGGTCACGAGCCGGAGGGCCGGCGCCCCGTCAAGCGTCCCGGTCCTCGGCTGGACGAACCCGCGACCACATCACGCGAAAAGCGTCGGCCCCAGCTCCTCCGCGCGACTACGGTGCTGCTGGTGGGGATGGTCGCCGGCGAGGGGGCTGAGTCGTGCCGACCGCGTCGCACCCGCCGTAGGTACCTCTGGAGAGTCCACGAGCAGCCGGCTGACCGCGTCCGGCTCCGCGAGCGGGCGCGGTCAGCCGGCACTCTGGGGATCGGGTGTCCCGACCGCATCGGTGCGCCGGCTTCAGGGAGGTGGAAGTAACCGCGCCGGTCCGGTTGATCGGGTGCGTGCCAGAGGACATCCCGTCAGTGGTGGATGAGTTCGCGGCGGACTCACCGTCCAGGCACCGCGTCCGACGTCGCGGGGACGTACGCGCCCTCGATGGTGCGGATAGTCGGATGGTCAGGGGCGAGGGGGACGAGACAGGATGCTCCGCATGACACTGCCCACCCCCGAACTGCAAACCGCCCGCCTGCGACTGCGGCCGTTCACCGACGCCGACGCAGCACCGCTCTACGCGCTGCACAGCAGCGCCAACGTGCTGCGTTACTGGGACTCCCCGCCCTGGACCGAACCGGCCCGCGCCCAGCGCTTCATCGCGGCCTGCCGGACGATCGAGGAGGCAGGGACGGGAGCCCGGGTGGCCGTCGACCGCGTCTCCGACGGCGCATTCATCGGCTGGTGCGGCCTGACCGGCTGGAACCCGGACTTCCGCAGCGCTTCCCTGTGCTACGTCTTCGACGCCGACGCATGGGGCCACGGCTACGCCACAGAGACCGCGCGCGCCGTCCTGCGGTGGGCGTTCGACACGCTGGACCTGAACCGCGTCCAGGCCGAGACCGACACCCGCAACGTGGCGTCCGCCCGGGTCCTGGAAAGGCTCGGCTTCGTCCACGAAGGCACCCTCCGCGAGGACTGCGTCGTCAACGGCGACGTCTCCGACTCCTGGGTCTTCGGTCTCCTTCGCCGCGAGTGGCACCCGACGGTCACGCCGAGGGCCGACCGCTAGGACGGAGGCCTGCCGGTTCTTCGGCCCGCACCCCACCAAGGGACGATGTGGCCGCACGGTCACGCGCCGATTCTCGCCCGTGGCGGCCCATCCCTCCAGGTTCGGGCCACTCGCCCTTCGCCGTGGCCGGGTCGTCGGACGAGGCGGCGTGTTTCTCCGTTGTCGAGCTGGATTCACAGGAGCTGTCCGGCGAGGCCCTGCTCTGGGGCATCGACACACACAACCGGACGGCTCACATCGGGATCGCCCTGCGCCCCGTGTTCCGCGTCCACGGGCTCGGCGTCGATGTGCTGCACACACTGTGCGCGTACGGATTCGCCGTACGCGGACTGCAGCGCCCGCAGATCGACACCCTCACGGACAACACCCCGATGCTCGCGGCGGCTGCGAAGGTTCCTCCTGCATGTACGACACATACGCGGACGAAGCCATCTTCGGCCTGCTCGCCGACGCATGGACGCCCCGGATATGAACAGCGCGAGCCCCGACCCCGCGGTAGAGATGTGGACGGGTAAGGGTGAGAGACGACTTCGGCGAAACCCAGCCGTCCCGGAGCGTCGGCCATCGCACCTGCCGGCCACTGCACCGTGCGGGCCTTGGGCGGCGGCCAGGAAGTAGATCTGCTCGTCCGGCGATCGCGTCGAGTCCGGCGAGGACGGCTTGTCCCGGGTCGAACGCCTGAGTCCCGGGCCGGACAAACCGCGCGCAGGGGGGGCGAGGGGCGAAGAGGGGCATCGCTTCCCGCCCCCCCAAAGCCCCCGACCTCCCGGAAACGCCAGCCGGCGGTTGTCGCTGTGGGCTGCGTCCGAGGAGGGTCAGACGGTGATGGTCTTGTACTCGGTGTAGGTGCCGAGGCCGACCGCGCCGTACTCGCGGCCGATGCCGCTGGCCTTGAAGCCTCCGAAGGGGCCGTCGAAGGCGATCGATGCGCCGTTGACGGTGACGGTGCCGGTGCGTACGCGGCGGGCGACCGCGAGGGCGTGCGCCTCGTCGGAGGACCAGACGCCGCCGGACAGGCCGTACTCGGAGTCGTTGGCGATGCGGACGGCGTCGTCCTCGTCGTCGTAGGCGATGACGACCAGCACCGGGCCGAAGATCTCCTCCTGGGCGATCCGCATGGAGTTGTCGACGTCGGCGAAGACGGTGGGGGTGACGTAGTTGCCCTTCTCCAGGCCCTCGGGGATCTGCGGGCCGCCGGTGACCAGGCGGGCACCTTCCTCGATGCCGAGCTGGATGTAATCGCGCACGCGCTCCTGCTGGTCAGGGCGGATCATCGGACCGATGAACGTGTCGGGCTCGTTCGGGTCACCGACCTTCAGCGACTCCACCAGCTCCTTCAGCGCCGTCACCACCTCCTCGTACTTCTCCCGCGGGGCGAGGATCCGGGTCTGCGCGATGCAGGACTCGCCGTTGTTGAGCAGGGAACCGAACTTCAGGCCCGCGACGGCCTTCTCGATGTCGGCGTCCGGCAGGATGATGGCGGCGGACTTGCCGCCCAGCTCGAGGCTGAACCGCTTGAGCTGCTCGCCGGCAATCGAGGCGATGCGGCGGCCCGCACGCGTCGAACCCGTGAAGGCGATCTTGTCGACGTCCTTGTGCGAGATCAGGTACTCGCTGGTCTCCCGGTCGGCGGGCAGGACGCTGACGACCCCCTCGGGCAGGCCGACCTGCGCCAGCAGCTCGGCCAGGAAGCCCATGCTGAGCGAGTTCTCCGGAGACACCTTGAGAACCACGGAGTTCCCTGTCACCAGGGCAGGGATGATCTTCGACGTGGCCGAGGAGAACGGCGAGTTCCAGGGAATCACCGCGGCCACCACGCCGACCGCTTCGCGGCGTACCACGCTGCGGGTCGGGGAGGACGGGTCGGAGGGAACAAGGGTCTCCTCCCAGTCGAACTCCTCGGCGGCCTTGAGGTAGGCGTTCGCCTGCCGGGTCAGGCCGGCCTGGCCGGCGCGGGTGAACCAACCGGCGGAGCCGTTCTCCAGCGAGATCAGGTGGGCGATCTTCTCCGCGTTCTGCTCCCGCAGGGCGTTGAACCGGCGAAGGGCCGCGATCCGCTCGGCGGGCGGGGTCAGTCGCCACTCACCGGAATCGAAGGACGCCCGGGCCGCAGCGACCGCGCGGTCGATGTCGGCCGGCTGCGCCTGGGCCGCGCGGGCGACCACGGACTGGTCGTGGGGTGAGGTGATGTCGAGCAGCTCGCCACTGCTCGGCTCGACCCAGGAACCTCCGATGAAAACCCGGTCGTAGGTGATCATGTGCTGCCTCTCTCTTCCGCTTGCTCCGTACAGTTCGACGACTGCAATCAAATGCTACTTTACTGTAGCACTTATTGGCAGTATGAGCACATTGATGTGGTACTCAAGCTACGTGGTATTCACATCGGCGACACTCTGGGTCATGAGAGCCGAGGCAACCCGCAGACTCGAAGCCGTCCTGCCCACCGGGGCACGCATGCCGGCCGCCGACCCCGGCGCGACCATCGCGGCGGAGGCGGGCGTGGACCGGCGTACCGTCCACCGGCGCTTCGCCTGCCGCGAGGACCTGCTCGCGGCCATCCACGAGTCCCGCGTCTCCGCCGTCGAGGAGGCCGACGGGCCTGGCCCGGCTGGGCGAGGCGCCCGTCGCCGTCGCCCTGCACCGCTGCGTCGAGGGCATCATCGCCGTGAACCGGACCTGGCCCGTCGGCCTTGCCCGCACGCTCGCCGACGGCACCATCCGCCGACGCCGTGACGCCTGCATCGCCGAGGTGGCCGCCTTTGCGGAGCAAGCCACGAGCGAGGGCCCCCTCGGCCGGGACCAGGGGGAGCGACGGGCGGGACCACTGCTCCCCGACCTGGTGCACCTGGCGGCACACCAGCAGACCCACCCCACCCCCGGCCCGAACGTCCGACGTGGCAGTCGACACGTTTCCACGCGGGATCGGCACGCCCCGCCGGCGGATCCAGGAACAGGCGCAGCAGGCACGATTTCCTGGCGACCGGGACAGAGCAGTCGCGCAAGGCGCATGCAAGGGCCGAACCCCTTGCAGGGGGCCGGCGGCAAACCTGAACGCACTCCGGGACTACGGCCCCTGGGCCCGCCACGGCACGATCCGCACCCGGCACCTGGTCGCGGCGCACGGGTGGGCCCGGCAGCACGCCGAGCACGAGCGCGGGCGCCCGACCATGCGCCGCCGGCCGGCGCCCGGTGAGTGCGGCGGCCGGTCGAGGACTGGTGAGCGAGGCCGGAGGGGTCAGGCGGCCGAGACGGGATCCTTGGCGGGCGCGGGGTCGGAGGCGGGTGCCGGTTCGGCGGTCTTCCGGGCCGGCTTGAGGAAGAGGGCCAGGCCGATGCCGACGGCGAGGGCCGGGGCGATCCACAGGTATCCCATGGCGGTGGCGTGGGCGAAGGCGTCCAGCGCGGTGTCGCGCACGGCGGCGGGCAGCAGGCCGATGGTGTCGGGGCGGGTGGCGTCGAAGCCGCCGGTGGTCGGCAGGTCGTGCGTGCGATCGGCGAAGCCGGTGTTCAGCAAGGTACCGAAGACGGCGACTCCGAAGGCCGCGCCGATGGAGCGGGCGAAGGTGACGACGGCGCTGGCGGCGCCGAGGTCGGCGGCCGGGACGCTGTTCTGAACGGTGGTCAGCACGACCATGGGGATCATGCCGATGCCGACACCGGTGATCAGGAAGTAGACGCTCAGCAGCAGGGTGCCGGTGGCGGCGCCGATGGTGCCCAGCAGGAGCAGTCCGGCGAGGTTGGCGACCAGCCCGGCCAGCAGGATCGTCCGGAGCCGGTCGACGTGCGCCGCCCAGCGCCCGGCCAGGGACTGGCTGATGACCAGGCCGGCGACCAGGGGCAGCATGGAGATGCCGGAGAGGGTGGCCGAGACTCCGTGAACGATCTGGAGGTAGGTCGGCAGGTAGACCAGGGCGGCGAACATCGCGGCGTTGGCGAGAAAGCCGATCAGCGAGGAGAAGACCACGGTCCGGGAGCCGAGGATGGCCGGCGGCAGGACAGGGGCGGTGGCCCGGCGCTCGACAGGGACCAGTGCGGCGGCCAGCGCGACGGTGGCGACGATCAGAGCGATGCTGGCCGGCGATCCCCAGCCCCAGCGCTCGCCGAACGACGTGAGCAGAACCAGGCCGGTCGCGATGGCGGCGAGGACGGTCGCACCGACGTAATCGATGCGAGTCTTGACGCCACGCCGGGCCGTGGGCAGCGCGCGGGAGGCGACGGCCAGGGCGACGATGCCGACGGGCAGGTTGATCAGGAAGGCCCACCGCCAGGACAGCTGGTCGGTGAAGACCCCGCCCAGCAGGGGGCCGACGATGCTGGCCACGCCGTAGACGGAACCGAACATGGCCTGGCACCGGCCGCGCCCGGCCGGGGCGACGATGTCACCGACCAGGGCGAAGGTCAGCACGATCATGCCGCCGCCGCCCACGCCCTGCAGGACCCGCGCGCCGATCAGTTCGGGCAGGTCTTGTGCCAGGCCGCAGGCGATCGAGGCGATCAGGAAGACGGAGGTCGACGCGAGGTAGAGCCGCTTGCGGCCGAACATGTCGCCGAGCTTGCCCCACAGCGGCGTCACGGCGGTGGAGGCGAGCAGATACGCGGCGCTGACCCACGCGATGTCGTCGAACCCGTTCAGGTCCTGCGCCATCCGGGGCAGTGCGGTCGAGACGATCGTCTGGTCCAGGGCCGCCAGGAGGACCGCGAGGATCAACGCGCTCATGGCGGCGGCCACACCACCTGCCTCGGGTACTGCCGACTCGTGTGCCTTCGACATCGCAACGCGCCTTTCGGAGAGCAACCTTTAAATGACACTTTAATGTAGCACTTAAGTTCGCAACCTACACACAGTGGGGGCAATAGTTGTGTCAGGGTGCACAGTCGCCCACTAGACTCGGCGTCGTGAGAGCCGACGCAGCACGCAACCTCGAAGCCGTCCTGACCACCGGAGCGCGCATGCTCGCCGCCGACCCCGGCGCGAGCATCGCGAGCATCGCGGCGGAAGCGGGAGTGGACCGGCGCACGGTCTACCGACGCTTCGACTCCCGCGAGGACCTCCTCGCCGCCATCCACGAAGCCCGCCTCACCGCCATCGAGGACGCCATCGAGGACGCCCGGCTGCGCGAGGCACCCGTCGCAGTGGCTCTGCACCGCTACGTCGAGAACGTCATCGCCCTGAACCGCACCTGGCCCGTCGACCTCGCCGACATGCTCGCCGACGACAGCGTCCGCGTCCGCCGTGACGCCGCCGTCCGCGAGGTCGACGCGTTCCTGGCCCGGGCCACCGACGAGGGCCTGCTGCGTGCCGGCCTCCCCGAAGGCTGGGCGAGCGCGCTGCTTCCCCAGGTGATGCACCTCATCTCACGGCAGCAGCCCGAGCTGAGCCCCGGGCAGGCAGCGGACGTCGTCGTCGACACTCTCCTGCACGGCCTGGGGACGCCCTGACGCCCTGGTGCCCGGGACCACCTGTCCAGGTGGTCCCGGGCACCAGGGCGTCAGGGTGTCACCTTGAGAAGTGACCCCGTACGGGTCGCCGTCCGTCAGCGGAATGCCGAGCAGGTCCTCCAGCACCGCCACCGTCCGGGCCGGCTCCTTGGCATGGACGGTGGCGAATCCCAGTTCCGCCGCGGACAGCAGGTACTGCTCGGTGTCGTCCACGAACACGCACTCCTCGGCCCGCAGGCCGAGACCGTCCAGCACGATCTGGAAGATCTCCGGTTCGGGCTTGCGCGTACCGTGCTCCTCCGACAGCACCAGGGCGTCGAAGCGCTCCTCCAGTTCGTAGCCCTCGTAGAGGTTCCAGGGGGCCGGGCCGACGGAGTTGGAGAGGATGCCGATCTTGACGCCGGCCCGGCGTGCGGCAGCGGCAGCGGCAGCGGCAGCGGCGATCATCGAGGGCTGGGGGCGCAGATCGGCGAAGGTGCGGCCCATCAGATTGTCCGGCGGGACGCCGAGCCGCGCGGCGGCCGCCTCGTTCCACTGGGTCTGGGTGAGCGTGCCACGCTCGAGCTCCTCGGTGAGCCGGATGGCCTCGGCATCGAGGTAGCCGCCACAGTGCCGTCTGCAGCGCGGCCAGGACCAGGTCGGTGTGCTTGGTGGTGGCCGCGGACCAGCCGACGATGCGGCGGGAGAAGGTGTCCACCGTGAACGCGACGTAGACGGTGCCGGCCCGGGCCGCGACGTGGGTGAAGTCGGCGACCCAGGTCCGGTGGGGAGCGGGGGCCACGAAGTCGCGCCCGACCAGGTCGGGCGCTCGCGCGGCGCCGGGGTCCGTCACGGTGGTGACGACCCTGCGGCCCAGCACCGCGCCGGTGATGCCCAGCTCGCGCATCAGCCGCTCCACGGTGCAGCGGGCCACCGCACGGCCCTGCCGGTTCAGCTCACGCCAGACCTTCCGGGCCCCGTGGACACGGTGGTTGGCCTCGTGGACCTCGGTGATCAGTTCCTTCAGCTCCGCGTCGCGGATCTGCCGGGCCGACGGGGACGCCTGCCGCTGTTTGTGGGCGTCGCAGGTGGAGGGGGCGATGCCGCAGTCGTGCTGGGCCGGCACGCGGCAGATCGGCTCGACGCCGCCGAAGCGGTCCCGGTGCTCGTCGATGAACGCCACGAGCGCAGATGCGGCCGGTCGAGCCCGGCCGCGAAGAAACCCGCCGCGGCCTTGAGGATCTCGTTCGCCCGCTTCAGCTCGGCGACCTCCTTCTTCAGCGCCTTGACCTGAGCGGACTCCTCCGTGGTCGTCCCCGGGCGCTGCCCGGAGTCGACCTGCTCCCGCCGGACCCGCTGCCGCACGGTCTCGGCCGATCCGACGCCGGGCTTGGACGCGACGGCCTTCATCGCCGCCCACCCGGTCTCGTCGTCCGGACGGACCTCGCCGACCATGCGCACCGCACGACGCCGCAGCTCAGCGGGGTAAGGGGAGGGACGTGCCACGACTCGATCCTCTCAAGGAATCGAGTCTCCATTCCAACCGGGGCGGTTCAACGAGCCGTTGGCCGGGGCCGGTGGCGGCTCGCGGGGCGGCCGGCCGGGGTCGGGGATCCAAGGGGAACGGGGCAGCCGGCCCGGGAGGGCGTGCCGCCCGTTGGGGCGCCGGTGTTCCCCCGCCACCGGCCCGGCGCGGCGGGCGGCGTCTGGGGTCGTCCGGCCGGCGGGGGCGGCCGTGCCGGTCGCCTGCTGCTGCTTTGGGGCAGACCGGCACGGCATGGTCCAGGCAGGCACCCTGGCCTGCAGCCTGCCGGACGGGACCCGCTCCTTTGCGGCTGGTGTCTGCGTGAGGGCTCCGGGGCCGTCACTGCCGGGAGGTGATGAGTCAGGGCCGCCGGGGCGGGCCGTTCCTTGACCGGGGGGACGGGTGGGCCGCGGGTCCTGTCTATGCTCAGGCCCGTGGCACTGGAATGGGAGCAGATCATCGTCGACTCCGCCGACCCCGTCGCTCTCGGGCGCTGGTGGGCCGAGGCCCTCGGCTGGGTGGTGGTCGACGAATCCGAGGAGATCATCGAGATCCGGCCCGAGCCGGACCGGATGCCGGGGCTGCTCTTCGTGCCTGTCCCCGAGGGCAAGGCGTCGAAGAACCGGCTCCACCCCGACTTCCGCCCCGACGACCAGGAGGCCGAGGTCGCCCGGCTGCTCGCCCTCGGCGCCCGGCGCGCCGGCACCGTGCAGGACGAGCAGCACTGGGTGACCCTCCTCGACCCGGAGGGCAACGAGTTCTGCGTCCTGGGTGAGCGGAGGAGCTGAGCGGAAGCACTGGCGGAGGTGCGGCCCGGCAGGGCTTGCCGGCGGCGCGCGGCTCCGGGGCGAGGAAGGGGCCGGTCTGTCGGGCGATGGGTCCCGGCCTGCTTGACCGTGCTCCCCTGCCGCCCGCGCGGTGCGGTGCGGTCCCGACCGGGAGGGGGCGGTCGGTGCAGGACCCGTTCAGGGGCGATGGGCCGTCGGACGGGGGGCTGTCGTTCGGAAGCCTTGCTGTCTCGGTCCTCCTCCTGGGGAACGGCATGTCGGACCACCGCAACGGGTCATCGCGTGGCCGGCCGCCGGCCGGAGGGGTTCTCGTCCTGCCTGCGGTCCGTGGGATCTGCCGTCAGGTCACCCGCCGCCGTCGACGGGCTCGGGCCGTTGCCGGGCCGTCCGAGGCGGATCAACGCTGACCTGCAGCGGTCAGGTCGACGGACGCCACCGCACACCTCCCACCGCCGGAACGGCGCACCCGGCCGGTCTTCCCGCTCAGCGCCCTCATGAGGGGTGCCGCAGGGGGGCGGTCCGGCCGTCCGCGTCGTTGCTCCTGGTCGCGGTGGCCGGTCGGAGGCCGGCGACCGGGTTGCGCTCCCACCGGTCGCCGTCCTCGAGGTGGCCCGGCAGGGCGCGGGAGCCGTCGGCCCGGCCGCCGTGGCGGCCGATGCGCTCCAGGTCGTGCCCGGCGCGGCGGGCGGCGGTGGCCAAGCCGCGGCGCAGGGAGTGCCCGGTCCACCGCCCCTCCAGGTGGGCGGCGGCGAGAGGTGTGGCGACGTCGGCGGGGGCGTGGGCGGTCATCCGGCCGGGCGGCGATCCGCGACCGGCAGCGCCGGTGGGTTGGGCCGGTGGGCGGATCCCTGCCGCCCGGCGGCGTCGTGCTCGGTGCGGCCGCCCGTGCGCCAGGCCGGCGCGGTCTGCGCGGTCAGGTCCAGTGTCGGCGCCGCCACCAGGGTCAGTGTCGATCGAGGGGTGCCCGGGAGCCGGATACCGACCAGGGTTCTGCCCGTCCCGCACGCCGCGACGTGCAGCCCGCAGGTGTCCGGGTGGTGCGGGTGCCGTACCGCGTGGTCGTGCCCGTTCTGCTGGTCGGGGCGCATGGTGACGCGCCTGGCGGCGGGCTCCGGGCTGGCGGGGCTCATACGGGCCATTGCCCCGGGTGCCGCGGGGCGAAAGTGCCGGGAAGGGGTGGATCCGCCCCATGCGAACGGGCCCGGTTCCGCGGCTCGGGACTGGGCTCGCTGCTGCAGGTACCCGGCCTGCTCTTTTGCCCCTTCTGCCGTGGTTCGCGGTCGGTGGCGTTCGGGGAGCCGGCCGGCGCTGCGTTGGGTGCGGGGCGGCAGGAGGTTTCCTGCTGCCCCGCACGCCAACGCTGCGTCGACGTCTTCCTTGCTCAGTTGGCGGTGAAGGCGGGGTAGTCGGTGTAGCCCGCGGCGTGACCGGCGTAGTAGGTGTTCCGGTCGCCGACGGCCAGCGGGTGGCCCTGCGCGAAGCGCTCGACCAGGTCGGGGTTGGCGATGAAGGGCTCGGCGAAGGAGACCGCGTCGACGATCCCGTGGTCGAGGATCTCGTTGCCGAGGGCCTGGGTGAAGGCGAGGTTGGCGACGATGTCGCCCTGGTAGTGGGCGCGGTAGCGGGAGAAGAGGGCGATGCGCTCCTCGATGGCGCCGGGAGCGCCCAGGAGGTGCAGGTAGGCCAGGTTGCTGTCGTTGAGCTTCTTGAACAGCTGGTCGTAGTCGGCGAGTGTCTCCTCGTCCGCGGTGAACGTGGTTCCGTTGTCCCAGCCCGGGGACATCTTCACGCTGACGCGGTCGCTGCCCCACACGTCACTGACGGCGTCGAGGATGTCGAGGAGGAACTGGGCCCGCTTCTCGCTGCTGCCTCCGTAGGCGTCGGTGCGCTGGTTGAGGCGCGGGTTGAGGAACTGCGGGATCAAGTGGGACTGCTGGGCGTGGATCTCCACGCCGTCGAAGCCGGCGCGGCGGGCGTTCTCGGCCGCATGGCGGTAGTCGGCGATGGTGGCGGCGATCTCGGCGGCGGTGTAGGCGCGCGGGGTGACGGTGTCCTTCGGGCCGGAGGGGGTGAAGGACTTCTCGCCGGGGTTGATGGCCGAGGGCCCGGCGGGCAGGCGGCCGCCGAGGTGGTCGGGGTGGGAGGCCGCGCCGAGGTGGCCGAGCTGGGAGACGATCAGCCCGCCGGCCTCGTGGACGGCTTCGGTGACCTTCGCCCAGCCGGCGGTCTGCGCGTCGGTGTAGATGCCGGGCGCGTGGATGAAGCCGATCGCGTCGGCGCTGACCCAGGTTCCCTCGGTGACGATCAGGCCGGCGCCGGCACGCTGCGCGTAGTAGGTCGCGTGCAGGTCGGTGGGGGCCAGTTCGGCGTTCTGGGCGCGGGCGCGGGTCATGGGGGCCATGACGACGCTGTTGGGGAGCTCCAGCGCGCCGAGGCGGACGGGCTGCAGCAGGGGCTGGGTGGTGGTCATGAGCGACTTCCTTGTGCTGAGGGGGGTGGAGGAGGAGAGCGGGGAATGGGCGAGGGCCCGGCTCAGTCCTGCTTGAGGGCGTGGAGGCCGGAGAGTGGGCCGCCGAGCTGCATGAGGCGTCCGCCCTCGCGCAAGGAGCCGAGGTCGACGGGGGCGAAGCCGAAGGCGGCGGTGAGGTCCTTGACGGTGGTCTTGGCGTCGGGGTCGTCACCGGCGAGGAACAGCACCTGGCGTCCGGCCTGGTGGCGCGGGTCGGCGGCGATGTACCGGCCGTAGAGGGTGTTGAACGCCTTGACGACGCGGGCTCCGGGCAGCAGTGAGGCAACGTGTTCGCTGCCGGTCAGCTCACCCAGGTCGGCGATCTTCACGGGCGGGGGTGGGGAGAGGAACTGGTTGGTGGCGTCGATGACGATGCGCCCGTCGAGGGGTGGCAGGCCGGCTACCGCGTCCGGGAGCTGGGGCCAGCCGACTGCGAGCACGACGAGTTCCGCCGCGGCGGCCTCCTCCGGGGTGCCGGCCTGGGCGAGCGGTCCGAGTTCGCCGGCGAGGCCGGCCAGGGAGGCGGGGCCGCGGCTGTTGCTCAGTACGACCTGGTGGCCGTGGGCCACGGCGTGGCGGGCGATGGCCTGGGCGACGGTTCCGGCGCCGAGGGTTCCGATCTTCATGGCGGTGCCCTTCGTGGGGTTCAGGGTGCGGGGCTGGTGAGCAGGACGGTTCCGCTCTTGCCGGGGCGGCGGACGTGGTCGATGGCCTTCGCGAAGTCGGCGAGGTCGTAGCCGGCGGCGACCTCGAAGAGTTCCGGGGCGGTCGCGGCCAGGCGGGCGGCGAAGGCGACGTCCTCGGCCCGTTCCTCGGGTGTGCGGGCGGCCGTCCACTGGAGGATGGAAGTGCCCCGCACGGTCAGGGCCCGCGGGGTCAGCGCGAGCGACTCCAGTGGCGTGCTGCCGGAACCGAGCTGTCCGTAGGTGATCAGCGTGCCGCCGTCGGCGAGCAGCCCGGCCAGTTCACCGGTCAGGGATCCGCCCACCGCGTCCAGTACGACCTGGGCGCCGCGGCCGCCGGTCGCGTCCTGGACCTGAGTGCGCCAGTCGGCGTCGGCCGTCGAGATGGTCGGCAGTCCGGGGAAGCGCTGCCGCAAGGTCTGCGCCCCCGTGGCGCTGCGTACCAGGTTGACCAGCGGGATGCCGTGCTTGAGTGCTGCGGAGCTGACCAGCTTTCCCACCGACGAACCGGCGGCCGTCTGGACCACCGGGCCGGGCCGGCCGTGCCGGGCGTCCTCGACCGCCCGCAGCAGGGAGAGCAGGGTCAGCGGGTTGACCAGCATCAAAGCCGCGGTCTCGTCGCTGAGGTCCTCGGGCACCGGCACCACAAGATCGGTCGGCGCCGTGACGAGTTCGCTCCACGCGCCCGGCACCGGGAAGAACGCGACCCGCTGACCGGGCCTCAGGTCCTGCACACCCTGGCCGACGGTCTCGATGACGCCCGTTCCCTCCACGCCGGGAATCCGTGGCGTGGCGAACCGCTGCCGCGGCCCACCCGGCAGGCCCTCCACTCCCGCCAGGTCGCCGGGGTGGATCGGCCGGGACAGCACCCGCACCTGCACCTGCCCGGCCGCGGGCGCAGCGGGGGCCGGCTGCTCGCTCAGGCGCAGCACCTGCCCGGCCTCTCCGTGCTGGTCGTAGGCGATGGCGCGCATGACGCTCCCCTTCCACGAATTATTAATGATGTTCATCATCGTAACTTCTGCTATGATGAGACACATCCTTAAAAAGGTCAAGCGGAGAGCGACGCGAGAGGACGGCCATGCCGCGGATCACCAAGGAGGACAAGGCCCGCAACCGGCAGAACATCCTCGAAGCGGCGAGTCGCATGTTCCGCTCGCAGGGCATCGACGCGGTCGGCATCGCCGAGTTGATGAAGGAAGCCGGACTCACCCACGGCGGCTTCTACAACCACTTCGCCTCCAAGAACGACCTGGCCGTGGAGGTGTGCAGCGCCTCCTACGCCGCCTCGCTCGGGGGCATGGCCCGGACGATCGAGGACGGTCCGGGCCAGGACGGCTCTCCGCTGGAGCGGGTCGTGGCCGAGTACCTGTCCACCGCGCACCGTGACGACCCGGACGGCGGCTGTCCCTCCGCCTCCCTGGCCACCGACGCCGGACGGCACAGCGAAGCCGTGCAGAGCGCGTACGCCGAAGGCGTCGAGGGTTACCTCACCGGCTTCGCCGCCGAGTTCCTGCGCGAAGCCGGGGAGGAGGGCCACGAGCTCGACCCGGCCGAGGCCCGCCACAGGGCCATCCGCCTGCTCAGCGAAATGGTCGGCGCGCTGATGCTCGCCCGCGCCGTACGCCACGTCGCGCCCGGGCTCTCCGACGAGATCCTGCAGACCGGCCGCAGCCACGCCCTGGACTGATGCGGCTCAGGGTCGCTGCGGGACGTGGAGCCGAGGCCTTCGCGACAGACGGCCCGGCCCCGGCAGGCGCAGGAATGGACACGCTCCCCCGCCGGAGAGGACCACGGACCTGCCGGCGAAGTACGACCTCGGCTCCGCGGCGGAGCACGGGACGGCCCCGGGCAGGCTCCTGCCCGCGGCCGGCAGCAGCGACAGCCGCCCGGAGGACCTGGACACCGCCGAGCGCGACGCCGAGGCACACCTGCAGCGCACGGCCGGCAGACGCAACGACACCCTGCGCCAGGCGAGCACCCAGACGATCGGGCTGATGCGGGCGCTGGCCGCCTACCGGGCGCGCCGGGCCCGGGGTGGGGACGCCGGCGTCCCGCACGAGGAGGCCCGGCGCCGGGTGTCCGGCGGGCCCGGGGCGTGGGGTGCGGGGCCGCCGGGGAGCCGCAGGCCCTGGCGCGGGCGGAGCGGTTCGCCGAGGACGAGGCCGGCGGGGTGGGCCGGGTGGTCACCGCGGTGGACCGCCTCGCCGGCGCCCCGCGGCCCGAGGGCGCGTCCGGCAGCGCGCAGGTGCCGCGGATCCACGGGGGCGTCCACCGCGTGCCGTACGAGGTCGGCGACCGGCAGGCCCGTATCAGCGCGCTCCACCCCGGCCGCGTGCGCTGACCGCACCCCCGGGCGGCCCGCGCGCATGAAGGGGGCCGGGCGCCGCAGGCCATTGGCCTCGCCGACCTGATGAGGATGGGTGACATGGGCTCTGGCCGCAGTTCCGTGAACGATTGATCTTGCTGATGCAAAGCGGTCGGTGGGGCATCCTGATGCGATGGATGATGCTGAGACGGCGTGGAAGTCGTGGCTGTCTGGGCTCGCTCCATCGAAGCGGACTGCGGCGCAGGCGCTTCGGACGCAGTTCGAGGCGCTCGGTGCGGCGGACGCTTCCGACTGGGCGAGGTCGCAGATCGAGGAGGACCAGCCGCACCTGGCACGCTTCGTACTGCTCCGTTCGCTGTGGCGCGATGCCATCGACGGCTGGGCCGTCCCGGGAGCGTTGGAGCAGGTGGCAGCGGCCAGACGGTTGCTGGACGCGGGAGCGGACAGGAACGACCTTGCGCTGCTGGCCCGGGCCGTTGCCCATGAAGCCGTCTTCGCCGTGGTTGATCAGCTGGATCACGGCGCGGACGTGAACGTGCCCGGTGTGGAGGTCGGCTGGGTGGTCATGGAGTCCGGGGAGGACGGGACGCCCACCGGTCGGCCCCTTGCGGGCCTCCACGAGGACGTGCTGACGATGGATCCGAGCGGGCGCGACGGCGCGGACCTGTGGCAGTAGGCCACCGGGCCGGGCGATCGCGTGGTCGCGGCCGGGTGATGATCGCGTCGGGCGCGCCGGCCTGGGTGGCGTAGGGGACGAGCACGCCCTCGGCGCCGACCGCCAGCGCCGGTGGCAGCCACTGCGCCAGCAGCAGCGCCCGGAGGGCGGGCCGGCGCAGCAGGGCCCGGTTGACCCGCCAGGTCTCGCCGATGCCGGCCGGGCCGTCGGCGCGGCGGCGGCGGTGGGCCAGGCGCAGGTGCAGCAGGGCCGCGCAGGCCAGGCAGGTCGCGGTGGTGGTCCAGAGCGCGCCCGGCGCGCCGAGGGCGGTGATCAGCATGCCGCCGGTGGCGAAGCCGAGGACCTGGGTGGCGCCGGCGGCCATGGAGAAGGCGGCGCGGCCGAGGACGTGGCGGTCGCCGTCCGGCAGGTCGGGCAGCAGGGCGGTGCGCGCGGCGGAGGCGACGGCGCCGGGCAGGCCGGCGGCGAACACCGGCGCGAGCATGGCCGGCGCCGGCAGCAGGCCGGCGGCGAGCACGGCGCCGACCGCGGCGCGCAGCGCCTCGTGGCCGACCAGGACGGTCCGGGGGGGCCGGCGGTCGGCGAAGGAGAGCAGCAGCGTGCCGCCCAGGGCGTGGGGCAGGAAGCCCGCCGCGTACGCCAGCGCCGCGACCAGCGGCGAGCCGGTCGCCGCGTAGACGGTCACGGACAGGGCGAGCATCCGCACCGTCTCGCCGGTCAGGAAGAGCGTGCAGCCGGCGAACAGCCCGCGGAACTGGCCCACGGCGAACACCTCGCGCCCGGTGGCCGGGCGCGCCGCGGCGGGGGTGGTGGTCATGGCCGAGAGCATCACGGCGGGCCCGCTGCGGTGACTGTGCTTTCGCAGGGAGGCGAAAGGTGCTGGCCATCGAGGTGGGGCCCGTCGACGTGGCGCGGACCCGCTTTGCGGTCCCGCCGCTGGGCGAGGCCGTGCAGGCGCTGCGCGTCGCAGCCGGGGTGCAGGTGGGCGGGCCGCTGCGGCCGTGGGCCGAGCGCATCGCACCCCGGTATGAGCGGCTGCGCGAGCAGGTGCCCGCGGTCGGGGCGCTGACGGCGCTGTTCCGCCGCGGCGCCTACAACGCGGACTTCATCCATCCGCCGCCGCCGTCGGGCTCCGGCGGCTTCGCCGCCGAGCTGGCCGCCGTGCGCGCACCCCCCCTGCACCGTGCGCGCCTGGAACTGGCCCGCAACCCGGCGGGGCTGCCCACGCCGCCCCGCCAGGTGCAGCGGATCCTGGGCGCGCCGGACGTGGTCGCCCGGCTCGCCGACGCGCTCGAGGCGAGCTGGCAGGCGCTGGTCGAGCCGCACTGGCCGCGGCTGCGGGCGGTGCTGGAGCGCGACCTGGTCCGACGCGCCGGGCACCTGGCGGCAGGCGGCTGGGCGGCGGCGCTGGGCGACCTCGACCCGCGGGTGCACTGGCGCGCCGAGGGGCGGTCCGGGACGATCGAGGTCCGCACCGGCCCGCGCGCCGCGTGGGACCGGCGCCGGCCGGACGGCGAGGGCCTGCTGCTGATGCCGACGGTGTTCGGCACGCTGATCAGCTACGTCGAGCCGCCCTGGCGCTACGCCCTGGTCTATCCCGCCCGGGGCGTCGCCGACCTGCTCGGCCCCGGCGGCGCGCACACCGGGCGGCGAGGCCCTGGGCCGGCTGGTCGGCCCGCGCCGCGCGCAGGTGCTGCGGGCGCTGGACGTGCCCGCGACGACGACGCAGCCGGCCGCCCGCCTCGGCCTGAGCCTGGGCACCGTCGGCAGCCACCTGGCGGTCCTGCGCGACGCCGGCCCGGTCACCCGCACCCGCACCGGCCGGTCCGTCCACTACGCCCACACACTCCTGGGCGCAGCCCTGGCCGAGGGCTGACCACCGCCGGGCGGCCCGCCGGGCCGCCCGAGACGGACACCTGACGGCCTGTAGGCCGGGCCGGCACCCCGGCAGGCATGGAGGCCGGCTCGCGCTGAGGGCCGTCGATCCGTGGCGGTGCCCGCGCCGGCCGGTGCGGTGGCAGCGCTCCTGCACTGCAGTCCGCGTCTGGTGGGGCCGGCTGCGGCGGCCGCGTCGAGTGGGCGCGGCTGGGCGTGGACGCCGTGTTCGGCGGGGAGCCGCTGGGGCGGTGGGTCGCCGAGCAGTGGGCCGGGTGGGCGGGGTCGGAGGGGGAGCAGCGCGGGCTGCTTCCCGCGCAGGGCGTCGAGCAGGACCGGGCCGCGGTGGCTGCGCGGGCCGCAGCAGAGGCCTCGGCGGCGGCGCGGGGCTCGCGGGCGCAGCTATTCGAGCAGGGCCTGCAGGCACTGGCGCAGTACGCGGCGCGCACCGGCTGCGCCGCTCCCCCGCGCCCGCACCAGGAGACCGTCACGGGCCCGGACGGTACCGAGACCGCGGTCTCGCTCGGGGTGCGGGTCAACAACGTTGTGGGTCAACAACGTCCGCGCCCGGCGCGACAGGCTCGCCGGCGGGCAGGTCGCCGCGCTGGAAGCGGTGGTGGGAAGGGCACCTCGCCCAGGCCGGTGGCGGCGGTCTCGTGGGAGGCGTCGGCCCGCGCCCGGCGGCCGCCATGGAAGACCTCCACCTTGCGCCCCTCCCGGTCCTCCTCGTCGAGTTCGCTGAGGATCTCCACCGGCTCGTCCGCGAAGTCGTGGGTCCAGGTGACCCTCACGTGCCGCACGGCACGCTCCTCCTGCGCCGGCCGGGCCTGCTCGCGGGGACGTGCGGGTCGGCCGTCGCGGCGCAGCACGGTGGGCAGCAGGCGGTGCAGGGCGTCGGCGGCCCGCTGCAGCAGAGTACGGCCGGACCTCCTCGCGCAAGGAACGTGGAGAGCAGGGCGCTGTGGACGGGACCGCGCCGGCCTCAGGCGCAGCGGCCCGCGTGGCCCGGCCGCCCGGTGAGTTGCTCCGGCATGCGCGTCCCTCAGCGCCTGTCCGCCGCGGCACGGTCGCGCACCAGGCAGGGCCTCGCTTCCGGCACCGCCGCACGACCGGCCGGCCCCCTCCGCGGCGGCGGGGCCCCGGAGGCGTTCGGCGTTCGGTGCCTTCAGGGCCGGCCACTGCCCTTGCGCCGTTCGAGAGACACTCGTCACGTCGCGGAACGCGGAATTGACTTCAAGCGCTTGAGGTGCCGGAAGCTTCCGGTATGGCAGCAGCGACGACGGAACCAGCGGTGGGGCTGACCATCCAGGAGATGTCCCGCCGGTCGGGCTTCACCGAGCCCACCCTCCGCTACTACGAGAAGATCGGCCTGCTGGGCAGGGTCGCCCGCGACGAGTCCAGCGGCCACCGCCGGTACGGGCACGCGACCGCGGAGCGCGTCGTGGCGCTGTCCTGCCTGCGCTCCGCGGGGATGACGGTCAGCGGGATGCGCCGCTATCTGGAGCTGCTCGCCCAGGGCGACTCCGCGGCCGCCGAACAGCGGGATCTGTTCGCCTCACAGGCGGAGGAGCTGGCCGCCGACATCGAGCGGCTCCAGCTGCGCCTGACCTACCTGCGTCGCAAGGCGGACCTGTGGGACGCCGTTCTTCGAGGTGACACGGCCGCCGAGGAACGCGCCGCCGAGGACGTCACCCGCCTGATGAACCAATTCACCCAATGAAGGACCCGACACGATGACCACAGAAGAATTCGCCGTCCCCTCCACGGAGCCCGGGACGGTACTCGTCACGGGCGGTACCGGCTTCGTCGGCAGCCACTCCGTCGCCCGGCTGATACGCGAGGGGTACCGGACCCGTGTCACGGTCCGGGGCTCCGGGCAGCAGGCCGAGGTCCTGGCGGCGCTCCGTCAGGCCGGGGTCGATCCGGCGGACCGGCTGGAGTTCGCCGTCGCCGACCTCGAGGCCGACCGCGGCTGGGCCGAGGCCATGGACGGTGTCGACCACGTGCTGCACCACGCGTCACCCTTCCCGTTCACCCCGCCCGAGACCGAGGACGAACTCATCCTCCCCGCCCGTGACGGTGCGCTGCGGGTCATCTCCGCGGCCCGCAGGACCGGTGTCCCCCGCGTCGTGATGACCTCGTCCTACGCGGCGGTCGGATACACGGTGAAGCCGGACGACCGGTACTCGGAAGCGGACTGGACCGACCCGGACACCGTGGGCCTGCCCGCCTACCACAGGTCGAAGGTCCTCGCGGAGCGTGCGGCCTGGGACCACGTCCGCACGCACGGGGGCGTGGAGCTGTCGGTCGTCAATCCCACCGGCATCTTCGGTCCGCAGCTGACCGACCGGCCGTCCGGTTCGGTCGGTCTGGTCAAGCTCATGCTGACCGGGCAGATGCCGGTCGTGCCGGTCATGTACTTCGGTGTCGTCGACGTGCGCGACGTGGTGGACCTGCACCTGCGCGCCATGCTCCACCCGAGGGCGGCGGGTGAACGCTTCATAGCGGTCGGCGGACCGTCGATCAGCTTCTTCGACATGGCCCGGATCCTGCGTGGGCACTTCCCCGCCGCGGCCGCCCTGCTGCCCTCCGCCGAACTGACCGTCGAGCAGGTGCGCGAGGCCGCGAAGACCGAACCGGCCCTTCGGGAGGCCGCGATCCTGGAAGGCCGGATTCCCGTCATCAGCAATGACAAGGCCCGTTCCGTGCTGGGCTGGAACCCCAGGGGCGTCAGCGAAACGATCGTGGCCACCGCGGACAGCCAGATCCGACTGGGCCTGTCCCTGCCCGGGAGCGGCAGCCCCGCGCGATGACCGCAGACGGGCAGCCTGAAGCGGTGTGAGGAGGGCGTGCCGCTGATCGGCCCCATGGCCCGGTGGAACGAGGCCGTTCCGCCCGCGCCGAGAGGCCCTCGCCGGTCGCCGCCGGGGCCTCGGCATTCCAGCTGGCCGGGGTCGGGCGGACAGCTCAGCAGCCGGCGGTGGGTGCCCCGTCGATGGCGAGGGCGGCTTTGGCGAACAGGCGGCGGCCGTCGGCGAGGGTGAGGGTGGCGGCGAGCTGGTGGCCGAACCCGCCCGGCGCGGTGACGGCACCGGCGCCCGGCGAGCCGGCCGCGCGGTGGATCCGGTCGCGCAGCGGGGCGGGCGGGTCGGCCCACCGCAGGCGGCCGCAGGGCGCGGCGGGGCGCCGCGGGGAGGGAGGCAGGGCGCGGCCCCCGGCGCCGGGCGCGCCCGCGACGGCCGCACGCCCGACCCGGCGTCCGCGCCGGTCGCGATGCTGCTGGTCGGCCCGGGGCGGCTGGCACGCTCCGCCCTGGACGGGGCGCCGGCCCGAGACGGCCTGTCCCTGCGCCGCATCGGCGCCCTCGGCCACCTGGCGGCCCGTCCGGGGCTGTCCCTGACCGAGCTGGCCCGCCGCGCCGACGTCAGCGCGCCCAGCATGCTCGCCACCGTCCGGCGCCTGGAGGAGGCCGGGCTGGTGCACCGCGTCACCCCTCCCGGGCGGGGCCGCACCGCCCGCCCGGAGGCCACCGACGCCGGCCGCAGCGCCCTGGCGGCCGCCCGCCGGCACGCCGCCGCCCTCGACGGCCGCCTCCTGGCCGGCCTGGACCGCGACGGCCGGAGCACCCTGGCCGCCCTGCTGCTGAAGGCCGCCGCGAACGCCCGCGGCCAGACACCCCCCCGGAGGGGCACGCCCCTGACCGGTGCACACCCGGGAGGTGCGCCCGGCCCCGGACCCGCACCCCGCCCCCGGTGCCGTCCGCCCGGCGAGAGGCCCCGTGCGGGCGGCCCGGCCCCCGCGGCGGACCCGCCGGCACGGCGGCGGGCCGCGCCGGCAGCCGCCGCCGGCGAGGCCCGCCTGCCGCGGACCCGCCTTCGGCGACGGGCCGCCGCGGCGCCGGACCCGCGAGCGGCGGATGAGGGCGACCGGGGCGGCAGGAGGAGCAGCGGGACCCGCAGACGGGCCCGGGCGCGGAGGAGGACCCGGCCGCGGTCGCGGTTCGGGCTGCGATCGCGGCGCAGCCCGGCGGGGCGTTTCGCCCGGGGCTGTCCGCGCTGGTCGCCGAGGATGCGGCGGATGAGGGCGACCGGGTCCGGATGGCCGCCTGGACTCGGGGCGGTGCTGTTCCGTGTCCGGTGCGCGGGATACCTGTCGGGCGGGTGCACGGCTTTTGCGGCCGCAGGGCGGCGGGCGTGCCGGTGGACGGCCGGCGGATGGCGGTGGCCGCGCTCCGCGCGCCGCGGGTCCCGGGCGTTGACGACTTCGCACCCGGGCGCCGCGGCCGGGGCACGCCGCCGTCCTGGCCGACGCCGGTCGATGCGCTCCCCGGCCGCGGCACGGACGCCCCCGCAAGGCGGCTGCGCGGACACCCGGGCGTGGAGGCCGCCTGCCGGCTTGGTCCAGGTGCTGCAGGGCGGCGGCGCGGCCCCCGGGGGCCCCCGGGGGCCCCCGGGTCCTCGGGTCCTCGGGGCCTCGGGGCCTCGGGGCCTCGGGGCCTCGGGCGGGCCCGATGCCGCGGACGCTCTTCGGCGGCGGGGCGCAGCGGGGCGCGCCGGCGCCACCGGGGCCGGGTGCGGGCCGAAGGCCGCGTGGGCCCGGTCCGGCCGGCCCGGTCCCGCGTGTCAGCGGGCGGGTCGGGGCAGTGCCGCGGTCAGGAGCTGGTCGGCGAGCTGGGTCATCTGCTGTGCGGGCTCGGTGGATCCCAGGGCGGCGGCCAGGACCTGGGCGCCGTCGAGGATGATCATGAGCTTGCCGGCGGTGTCGTCCGGCTGTGCGGCTCCCGCCTCCCGCAGCTGGTCGCGCATCCATGCGCGGACGTGGGCCTTGTGGGCGACCGCGGCGCGGTGGGCGGGGTGGTCCGCGTCGGGGAACTCGCTGGTGATGTTCAAGGTCGCGCAGCCCCGGTAGCCGGGGGCGGCCATCTCCCGGGCGGTGAGGTCGAACAGCGCCCGGATCCGGCCGGGGGCGTCGGGCGCCTGGGCGGCGGCCTCCTGCAGGCGCTTCCACCAGTGTTCGTTGCGGTCGACGAGGTAGGCGGTGACCAGGTCGTCCTTGGTGGCGAAGTGGCGGTAGAGCGTGGCGTTGGCGACCTTGGCGGTGCCGATCACGAGGTCCATGCCGACGGCGCGGACTCCGCGCGTGTAGAACAGGTCCCCGGCCGCCGTCAGGATGTGCTGCCTGGTTTCCAGTGATGGGCGCCGCCCCACGGCTTCCTCCTCCGGTCCGCTCCCGCCCCGACGTTTCCCCCCCAGTATGAGACGGATCGTTCTCGCCATCAAATTTGACAGAGAGAACGATCCGTCTCATTCTCGGAGAGAACGTTCTCTCTTGAACGAGTCGGGGCTGCAGCAGGCCCCCGCTCCCACCGGATCGAAGGAACCACCCGTGCAGATCGACTTCACCGGCCGCACCGTCCTGGTCACCGGCTCCACCCTGGGGATCGGCCTGGCGACCGCCGAGGCGTTCGCCCGCGCCGGCGCCCGCACCGTCATCAACGGCCGCGACGAGAACCGGCTCCAGGACGCCGCCGAGAGGATCCGCGCCGCAGCCCCCGGCGCCGCGGTGACAGCGGTCGCCGCCGACGTGGCCACCGCCGAGGGCGCCGAGAAGCTGCTCGCGGCGGTCCCGGAGGTCGACGTCCTGGTCAACAACACCGGCGTCTTCGCCTCCACCCCCGTGCTGGAGATCCAGGACGACGAGTGGCGCCGCTTCTTCGAGGTCAACGTGCTCAGCGGGGTCCGGCTCGCCCGCCAGTACATGCCCGGCATGATGGCCCGCGGGCACGGCCGCGTCGTCTTCGTCTCCAGCGAGACCGCGGTGGACACCCCGCTGGACATGGTCCACTACGGCACGACCAAGACCGCGCTGCTCGCCGTCGCCAAGGGCCTGGCCACCGCCGCCGCCGGCACCGGCGTCACCGTCAACTCCGTCCTGCCCGGCCCCACCCGCACCGAGGGGATCGAGGAGTACATCACCGCCATGTTCCCCGACGCCGAGTCGTTCGACGCCGCCCAGCGCCGGTTCATGGCCCGCGCGCGGCCCACCTCGCTCCTCCGGCGCCTCATCGAGCCCGCGGAGGTCGCCAACCTCATCCTCTACACCAGCTCCGACCTCGCCTCCGCCACCACCGGCGCCGCCCTGAAGGCCGAAGGCGGCACCCTCACCTCCCTGCTGCCCTGACACCCGCCGCCCCCGGCCGCCCGCCGCCCGTCACGGACACGGCCCCACCCGACCGCCGCCCCCGCCGCCGCGCCGCCCCCCCTGCGTCTCCCGCTTCGCCGTGCCCGGCAGCCAGATGACCCTCAGGACCTGGAACGGAGCCGGGGCACCGGGGTCCGCACGGCGCCGGGGCCAGCTGCGGGACGGCGCGGGCGGCGGGCACGAGGCCGGCGTGCGCGGGCGGCGGGCACTGCGCAGCCCGTGGTGGGCGCGGGGCCGGGCGAGGCCGACGGGGTTCGCTTGCGGCGGGGACCCGGGGCGCGGGCCGGCGGGCAGCGGCCCGTACCCGGTCGACCGGCTCGGCGCAGGCCTGCACAGGATCGGGGCGCTCTGCGCGAGGAGCGGGGCGCGGGAGGCCGGCCACCGGGCGCGCACCCGCGGCGGGCAGGCACGCACCGCGGCCGACAGGCGGCACGGCCGGGCGCGTGCCCGGTGGGCGGCCGGCGGCCGTGCGGGACCCTGCCGGCCCTCTCCCCCGTCGAGGCCTGCGCCCACGCCACCGCGTCGAGCGAAGGCGGTGAGGTGCCCGCCGGCCTGGCCGGCCTGGCCGTGCGGGCGCTCGCCGTGCCGCCCGACCCCGTCTGCAAGGCGCAGGCCGTCCGTCCCGGTCGGCCTCGCGGCCGGTGAGAGCGCAACGCGATGCCCCGGCGGGGCGGGCGGGGGCGGCGGTGGCGGTGTCGCGGGGAGGGCCGGGCGGCTGTCCGGTGGCCGGCGGGGGTGCCCCACTCGCGGGGGTGCAGGTCGTGGCCGGTGTGGCCGGTGGTGCGGCTGCAGGGCACGGGTGAGGCCTGTACGGCCCTCACGTCCCTCACGGCCGTGGTCGGGGGGCCGCACGGCCCCAGGGGGCTGCGACCGCCCGCATCGTCGGCACGCGGCCGGCCAGGTCCCCGAGCACCGCGCACGTCCCTGTTCGAAGGCCTGGGTGGCCATCGCGGTTCCCGGGCGGTGCGCCCGGGCCGATGGGCCGGGGGGCGGCTCCTGCGAGTTGTACGGCCTGATGCCGGCTGCGGTCCCCCCAGGAGCGTCCGCCTGCGTCTGCGGGCATGGTTCACCGGTCTGCGGTGTCTTCGGCCTCCCGTCGCAAACAGGTCTCCCGGCGGGCAGTCGAGCACCTCGCAGAGCGCGGCGAGCGCGGTGAAGCGCACCGCCCTGGCGCGGCCGCTCTCGAGGACCGCCAGGGCGGCGGGGGCGATCCCCACCCGGTCGGCGAGGTCGCCCACGGACATCTTGCGCCCGGCCGGCACGACGTCGATGTCGATGTCGATGTCGATGTCGACGACGATCGGCACCGGATCACCTCGTCCGGCCCGGCCTGCAGCTGCGCCGCTTCGGCGTCGCGCGTGACGGCCCGGGCGAGCGGCATCCGCAGGACGAGCACGATGAGCGCGACCCCCGCGATCGCCACGCCGGTCCCGCGTCTCGTCCCGACCGCGGCCACCCCCTCCTCGGCCATCGCCTCCTCCCCGCCGTGCACCCCGGCGGACTGCGGCCGGGACCGACCCGACCGCCGCAAGGCGGGCCGGATCCGCGGCGGATCGCCGCGCCGGGAGAGTCCTCCGGCCGCGTGCGGGACGGGCGCGGCAGGAGGACCCGCGGTGCCCCGGACGAGGGCACGCGGGCCCACCGCAGCGTCGCGCCCGGAGCCCGCCGCCCCGCCGTGCGCCGGCGGCCGGCGCAGGGCCGCGCGACCTCGGGGTGGGCGGAGGGCCGGCCCTCGGTGCTGCTGCTCCTGGCCGTGCTGCCCGCTCAGGGCCCGGCCCCTGGGCCGCGCCGCCACCGGTCGCCCTCCTCGAGAGGGCCGGGCAGGGCGCGGGAGCCGCCGGGGCGGCCGATGCGCTCCGGTCCGGCCCCGGCGCGGCGGGCGGCGGTGGCGCGGCGGGCGGCGGTGGCGAAGCCGCGGCGCGGGCCGTGCCCGGTCCGCCGCCCGTCCGCGGTGGCGGACGCGCCGCGGCGGGCGGCGGCGCCGGCGGCGGTCTGGGCGGTCAGCCGGCCGGGCGGCGATCTGCGGCCGTCTGACCGCTCCAGGATGCGGCGCCGGTGCGGCCGTGTCCCCCCGCCGTCCGAGGACGCCGTCCCCCTTCGGCCGGTCTCAGAAGTCGTCCGCGCCGTTGCGGAGTTCGGGCGTCCAGTAGCCGGTGAGGGCCTTCGCCGGGTCGACGGCGATGCCGTCGCTGCCGGGCGCGGTGACGGCGATGACCGTGGAGTCGCCGTCCAGCATGACGGAGAACGCCGACACGGGTTCGTTGTCCTCGTCGACCCCGCCGTCCGACAGCTTCACCAGGGCGTAGGCCGGGGCGCCCGCGGTGAGGACGACCGGCGTGGCGGGCCTGCTCTTGGCGACGGCCGGGACGTCCTGCTTGTGGCTCTCCAGGAACTGGATGTGCGGGAAGCCCGTCAGCCGGCAGGAGTGCCCGGTGGTGTTCCTCGCCGTGAGGACGATGTGGGTGTAGGGCGGGCCGTCCTGCCTGGCGGCGGTGACCCGCAGGTCCTGCGCGGTGCAGGCCGCAGTGGAGGCGCTCGCCTGCTCGCCGGTCGTCCCGGCCGAGCCCGCGGGGGCGCCGCTGGGGCCGGAGCCCGTCGACTGCGCCGGACCGGCCGGGGCTGCCGCGTCGGGTGTCCCGGTGCTCCCGCCGGCCGTCGGCGCGGCGGCCGCCGGGGACGGTGCCGCCGGGGCCGGGGCGGCCGGCGCGGACGACGTCGTGCCGTCCCCGCCGCTCTGGCAGGCGGTGAGCGCCAGGGCGAGGGCCGTGCCCGCGGCGGCGAGCAGCGTGGAGCGGTGACGCGCAGTGTTCATGGAGGCTTCCCGGTGAGTGGTGCGGGCCGCGGCGCGGTGCCGTCGGCCGGTGTGTGCGTGTGCGGGGCGAGGTGGTCGGTCGATGCTGCCGTTCCGGTGGCCGGACGGCAGGGCGTGCGCGACCTCACGCGGCATGCGCACCCTGCGGCGGTGCCGGCGGGTGCGTCCGGTGTCTGACGTCAGTCGACCATGTCCGGTCCGCGCCGCCCAGGCGGTTCTCCCGGCAGAAGTACCGTCGGCGATACTTCTGCCGGGGGCTCTGGACCGGAGGAGCCGGACGGATCGGGGGCATCGACGGTGCGGGACGGCACGCCTTTCACGGGGGACTTCGGACAGCGGTTGCGGCAGCTGCGGGCTGGTTCCGGGCTGAGCCGGGAGGCGCTGTCGCAGGCGTCCGGAGTGAGCGTCAGGGCGCTGGCCGACATGGAGCGCGGACGCACCCGCGGGCCGCAGCGCCGTACGGTGCAGGCGCTGGCCGGGGCTCTGGGACTGGCCGGTGACGAGGCGGCGGGCCTGGAGAAGTCCGCCGCCGGGGGCCGCCCGCGCCCCCGCACGGCCCCCGGGCCGGCCGGCTCCGGCCCCTTGGCGCTGCCGCGCGACGTCCTGGACTTCACCGCCCGCGGCCCGGCGCTCGCCCGGCTGCTGGAGCTGGCGCAGGCGGCCGGCGGGGGGCGGCCGGTGGTCGCCGTGGTCAGCGGGCAGCCGGGGCTCGGCAAGACCGCGTTCGCGGTGCACGCCGCGCACCGCCTCGCGCCGTACTTCCCCGATGGGCAGTTCGCCCTGGACCTGCACGGCATGGATGCCGAGCCGACGACCCCCCGGGACTCGCTGGCCCGGCTGCTCGGTGCGCTGGGGGTCGCGGATGCGGCCATCCCGGCCGGCACCGAGGACCGTGCCGGGCTGTGGCGGTCCCTGGCCGGTGAGCGGCGCCTGCTGCTGCTCCTCGACAACGCCGCCGCCGAGTCCCAGGTCGCCCCCCTGCTGCCCGGGTCGGGCCCGTCCGTGACGCTGGTGACCAGCCGCCACGCCCTGGCGGGTCTGGAGTGCGTGGACCGTGTCGACCTGGCGCTGCTGCGGCGCGAGGAGGCGGTTGAACTGCTGGCCCGCATCATCGGCCCGGAACGGGTGGCGGCGGAGGCGCAGGCCGCACGCGATCTCGCCGACCTGTGCGGGTACCTGCCGCTGGCCGTCCGGATCGCCGGCCAGCGCCTGATGAGCCGGCCGCACGAACGCCTCGGCAAGCTCGCCGCCCGCCTCGCTGCCGAGGGCCGGCGGCTGGACGGACTGCAGGCCGGAGGCCTACGGGTGCGGGCCGCCTTCGCGCTCTCCTACCGGCACCTGCCGCCGCACTGCCGGACGGTGCTGCGGCGCGCGGCGCTGTCGGCCGGAGCGGACTTCAGCCCCGAGACCGCCGCGGTCCTGGCCGGCCTGTCCTACGACGACGCCGCCGCCTGCGCCGAGGAGCTGACCGATGCCGGGTTGCTGCACAGCGACGCGGCCGCCGAGCGGTACCGCTTCCACGACCTGCTCAGGCTCTACGCGGCCGAGCAGGTGGACACCGAGGACGGTCCCGAGGTCCGCGACGCCGCGCTCGACCGGGCCGCCTCCTGGATGCTGCGCCGCGCCACCACAGCCGCGCTGCACTTCGACGCCGACCACCAACGGGCCGTGCCGCAGGGCGACCCGGATCCGGACACGGCGCCCGCCGGCCGGGACGAGGCGCGGGCCTGGCTCGAGGCCGAGCGGGCCCAGTGGCTCGCCGCGCTGCGCCGGGCCCACGGCACCGGCCGTCACCGGCAGGTCGTGGACGCGGCGGAGGCGATGCACTGGTTCTCCGATCTCAACCAGCACTGGGAGCAGTGGGTGGAGGTGTTCCGGCTCTCGGCCGCCTCCGCCCGCCTGCTGGGCAGCAGGCGGGAAGAGGCGGTCCACCTCAACTATCTCTCCTGGGCCCACAACTGCTGCACGCACGACGCACGGGCCGCCCTGGGGAGCGCCGACGCCGCCCTCGCGGCGGCTCGCGCGTGCCGCGACGGGCTCCAGGAGGGCTGGGCACTGGGGTACGGCGCGGGCGCGCTCCAGCGGCAGGGCCGCATGCAGGAGGCCGAGGAGCGGCTGCGCGAGGGGGCACGCCGCCTGTCCGCCGAGGACTCGCCGCAAGGCCGGCTGGCGGAGCTGACGCTCCTCAACACCCTGGGCACCCTGCTGCGCGAGACCGGCCGGGCGGCCGAGGCACTGGACCTGCACCAGCGCAGCGAACGCCTCTGCCGTGCGGGCGTCCCCGGCCGGACGGACGGCGTGATCGGGCTGTACCTCGCCGTCACCCGGCTGCACATCGGCAACGACCTCGCGGCCCTGGAACGCTGGCACGAGGCCGAGGTGACGCTGCGGCAGGCCCTCAGCGCCCTGGAGGCCGCCCAGGTGTCGTCGTGGGCCGAACGGACCCGCCTGCACCTGGGCCAGACCCTCGCCGCCCTGGGGCACCCCGAGGCCCGCGCGACCCTGCGCAGCGCCCGCGACGCGCTCGCCGCACTGCGCAGCCCGCTCCACGCCGAGGCCGCCGAAGCGCTCGCCGCCCTCGACGACGCCGGCCTGGCCACCACCTGAGGGACCGCACGGCCGGCGGCGCGGCCGGCCCGGGACGGGCGGCCGGCGGCGCGGGCGGCGCGGGACGGGCGGCCGGCGGCCGCGGGCGGCCCGGGACGGGCGGCCGCCGGCGCGGGACGGGCGGCCGGCGGCCGCCGGGCCCGGGCCCGGCGAGCCGGCCCGGGGTGCCGGTGCGGCCTGCTGTCCGCGGGGCGGCCGCCGGCCCGGCACGCGGGACGCCGCGCACACCTACCGGCCCGGACAGCGGGCCGCCGAGCGGCGGTTCACGGCCGCGGTGCGCCCCGCCCTCCCGCACGGCGTGGCCGGCCGTCCTCGGCGCGCCGCGGCGAGACCCCCTCCTTCCACGGCCCGGACTTCACCGACGGCGCCGGCCACCGGTCGTTCGCCGAGAGCAGCGGCTTCGGCGGCATCGGCCCGGAGGCGCCGCAGGCGGGTGACACGGCCGTGGCCGAGCTCCACCGCGACGACGCGCGGGTGGCGCGGTCCACCGCCGGCGCGCGGGGCGACTTCGAGGTGCCGGCGGGCCCGGCCGGCTACCGGCTGGACCGGCAGACCGCGCGCACCTCGGAGAACTGGCGCTCCTCCACCGGAACGCGGACGTCCTGGACGTTCCGGTCAAACACCGCGGCCACCGTGGCGCTGCTGCCGCCGCTCGCCGTCGACCACCGCGCGCCGGTCGACCACCGCGCGCCGGTCGACCACCGCGCGCCGGTCGACGCCCGCGCGCCGGTGGACGCGAACAACGCGGTCGGCCCGCAGCGGGCGCACACCCTCGGGCTCGACGTCCGGCTGCCCGACGGCCTGCCCGCCCCGCGCGGGGTGAGGCCCGCCCTCGAGGCCTCCTACGACGACGGGCGGACCTGGAGGACGGCCGCCACCGCCGGGCAGGGCAGCGGCGGGCACTTCACCGCCACCGTGGAGCGGCCCTCCCGCGTGCGCGGCGATGCCCGGGTGACCTTGCGGGCGCAGGCCGACGACGCGGCCGGGGACGGCGTGCGGCAGACGGTCGACCGCGCCTACCTGCACCCCGGCACCCCCACCGGGCGGTGACGGCGAGCGGTGACGGCGAGCGGTGACGGCGAGCGGTGACGGCGAGCGGAGCGCACGGCAGAGACCGGCGGGCGGTGCGCACGGCTGAGACCGGCGGGCGGTGGGCACGGCTGAGACCGGCGGGCGGTGGGCACGGCTGAGACCGGCGGGCGCCGGGGCAAGGAAGTCCCGGCGCCCGCCGGCGCTCGTGCGCCGGCCAACCCCTGAGGCAAACGTCAACGACCTGGTCCGCACGTCGCGGACCGGACGATGGCGAGAGGAGTCCCGGGGATGCTCCAGGCGGTAGGCCTGACGGCGATCGAGGAGAGCGTCTACCGCCTCCTCGTCGCCACCGCCACCGCCTCGG